>SCTQ01000234.1 GCA_004322345.1 Aquabacterium sp. | reverse complement strand
CGCAGCAGCACGTCCTTCAGCGCGCTCTCCATCGCCACCACGTTCAGGCCCAGCTGGCCGGAGTGCACGCGGTAGAGCGGGCGCTGGATGATCTCGGCATAGACCTCGGCCGTCAGCGTCTTGCCCACGCCAGGCGGGCCGGCGCACAGCACCGTGGTGCCGCCGGACTTGCCGGCCACCACGTCTTCCATCAGCACGTCCATCTCGGCCGTCAGGATGTCGATCAGGTCGGTCTGCTCGGGCGGCAGCACCAGCTTGTGCTTGAGCTGAGGCTGGTAGGCATAGGGCTGCAGGTCGTCGGCGTGGACCCAGACGTGGTGGTGCAGATCCAGGTGGAAGAGCAGGATCAGCGGGTGCACCGGCAGCCGCGTGAACAGGCCGCGTTCGGCGATGCGCAGGTCGTCCAGCGCCGCGCGCACGCCATCCTCGGCATCGAAGCGGTTGCTCCTGGCGGCCTTGCCCAGGTAGTGGCCGGCGATGTCGCCGCTGGCCTCCAGGCTCACGTCGCGCTGCTGCAGCAGCGTTTCGTCGTTGACCAGCCGCGCGGGTCCGCCCTGGGCCGACAGCACGATGCGGTCCTTCCGCAGCCAGTCGCTGTCGCGGTGGGTGGCCGATGGGTCCTCGGCGTGGAAGCCGGTGCCGCGGCCCAGGAACTGCGCGCCGGCGCGCGCGCGCCAGTCGAAGTAGCGCGCAGCCGTCTCCTCGTAGGCCGCCAGCAGCGCAGGCGTCTCGCGCAGCAGTCCGCGCGACAGCAGCAGGCCGGCCACGGTGCGGCCCTCGATGTCCTGCGCGGTCAGGCGGATGGTCTGGGTGATGACCCCGGCGCGTGCGTTGGCCTTCAGCTCCAGGAAGACCTTGCCCGCCTCGTCGTTGCTGGCCGGGATGTAGTCGATGCGCGTGGGGCACCAGGCCAGCGGGCGGCCGTCCGGCTGCGCGGTGAAGAGCCAGCCGCGCCGCACCTGTGCCGCGTCCCCGGCCAGGTGGTGCAGCAGGGCCGGCAGCAGCTGCTCCAGGTCCGCGGCCTGCAGGCGCGGCGCGCGCTCGTCGTGCAGCGCCTGGCCCATGCCGCGCAGCACGGACGCACGCAGGCGCTGCGCCTCGTCGGCGGCGGCCTCCCACAGGCCGGCCAGGCGCTCCAGCGCGGCGGCGCCGAGCTGGAACAGGCTCACCTGGGCGTGGCTGCCCAGGCGCAGTTGCTCTTCCAGCGCGGCGAGCTCGGGGAACTCGCCGGCCAGCAGGCGGGCATGGTCGCGTTCGATGCGCAGCTTCATCGCGTGCAGGTCGGTTGCGTGCCGGGGACCGGCGACGGGCTGCCTGCCGCAACCCGTGTGCCACGCCCGCGGCCCCGCGCGGCGCGTCGGGTTCGTCGCATGTTCGTCGCATCCGTGGCGCCGCGCGGCGCATGGCGCGTGCGGTTTGTGTGCTTGCCGACAGCGGCGAGGGCCCACGGCGCCTGCCGCGACGCTGGTACGGCGGTTGCACCCGCAGGCAGGCCGATGCGGACCACAGGACGCCAGCATGGACGAATCCGACACGGCCCGCGCGCGGGCCTATCACCAGCGCAGCAAGCACAGCCTGCGGCACTACGCCGCCGGGCCGCAGACGCTCGACTGGGATGCCCAGCCCGATCCCTTCCGTCGCTACGAGGGGGCGCCGCGCACGCCGCTGCCGCTGCCTGCGCGCGCCTTGCCGGCCCTGTGGCCGGACCTGGGGGATGCGCAGCGCGTGCCCGCGCACCCGCTGGACCGCCGCGGCATCGGCGCGCTGCTGCAGCTGGGCTTCGGCCTCACCGCGTGGAAGCGCCACGGCCCGGACCGCTGGGCGCTGCGCGCCAACCCCTCCAGCGGCAACCTGCATCCGGTGGAGGTCTACCTGCTGGCCGCCCACCTCCCCGGCGTGGCCGACGGCTGCCACCACTACGACGCCTACGCGCATGCGCTGGAGCAGCGCCTGCGGCAGCCCGCCGAGCCCGGCGCGCCGCGGCTGTGGGTGGGCCTGTCCGCCATCCACTGGCGCGAGGCCTGGAAGTACGGCGAGCGCGCCTTCCGCTATTGCCAGCTCGACACCGGCCACGCGCTGGGGGCACTGCGCTATGCGGCGGCCGTGCTGGGCTGGCAGGCGCGCGTGGTCCAAGGCCTCGGGCATGACGCACTCCACGCGCTGATGGGCACCGGCCGCGACGCCGACTTCGGCCTGGCCGAACGCGAGGAGCCGCAGTTGCTGGTGCAGGTGGGCCCCCGGCTGGACGGCGGCGACGTGCTGCCGTGCTTCGTCGGCGACGGCAGCTGGAGCGGCCGCGCCAACCGCCTCGACCCGCGGCCGATGTACCGCTGGCCGGTGATCGACGAAGTGGCCCAGGCGACGCGGCCGCTGCCCTCGCCAGCACCTGCGCGGGCCGCGCCGTCGCCGTCGGCATGCGGCACGCCGCATGCGCCCGCAGGTTCCGCCGCCGCGCTGATCCTGCAGCGTCGCAGCGCCCAGCGCTTCGACCGCCAGGCGGTGATGCCGCTGCCGGCCCTGGCCCGCATCGCCGCCGCGCTGCAGCCCGGCGCCGGCCTGCCCTGGGACGCCTGGCCGCACGCGCCGCGCGTGCACCTGATGTGCTTCGTCCACCGCGTCGACGGCCTGCCGGCCGGTGCCTACCTGCTGCCGCGCGGCCCGGGCGCCGAGGATCGGCTGGCCGCACCGCTGCTCGCGCTCCACGCCTGGACCCCGGTGCCGGAGCTGCCCGGCCTGCTGCGCCTGTCCGCCCATCCCGCACTGGCCGCCACGCTGCGCACGCTGAGCTGCCACCAGGCCATCGCAGCGGACGCCTGTCTCGCGCTGAGCCTCGTCGCCGAGTTCGACGACGGACTGCAGGCCGCGCCGGACGGCTACCGGCGCCTGCTGCAGGAGGCCGGCCTCGTCGGCCAGGCGCTCTACCTGCTTGCCGAGGCCGAGGGCCTGCGCGGCACCGGCATCGGCTGCTATTTCGACGACGACGTGCACCAGCTGCTGGGCCTGGCCGACCAGCGCCTGCAGGTGCTCTACCACTTCACCATCGGCCGGCCCGTGGACGACGCACGCCTCGCCAGCGAGCCGCCCTATGCCCACCGCGACCCCATCGAAGGCGACGCATGAACACTCCCCATCCCCCCACCGATCTCGCACCCTGGCTCACCCTGCACACCTACGACAGCGTGCAGGCCCGCGGACGCCACGGCAACACGCCGCTGCTGCACGCGGCCTGGCGCGGCGAGGCCGCCATCGTCGAGGCCCTGCTGGCCGCGGGCGCCGACCTGCGGGCCACCAACGACGACGGCAACAACGCGCTGTGGATGGCCTGCGTCAGCGCCGACGCGGCACTCGTGGAGCGCCTGGTGCGCGCCGGCGTGCCGCTGGACCACCGCAACGCCACCGGCGCCACCGCGCTGATGTACGCCGCCTCCAGCGGCAAGCCGGCCATCGTGCGCACCCTGCTGGCACTGGGCGCCGACGCCGGCCTGCGCACGCAGGACGACTTCAGCGCGCTGGACATGGCCGCCGACGCCGACAGCCTGCGCCTGCTGCGCCGCGCCTGATTCCTTCCTCCAACCACCGACACAGGAGTTCCGCATGGACCTCGTCTACAAGGCCCGCATGCTCACCCAGGGTGGTCGCAGCGGCAGCGTGCAGAGCGACGACGGCAGCTTCAAGCTCAAGCTGGCCGTGCCCGCCGCCATGGGCGGCAAGGGCGACGGCCCGAACCCCGAGCAGCTCTTCGCCGCGGCCTTCGCCGCCTGCTTCGAGCATTCGGTGCGCCACATCGCGCGCAAGTCCCACATCCCGCTGCGCGGCTGCTACGCCGAGGCCGA
>SCTQ01000233.1 GCA_004322345.1 Aquabacterium sp. | reverse complement strand
TGGGCGCGCACCTCGCCGGCCAGCCGCTGGACAGCGGGCTGCACCTGGCCTTCCCGGCGGGCTTGGCCTGGCACAAGCCCCACCACACGCTGGACCACACCCTGGAGCGTGCCGATCGCGCCCTCCATCTCGCCAAGCAGGAGGGCCGCGACCTGCGCCTGCCGGCCCGCGACACGACGCTGCCGGCGCCGCTCGCCCCGGTGGAATAAACCCGCGTTCCACGGGTGGTCGCGCGCAAAGCGTCACGCCGGCCGCCGCACCCGCTTCAGTTTGCGCGGCCTGCCGCCGATCACCGGACATCTGCAAGTGCCCGGCCGACCATCCAGCCGGCTTCCCGAACGGATGGTGATCTCTTCAACGACCCCGCGTCCGCCCCCGATCTCTTCGACACGCGAAGGACGGACGTGAACCTTGCCACGATGACCCCAGGCGCGAATCTCCCCGGCTGGCGACGCCGCACCGACTGGGTGCTGGGCGTGCAGCGCAGCGTGCGCATGCGCGTGGCCTTCCAGCTGCTGGCCTGGGCCGTCTACCTGGGCTGCGACGCCGCGGTGCTGCTGGGCATGCACCTGAACGTGGTGGACCGGCCGCTGGGCTGGGCCTTCATCGGCATCACGCTGGCCGCCCAGGTGCTGTTCTACCTGCTGCTGCGCAGCGGCTGGTCGCAGCGCCGGCCGGATCCCAGCCTGATGATCGAGCAGAGCGTGCTGGCGCTGACGCTGGTGGCCGTGGGCTACGCGATGGCGGGCCCGCTGCGCTATTGCACGCTGATGCTCAGCGTGCTGGTCATCGTCTATGCGATGTTCAGCCTCACCTCGCGCCAGACCATGGCGCTGGGCCTCTATGCCGTGGCCAGCGTCGGCTGCGCGATGTTCGTCATGGCGCGGCTGCAGCCCTTGCGCTATCCGCCGCAGGAGGAACTGCTGCTCTTCGCCGTGGTCGCGGCCACGCTGCCGGTGGTCAGCCTGCTCGCACGCTACGTCAGCCAGCTGCGCGAGCGCCTCAAGCGCGAGCAGCAGGAGCTGCGCGACGCCCTGGCCTGCGCCCACGAGCTGGCCACGCGCGACCTGCTGACCGGCCTGGTCAACCGCAAGAACATGGGCGAGCTGCTGGCCATGGCCCTGCGCCGCGAGGCGCAGAACGGCACCGCCTTCAGCATCGCGCTGGCCGACATCGACGGCCTGCACAAGGTCAACGAGGCCCATGGCGAGGACATTGGCGACGAGGCGCTGCGCAATTTCTCGCGCGCCATCAAGAAGACGCTGCGCCAGAGCGACGTGGTCGCGCGCTGGGGCGGCGACGAGTTCCTGGTGCTGCTCAACGAGACACCGCACGAGTACGCGCTGATGGGCTTGCGCCGCCTGCGCGAGGAAGTCGCCGGCCACAGCCCCGTGCCCCACCTGCCGGCGCTGCGCGTGACCTTCTCCGCCGGCCTGGTGGCCCACCGCCACGGCGACACGCTGATTCGCACGCTGGAGCGCGCCGAGCATTCGCTGCAGGCCGCGAAGGACCAGGGGCGAGGCGGGCTGGTGCTGGCTGATGCCGATACCGGGCCGCGTGTCGACCGGCCCATGCCTCCCGCGGGAGGTGAGCCATGAGCCCCGCCCTGGGCCGCCCCCGGGCGGGCGCAATCCCCGCGGGGGATCGAACGGCGTACTCGCCGGGCGAGGGGGCGTCATGAGCTGTCCCCTGTGGCTCAAGCCCGTCGGCGACCTGGTGCTGGGCACCGAGCGCCACCAGCGCCTGCGCGTCGCACGCACGCTGATGGCGGCCTACGTCTACCTGATCTGCATGTTCATCCTGCTGCGCGGCGCCTTCCTGGGCATGTGCAAGGAAGAACACGCGTACGCGCTGATCGCCTACATGAGCGTGGGCGTCACCATCTTCTACCTGTTGCTGCGCTCGGGCTGGTCCTGCCGGCGCAAGGACAAGGGGCTGGTGATCGAGCAGAGCCTGTTCGCCATCACCGCCATCGTCGTCGCCTACGGCATCGTCGGCCAGGCGCGCGGCGCGGTGCTGCTGCTGCTGGCCCTGGTGCTGTCCTTCGGCATGTTCACCCTGACGCCGCGCCAGACCCTGGCCATCGGCGGCTTCGCGGTCGTGATGCTGGCGGTGGTGATGGCCGTGCTGGCGCAGATGGAGCCCAACCGCTTCCCGCCGCAGCTGGAGGTCATCCAGTTCGGCCTGGCCGTCAGCGTGCTGCCGACCATGTCGCTGGTGGCCAAGCAGGTGAGCGAGCTGCGCGAGCGCCTGCTGAAGCAGCGCCGCGAGCTGCACGAGGCCCTGGCCCGCGTGCAGGAGCTGGCCACGCGCGACTCGCTGACCAACCTGATCAACCGCCGCCACATGCAGGAGCTGCTGGACCAGGAGCTCAAGCGCGAGGAACGCAGCGGCAGCCTGTTCTGCGTGGCCATCGTCGACCTGGACCATTTCAAGCGCATCAACGACACCTACGGCCACCAGGTGGGCGACGAGGTGCTCTGCGGCTTCGTGCGCGAGGCCCTGGTGGTGCTGCGCAATGCCGACGTGATGGCGCGCTGGGGCGGCGAGGAGTTCCTCATCCTCTTCCCCGAGACCCGTGCCGAGCAGGCCCTGGCCGGGCTCGAACGCCTGCGCGACCATGTCGTCACCCAGTCCGTCAGCGAAAGCGTGCCGGAGCTGCGGGTGACGTTCTCCGCCGGCCTGGCCGAGCACGTGCACGGCCAGAGCGTGCGCCAGTCACTGGAGCGCGCCGACCATGCGCTCTACGACGCCAAGGCCTGCGGCCGCAACCGCGTGATCCAGGCGCCGGCGCCGGCGGGCAAGCGGCCGGACCCCAGCGAGCGCGGGGCCGCCTGAGTCACACCAGCGGTGGAGGCGGCAGGGGCCTGAGCGCCGGGCCGCCCCAAGCCAGGCCCTGCCCCCGCGGGGGGCTGTCGCGCTAGCGACTGGGGGCCGACATCAGCCGGAACTCGATGCGGCGGTTGCGCGCCCGGCCCTCGGGCGTCGCGTTGTCGGCCACCGGCCGGTCCGATCCCGCGCCCAGCGCGGCGATGCGCTCGCCGTCGATGCCCTTGTCCACCAGGTAGGCCTTCACCGCCTCCGCCCGCGCCTGCGACAGCAGGATGTTGGACCTGCGGTCGCCGCTGGCGTCGGTGTGGCCGACGACTTCCACCTTGTGCCCGCCCACGTGCGCCACCGCCTGGGCCATCTGGTCCAGCAGCACGCGGCCCGAGGGCGTCAGCACCGCGCTGCCGGGCTGGAACTCGACGATCCGGTCGGCCAGGGCCGCGTCCAGCACGCCTTGTCCGGCGCGTGCCACCTGCAGCTGGTTGCGCACGGTGTAGGTGGGGTTGAGGCTGGTGGCCACATTGCTGGCCAGCTCCTGGCGCTGCGCCTCGTTGGCGACCTCGCCGCGCAGCTCCACCTCGTTGCCGCGCACGCCCAGGCTGCCCTTGCTGACCTGCTTGAGCTGGGGCGTCAGCAGCTTGCCGACGTAGCCCGACCAGTTGGCCGGCGCCACCACCGCGCCCACCTGCAGCTGGTCGACCACGCGCTCGCTGCCGTAGACCTCGCGCAGGCGCTGCAGCACCGCCGCGCGCGTCGCCTCGTCGGGCACGACGCCGCTGGCCACCACCGGCTGGGCCGCGCCGCTGCCGGTGACGACGGCAGTGGCAGGCGAAGCCTCCTGTGCCCGGGCCGGATCGGCCGTCAACAGCAGCACGCCCCAGGCGCCGATGGCACAGGCCGCGCCGACCAGCCCCAGGCGGTCGAAAGCCTTGCGGGCCAGGCCTTCGGCATGGCCCGGCGGTGCCGCCTCCGCGCTGCGACGCAGCCGCAGCGGCCGCTTGACGAGTCGTCTTTCCATGCTGGTTCTCTCTCCCTTGTCGTTTCTTGTCATTCGCCCAGGAACACTTCGCGGAAGGTGGCGGCCGCCTGGCGCAGCGACATCTGCGGATCCTGCAGGTAGCCCGAGAGCTTCTGCAGCCCGTAGTCGCCGCGTTCGGCCAGGGCGGTCTCCACCCAGGCGCAGTCGCCGCACAGGTCGATCAGGTCCTTGTTGCCCACCGCGACGGACGGGTCGATCACCGATCTCAGCATGGCCGCCGACGCGCCCTTGAACCCGATCACCACTTGCGGCTGCCCCTGGCGCAGCACGAAGAACACCGCCAGCTCCACGTCCCAGCGCGCGACGAAACGCGCCACCAGATGCAGCCAGAAGGCGGCCACCTCCGCCCGCAGCCCCGCATCCACCGGCAGCGGCAGCGCCAGGCACCTGGCCAGCTGTCCCGTGCCCTGGGCCACCACGGGCTGCAGCAGCAGCCCCAGGGCCAACAGCCCGCGGCGCACCGAGAAACCGTTCCAGCCCTGTGGCGGGAGGGACGACGGTATCGAGGAAGGCACCGACGCCGGCCGCGATGCGCGCAAGCCCTCGGCCTCCTCCTCGTCGAACCAGGTGCCGGCGATCTGCGCATCCAGGTCGCCCACGGTGTGGTGCTGCAGGTAGCCCTTGAGCGCCGCCTGCATCACCGCGATGTCGGGCCGGATCTCGACGTGGTCGGCCGTGAGTTGCGGCTGGGCCTCGGACAGGTCGGCGGCTGTCTGCGCCAGCCGCGCCGAGGTGGCCAGCCGTGTCCACAGCCGCGCCAGCGGCAGGGGGCTCAGGCCGATGAAGTCGTTGGGATGCGCCACCTCGAAGCTGCCCGCGGTGACGAAGGGGTAGCGCCGCCCCGACGCATCCTGGCTGGGCACCAGGTGGCCGGCCAGGCCCACCTTGCTGCGCGAGCCGAGGAAGGCGAAGTGCACGGCCGGCGCGGTGTCGAAAGCCTGCTTCCAGCCCGTGTCGGCCGACATGCCGTCCATGGTCTGCGACAGCCAGCGGTCCAGCAGGTGTAGCAGCGCCGGGTGCCGCGCCGAGCGCACGAAATCGCCCCGCGAGGGCAGCTTGCCGAAATAGGCCAGCTCGACGGGTACGGCTGTCATGTTGGCGGGCTGCCCGGGGGGACGGGTGGTGGGAGAGGTCACGATTGTTGCCACCCGATGCGATTTGTGAAGATCACAGCCCTGATGTCGCCGGGCCTACGGCGGCGCAGCCGGCTCATTGCCGTGCGTCCCACTGCCAGATCGTCGCGCCGTAGTCGGCGTGCAGGTCGGGCATTCGTTCTCCGGCCTGGAAAAGGCGGCGGCTGTCGGCGGCGGCAGGCGTGGACCACCAGCCGGTGCGGGGGCAGGGCTGGCCGGCGGCGCAGCGCAGCGGGCCGGCGGCGGGCGAGGAATCCAACTGGGCCGGGCGGGGCAGGCTGCGGGCGTCGTCCGCCAGGTCGCGCGGATAGAAGGGCCTGTCGCGGTAGCTGGTGTCGTCGATGTCGAGGACCCAGGTCGTGGCGGCGGCCTCCCAGGACCAGTAGCCGAAGAAATTGATGCCACTGCCCAGGTGCATGTCGAAATAGGGCTCGCGGCGGCTGGCCTCGTACCACTCGTCGAGGTAGCGCGCCATCAGTGCGGGACGCTGGACAGGCTGGGCGTCGAAGACCTTGAACAGCTTGCGGTAGGGCAGGTGGCGGGCGCATGTGTTGGCAGGGGCGCCGCGTCCCGGCACGAACGGCGCCACCAGGCGCTCGATCAGCCCGTCGCGCACGTTCATCAGCTCGTTGCCGTAGTCCAGGAAGCGCATGACGCGCGGCATCTCGCTGGCGTGGCCGGTGAGCAGGCCGAAGCACAGCAGCCGGATGGCCACGATCCAGTAGTCCTCGGTACGCAATGCGGCGTGCGGCACGATGCCTCCCCGGTTCTGCGGGTCGAGGTGATGTGCCTCGTGGAACATCGCGTACTCCTCGGCCCAACGCATCGCATAGGGCCAGACTTCGCGGATCTGATCCACCGGGGCTCCTGCGCTGTATTGCAGGCTCAGCCAGTTCATCGCGTCCCACAGGCGCTGTTGTGTCGCGACGAAGAGCGCGTCGACACCTGGCTCGATCCTGTCGGGAACCTTTCGCGTGACTTTCCGGATACCCGGCAGATCGTCTTCCACCAGGTCGGCATACATCGCAGGGTCGAGCAGCGGCTCCCTGCGAGACGCTCGCAATTGCTCCGATGGCACCTGCCACGCGATCCAGCGATCCCAATCGATCGCGGGCAGGGATGACGGAAGCAGGGGCTCTTGCGGCATACGGGTCACTCGAAATAGATCTCGGTGGGCAGGATGAACTCGGCGCCGACCTGGTGGACCTTCACGGGCCGACTGCATCGCGGCAGGTCTTTGCCCACGCCCTTGTCGTGCTGGTCGAGATTCGCCGAGACCACGGTGACGAAGCTTCTGTCGTAGGGCGCCTTCCCGGAAAGGCGCCAATGCCCCGTTTCGTCCTTGTTGAACTCGCGGCGCCACTGCTTGACCCGTTTCGTCAGGGCCTTCTCATGCTCGGGCATCAGCTCTGCCTGCGGCACCTTCCTCACCACCCACGTATGACTCATCTCCTTGCCATCCCCCACCGTGGGCTTCGGCGTCGCATTGCGGATCGAGCCTTCGTCCTCCATCGACATGAAGATGTCGATCCCCTGGCGCGCGGCGTCGAAGAAAGCCTTGGGCGTCATCAGGCGATGGCGGCCCTTGCGCGTGCCCTTGGTGTCGGTGATGCGGTAGCCGAAAGGCAGCCGGGCCTGGTGCCAGACGTGGTCGATGCCGTTGTGGCCGGGCTGCTGGTATTCCCACAGCGCGCCCAGGTTGCTGACCTTCTGCCGCGTCTTGTTGCGCTTGACGAAGTAGTAGTCGGTGATGTGCTCGGCCGAGGAGCCGATCTTCTGGTTGGACGGCTTCGCGGGGCTCTGCCGGTGCGACCCGTTGCCGTTGCCCTGGGCCGGCGTGTGCGTGCCTTCGGTCGTGTGCGCCACGTGGCCGGGGGCAGACGAGCCGGGTGTGGTCTCCTTCGCGGCGCGGCGTGCGGCCGGCGCGCCGGCTGCCGTGTTCGGCAGCGGATCGTTCAGCGCCTTCTTGTAGGCGGACTCGAGGCTGTGCATGGCCTCGTCGATCTTGCGTCCGGCCATGCGCTGGACGCCCTCCAGGTGCCCCACCACCTGCTTGACGCGTGCGTTGCCCATCACCGCACGCGTCACCCAGCCGTCGAGCACATCGATCAGCTTGGCCAGCATCGTGTCGGTGAGGTGCTGCAGGTCGCGCGCGTACGCAGCCCAGTCCAGCGTGCGGAACCAGCGCTCCACGTTGCCGCGCAACTGGTTGGGCAGGGCATCCAGGATGCGGCCCAGCGGCTTGCCCAGGCGCAGCATCTTGAAGACGTTCTTCAGCACGTCCCCGAAGCCGGGGACCAGGGCGATCATCGACAGCGCCAGGTCGATCCAGCGCTCGGTGCTGTCGGCTTCCTCGGTCAGCGCGATGACCGACAGGATGATGTTGCGAGCGTCCAGCGCCTGGCCGACGTAGGGGATGCAGCCCAGCACGGTCGTGATGATCATCTGGGCCGGGCTGCCGCCGGTGCCGTCCAGTACCTCGACCAGCCAGGTCTTGATGTCGCCTTCGGTGCGACGCACGGCCTGCGCGGCGGGGCCGGCGGCGCGTGCTGCGGTGGTGGTCGCGCTCATGCGGCCTGTCCTTGTGCCGGGGTGTCCTCGTCGTGGTGCTCGGGATGCTCGCCGGGCGGGCCCTCGGGCTCGGCAGGCGGCTGCAGTTCCTGCCGGTAGTCGTAGTCGTCCACGAGGTCCTCGAAGTCGACGTCGCCGTCCGGCGGCATCTCGTCGTCGAAATAGTTGTCGGTGAAGTGCGCCTGCTCGGCCTGCAGGTACCGCTCCAGCAGGCTGGCGGCCTCCTCGGGCGTTGCCGCAGACCGGCCGTGCAGCGCATTGGCCGGGCGTTCCTGCCGGGGGCGGGCATCCCGCGCGTCGTAGCCGAAGTAGGCGCGGCCCGGGCCCGGCGTGTTCTCGATCACGGCGTGGCCCTGGTCGTCCAGCTTGCCGCTGCGCCAGCTGCCGTCCTCGAAGTGCACCTGGTAGTCGGCGCCGACCACCGGCTGCATGTCGTGGTAGCGAAAGTTCAGCTCCAGCACCCGGGGCAGCTGCGTGGCCAGGCCCGCGGGCAGGGCGGGGAGTCGGGCCGCCCGCCCGCCGCTGCCCGCCCAGTCATGACTGGCCGCCTTCACCCTGAACGCCCCGGGCGCCTCGAAGGTGATGTCCCCGCCGTCCAGCACTACCTGGCAGCCGCCTGCCGCCAGCTCGATGCGCCGCGCGGCCTGCACGACGATCTCGCCGCTGCTGCTGGTCACGCTGATGCCCTGCTCGGCCAGCAGTTCCTGGCGGCCGGTGTGGGCGCGCAGGCTGACGGGGCCGTTGGCGGCGATGGCGCGCAGGCCGCCGGCGTGGGTGTAGAGGCTGCTGCCGCCGCCGCTGACGGCCGCCCAGGTGTGCGCCGCGGCCTGGTGAAGATCGGCCTGGGCGACGAGGCTGAAGTCCTGGGCGCTGTAGCTGGCGATGGGCCCGTCGCTGGACCAGGCCTGGGCGCCGGCGGCGTCCAGGTGCAGGCGCGGCTCGGCGAAGGCCTCGACGGGAGCCTCGCCCGCCGTGCGACCGTCGGCCCGCGGCTCGAGCGCGTGCTGCCCGCCGGCGGCGTCGCCGAGGCGGCCGTCCTGCTGGGGGTCGATGGCGGCGATGTGGCGTGCCAGTGCCTGCTGCGGGTCGTGGCTGCCCAGCTTCTGCGCGCCTTGCGCTTGCGCGGTGTCGCTCAGCCGCCGTCCCAGGTCGTGGGCGGCCTTGAGCTGGGCCACGGCTTCGGCCGCGTCCATCTGCGTGCTCTCCACCGAGGTGCCATTGGCCGGGCGCGTCGCCGTGCTCAGCAGCAGGCCGCGTTCGGCGCGCACCACGGCCCAGCCGTCGGTCTGGGCGTAGAAGCCCGAGCCCAGCCAGTTGCCGCGGTCGGCCGAGGTGGCCTGCTGCACCAGGTGGCCCAGCGACAGCTCGCCCGCGGCGATGCCGCTGCCTTGGGCGCGCAGCCGCATGCGCAGCTGGCCGCCGCTGTCGTCCATCAGCCATTCGTTGTGGCCGCCGCCATCCAGCCAGCCGCTGCGCAGGCCGCTGATGACGCCGGGATGGTTGGTGCCGGTGTGGGCGCCCGCGGGCCAGGGCGGCGGGTCGTCGGGTGTGTGCAGCTGGCCGGCGATCAGCGGCGCATCGATGTCGCCGTCGGCGAAGGCGACCAGCACCTCGGCGCCGACGCGCGGCACGAAGACGCTGCCCCAGTCGTTGCCGGCGCTGGGCTGGGCCACGCGCACCCAGAAGCCGGCGCTGTCGTCGCCCGGGGCGTTGCCCTGGGGGTCCGCGGCGCTGCCGGTGGCGCGCGAGCCGCCGGGCAGCGGCGCCCTGCCGCGTTGCCAGGGGTACTGGATCTTCACGCGCAGGTCGCGATCCGTGTGCAGCGCCTGGCCGGCCACGCCGACGACGCGTGCGAGCTGGGTGCCGACGGGCGACGGCCGTGGGCGCGGCAGCGGCACGATGGGGGTCTGTGCCGGCACCGCCAGCAGGCGCTGGCGGTAGCCGCCGCGTTCGTCGCCGGCCTGGTCGAGCGAGGTGTCCTCCCGTCCGCCCAGCCCACGCAGCGGGCTGGCCTGGCCCGGCAGGTTGTTCTCGGCCTCGTGCTCGACCGCCAGCACGGTGAAGGAAGCGCCGGACAGGGTCGGATGCCCGTCCAGCGTGAAACGGCTGCCGGCGGCCAGCGTGCGCACCGCACCCCGGCCCTCGTATCGATGGGCGTCCAGGCGCAGCGCGTCCAGCAGCAGCTGCGCGTGGGCCTCGGTGTGCCTGCCCTGCAGGCCGGGGCGGGCGTCGCTGGCCGAGTCGTAGATCTCCAGCGCGGGCAACTGCTCGTGCGCCGTCGCCTGCCGCTGTCCGGTGACGCCGCCCAGGCGGTCGGGCGACCAGCGGCCCAGCGTGACCGCGGTGGGGCGCAGGCGGCGCGCGGCAGCGAATGCGGTCAGGCCGTCGTCGACGAAGCCGCCGGCCGACGCGCCGCGCAGGTCGGGGCGGGTGTAGCGCAGGCGGCCCAGCTGAGGTCGGGCGCAGTCGGCGTCGGTGATGACCAGGCGGTGCCGGGCGGCCCGGGCCTCGCTCAGCGGCTTGCCATCGTCCTCGTGCTCGAAGTGGAAGCCCAGGCCCTCCTCGGCCAGCAGGCGGCGCACGAAGTCGAGATCGGTCTCGTCGAACTGCGTGCAGGTTTCGCGCACGCGCAGCGCGGCGATGCGCCCGGGGTCGGCGGCCACGCGCCAGTTGGCCTGGGGATGGTCGCGGAAGACTTCCTCGACCACCTGCAGCGCATGCCGGCCCTGGAAGACGTGGCTGTCGCGGCGCAGGGCCAGGAAGGCCAGCCAGGACTCCAGGCGCAGGCCGAAGCGCGCCAGGGCGCCGTCGCCACCCAGCTGGGCGGCCGAGGTCACGTAGCCGTGCCAGACCCGCCAACCGCCGTCGGCGCGCAGCAGGCGCACCGACACCTGCTCGCCCACCAGGCGCTTGAGCTCCAGGTGGGCCGAGGTGGCCAGGCAGTCCAGCTCGAAGTGGAAGGGCTCGTCGACGGCCTCGCGGCCGCGCAGGCGCTCGACCAGCAAGGCGATGCTGGGCAGGGCGGTCTCGATCTGCAGCAGGCGGCTGCCCTGGCCGAGCAGGGCGGGGAAGTCCAGGCGCGAGGCCAGGCCGGACGCCACGGCCGTCACCCGTTCGCGGGCGTCTTCGAGGAGGCTGGAGCTCATGTCGGGTCCTGTCGGGCGGGCCGTCAGCGATGCGCGCTGCCGGCCCCCGGCGCGGCCTGGGCCAGCGCATCGGCGGCGGCCGCGGCGGTGTCGGGTGCGGGTGCATCCGCACCGGCCACGCGGGCGGGCAGCTGCAACCCGCGCCAGGTCGCCGCGGCCTGCGTGCTGCCTGCCGCTCCCGAAGTCGCACCCGAGGCCGCGCCTGCGCTGCTGACGATGCGCAGCTTCACCGGCACGGCGAGGCTGCCGCTGGCCCACTTCAGCTCGAAGGTGGCCGCATCGAGCTTGCGGCGCTGGGCGGCGCCCAGCATCTTTTCCAGGCCGTAGTTGCCCGGCACGTTGAGGAACTCGACGTTGCGGCCATCGAAGGCCACGCCGCTGATCTTCACGCCCGGTGCGCCCTGGGCATTGGGCCAGACGAAGCTGGTCCAGGCGGCCTGGGTGTTGCGGTAGCGCAGCTGCTGGCCGTCGATTTCCAGCGTGTACTCGGTCAGGCCCGGCGCGGGCAGGGGCAGGATCTGGAAGACCGTCTGGGCGCCGGCGGTCGCGCCGCTGCCCGCCGCGCCGCTGCCCGCCACCGGCGCCACCCAGCCGGCGAAGGCGGTGGCGAAGGCCGGCTGCAAGCGGATGCCCATGTCGGCCCAGGTGCGCGGCGTCAGCGCGTCGCCGCGGCGCACGGTGAGGCCGGACAGCGCCTGCTCGGTGTACCTGGCGATGGCGCCTTCGGGGCCGAAGAACTTGCCGATCTCCGCCGGCGCGGCCTCGATGCGCGAGGCCGGGTCGAAGGGGTACTTGGGGGCCAGCGTGGCGGCGAAGGGCTGGGCCACCTGGGCCTGCCAGACGCGGTTGAGCTCCGACTCCGCCGCCGGCACCAGCACCGCATAGGCCTGCATCAGCGGGCGGACCAGCAGCGGGCGCAGGGCGGCCTTCTGCGTGTCGCCCATGCCGGTGAGCATCTGCTCGTCGACGATGCGCAGCGCGTCGGCCAGCTCCGAGCCGCCGCCGTCCAGCGTGGCCTGCATCAGCGCGCGCGCGGCCGGGCCCGGGTCGCCCTGGGTCTTGATCTGGTTGAAGCGCGTGCGCAGCCTGGACAGTGCGTCCAGGTACTGGCGCATCTGCGTGGGCGCACCGTTGGAACCCCCGTCGCGCGTCATCATCAGCCTGCCGACGCCGGCGAACTCGCGGCCCACCGGGCCGACAGGGTAGCCAGGCACCTCGCCCGGCGTGCCGGCCAGCTGCACGTTGACGTTGACCTGCGAGGGCACCTGGCCCAGCACGCTGCGCTTGAACCATTCCACCACGCCGCCGCGCGCCTGGGCCAGGCGCTCGTTGACCAGCGAAGGGTTGTCCCAGGAGGTCTCGTCGTACAGCGCCTGCATCAGCTTGCCCAGCGGCGAGGCGGCCGGATCTCCCAGGCGGTTCATCTTCGTGATGGCGCCGTCGAAGTCGGTGAACTCGGCCACGCTCACGCCCTGCATGAAGCGCTTCCACTCGCGCACGTATTCCTGCTTGTACTGCTCGGTCAGCGCCTTCTGGATGGCCTGCGGGCTGCCTTCCAGCGTCAGGTCGTCGCGCAGCGCGCTCTTGAGCACCCAGTCCTCGGCCTGCAGCTCCTTGTTCGCCGCATCCTCGATGGCCTGCCTGACGTAGCCGTTCCAGGCGGCCTTGGTATAGACGCCGCTGACGGCCGTGCTGCCGGCGACGACGCCGTTGCCGCTGTCGCCGGTGATGGAGGCCACGGTCAGCGGTGCGAAGCGCGTGGCCGCGCGGGCCTTGATCTCGGCATAGACGCGCTCGCGCGCCGGCATGCCGCGCACCACGCGGCGCAGGTTCTCGCGCGTCGCGTCCACCAGGCCGAGGTTGGGATCGATCTGCGGGAAGTCGGCCGCGGCCATCTGCGTCAGCGCGTAGGAGACGATGCCCTCGGCCTTGCGGATCAGCTCCTCACGCGGCATGCCGCCTCGGTTGGCCTCCAGCCAGCCGCGCCAGAAGCGCGTGAGCTGGTCGCCCGCGTGGCCGGCTTCCAGGCGGCGGCGGTCGGTCAGCATCAGGTAGGTCTTCAGCGCGTTGTAGGCGTCGGAGACATCGGTGGGCTGGGCGCCGGCGTAGGGGGTGCCGGACGGCGTGCCGCTGGCCGCCGCCGCGGGCGCCTCGGCCGCGGCCTGCGCCAGCGGCTTGAGCTGGTCCGATTGCGCGTTGACCTCCTGCAGGTAGGCCTCCAGGCTCTCGGCCACCGGCTTCAGCGCGACCACGCGCAGGCCGTTGAAGTACTCGCGCCGCAGGCCGGCCTCCAGCCGGTCGCCCTGGTAGAGGCCCAGTCCCACCGACCACGGATGCGACTCGCGCCAGCCCTGCAGCTGGGCCAGGCGGTCCTGCAGCTTCTGCAGCGCGTCCAGGCGCGAGCCCAGGTCCAGCCGGTTCTCCTGCAGCTTCGCGGCGGCGTCGAGGTCGGCGCGCGTGTCGGCCAGCAGGCGCTGGTTGCCGACATAAGACCAGGTCAGCAGCCCCAGCACCAGGCCCAGCGTGGCTGCGCCGCCGAGGAAGCCGGCCAGCCGCATGCGCCGGTGGGCCGGGCTCATGCGCTGCCGCACGAGCTGGCGGTCGGCGAAGATGACCTTGGAGAACAGGTCCTTCAGGAAAAAGCCGGCGTTGCTGTAGACCGCGGCGCCCGCATCGGCCGGGCTGCCGAGCGCGAAGCGCTGGGCCACGCGCGCGCTGGCGCGGCCGGTGGACTCGCCCTGCTGCACGGCGCTGGTGAAGTAGAAGCCGCGGAAGACGGGGCGGAACTGGTAGGGGTTGTCCTCGAACAGCGTGGCGATGAAGTTGCGCAGCGCGGGCTTGAGCGCGGCGAACTCCAGCGGGAAGGCCAGCACGCCGGGCGGCAGCTGCTCGCCGCGGTGCTGGGCCATGTGGGCGACCGAGCTGTCCTTCAGGCCCGCGTAGAGCAGCTCGAAGTGCCGGTCGAACTGCAGGGCGGCGCTGGCGGGTTGCGGTGCGCCGGCCGCGGCCGCTGGCGCATAGGGCAGCGTCGCGCCCCAGGCGCGCTCGCGCTCGGCCGGGTCGCGGTCCATGAAGAACTCGGCGAAGCCGGCGATCAGGTCGGCCTTGGTGAAGACGACGTAGACCGGTGCCTCGACTTCCAGCTGCTCGGTGATCTCCTGCATGCGCTGGCGCAGCTGCTTGGCCAGCTCGATGCCGAACTCGGGCCGGGCGCCCACCAGCTCGGACAGGCTGGCCGCGACGACGATGCCGTTGATCGGCGCGCGCGGGCGGTGCTTCTTCAGCAGGCCGAGGAAGCCCAGCCACTCGCCGCGGTCCTCGTCGTGCACGGCGTAGCGGCCGGCGGTGTCCAGCAGGATGCCTTCGGTGGTGAAGAACCAGTCGCAGTTGCGGGTGCCGCCTATGCCTTGCAGGATGGCGTCGCTGCCGGCCGGGCCGTGGCCCTGGGCGCTGCCCGAGGCGCCGGCGTCGGCGAAGGGAAACTGCAGGCCCGAGCGCACGACGGCCGTGCTCTTGCCCGCGGCCGGGTTGCCTATCACGAGGTACCAGGGCAGGGCGTACAGAGCCTGCGAGCGGGAGGCGTGGCCCAGCCTGGAGCGTTTCAGCGTGCGGATGGCCTCGCGCATGCGGTCGCGCAGCGCCTCGACCTCGGCGCGGCGGTCGGCGTCGGCGCTTTGCTCCGCGGCCCGCACGGCCTGCGCGGCCTGGTCTTCCAGCGCAGCCTCCAGGCCCGCCGCGGCGCGGCGTTCGCGGCGGCGGCGCAGCAGCCATACGATGCCGGCCACCACCAGCCCGCTGCCCAGCAGCACGGCGGCCCACACGGCGGCGATGCGCAGCTCGTTGGCACCCAGGAAGAGGAAGGCCGCCAGGGCAGCCAGACCGATCACGGCCAGGGTGCGGGCGTCGACGAGGAAACTCCAGAGTCTTTGCATGGCTTACTGCGGATGGGGCGCGGTGGGCGTGGGTGTGCCGCCGTCGGGATCGCCGGGCAGCACGAGGCCCGCGCCGCGCGCATGGGCGTCGATGACGGACAGCCAGGCCGCGGGCAGGCGCGTGCGGGCGCAGACGGCGGCGGCGGTGGCCAGGGCCAGCGGGGCGGCGGCGATGCCGCAATCGCCCAGCGCGACGCCCAGGACGCTGAGGTCCTCGGCCACGTCGAGATGGGCGGCGTGTTCGAGCACGGCGCCGTAGAGCTCGGTGCTGCGGCTGGGACGCAGGTCGGCATCGGTGGCGAGATGGGTGGCGGTGGCGCCCGCCAGGCCCGGCACGCGCAGGGCCTGCTCGAGCACTGCCTGCGCGGCCTCGGCGCCGACGCGGCCGTCGGCGTCGGCGGACTTGTCGCGTGAGCGCGTGGCCAGCGGCGGCAGGACACACCGGGCGGCCGGGGCCTGCGGCGCGTGCTGCGCGGCGGCTGCATGCCGGGCCAGGCCGCGGGTGCCCAGCAGCAGCGCCACGCCGGCTTCACCCAGGCTCAGGCCCTTGGTGCGGCGGCCGTTGATGGCCAGGCCCAGGCGCGCAGGCTGCAGCAGCGCGGCATCGTCGAGCAGGCTGTCGGCCGCCAGCACCAGCAGCAGCCCGGCGCGGCCGGCGCGCTGCCAGTCCACGAGCTGCTGCTGGGCTTCGGCCAGCAGGGTGACGCCGCTGCGCGGGCGGCGCAGCAGCAGGCGGTGGGCGCGAGGCTCGAAGCCGGGCAGGGTGCCGGCGCGCGCGGCCAGCCAGGACAACGCGGTGTCGGCCGCGGCGGGCGGCAGCTCCGGGCTGAGGGCCAGCCAGATGTCGAAGGCCGGGGCGCCGGGCTGCAGCGCGGCCTGGTGCGCGGGCAGGGCGACGAGGGGCGTGCCAGGGAAGGCCTGGCCGCGCGCGGCCAGCTCGGTGGGCACGATGGTGTCGCCGCCGGGGCGGGCCGGCGGCGACATCCGGGCCAGCAGCAGGTCCAGCCACGGGCCGGCCGCATCCAGCGCCGGGAGGCAGGATTCCAGCAGTGCGAGGCTGCGCAGCAGGCGTGCGGGCGGCGTGTCCGCATGGGGGGTGGCGGCCGCGGCGGCATCGTCCAGGCCATCGACGCGGGTGGAGAAGGGCGCCAGGTCTTCGTCGTCGCGCAGTGCGGCATCGGGAGTGGGGCGGACGCGGCCTTCGCGCAGCGCGGCCGGCAGCTCGGCGGCACCGTTGCCGGCGGCGGTGGACACGGCCTGCGCCAGCAGCAGGCAGCCGGCCTCGGCAGGTGCCGGCGAGGGCATGGGCGGCGTCGACGCGACGGCGGCCGGCCGGATGCGCGGTGCCTCCGGAGCGCGGCCGCTGGCCTGCCAGCCCCAACGCAGGAGCAGGAGGCCGGCGAACAGCACCAGCGGCAGGGCCAGCAGCTGCAGCACGATGTCGGCCTGGATGATGTCGCGGTGGGTGCGGTCCCACTGCCACAGCGTCCAGCACCAGACGATGGCGGCGATCAGCGCGAACCACAGCGCCGACCTGAGCATGGCCTTGACCACGGCGTGGGCCTCTGGCGGATGCGCGGGCGGGTCAGTCGGTGCTGACGGCCTGGGCCGCGAGCAGCGTGGCACCGCAGGCGCAGGTGTCGCCATGGCGCGCGGCGGCTTGGCCGTCGATGACCATGGTGGGGTCGCCGGAGACGATGACGGTGGTGCCGCCGTGGCCCTTCTTCGGGCAGGTCACCTTGTCGCCGACGCGTGCGATGCGCAGCCCGTGGGTGTCCGTGACGGCCGACGCCTCGACGACGACGCCGCCATGGCTGGTCTTGTCACCCAGCACGATGAAGGGGCGACCCATAGCGGATCCTCCTGAGATTTATGTGGTCCTCCGGCCGGTCGGACCGGCTGGGGCGGCGCGAGTCTAGCCGCGTGTTTTGGAGGGCCCACCCGTCCCGACGGGGGGTTCCGACGCCAGGGGAAACCGCTCGTTGCAAGTGCCGCTCAGCCGGGCGGCTTGACACCCGCGCGGGGCCATTCGACGTGGCCGAAGTCCATCAGCTTCCAGCGCCCGCCCCAGCCCAGTCCGAGCGACTCGGCCAGCTCGCCGTAGAGCTGGTAGCCGCGCATCGCCCAGGGGTCGCGCTCGCTGATGACGAGCTTGCCCTCGCGCAGGAAGGCGCAGTCGGCGGCCAGGCCCCATTGGTGCCAGCTCTGCCAGGCGCGCGCGTTGGTGACCTGGGGGCCCAGCGCGGCCAGCGTGTCCTGGCGCTGCGGGCTGCGCCAGCCCTCGATGAGCACCATCTCGTAGCCGTGACGCTCGCGCATCAGTTTGAAGACCAGCAGCAGGCGCTGGCGGAAACCGGCGTCCAGGCCGTCCCAGCGGCGGTCGGCGCCGGACAAGGCCGGGCGCACCTGTTCGACCTCGGCAGTGGCGAAGACCTGGGGCGGCGGCGGGGGCGGCGGCACGAGCTGCTCACCCTGCAGCAGCCGGGCGACCAGCGCATCGGCCGCGACGCTGGGTTCGGCGAAACCATCGAGCCGGTGCTGTTCGCGCAGGCCGAAGAGCAGCAGCGGCGGGCCGGCCAGCAGCAGCATCGCCGAGGCGCTCCAGGCCAGGCGGCGCAGCGGCAGGCGAGCGGCGCCGGCGGTGCCGCGTGTGCGCAGCGCGAGCAGCCAGCGCCGCGGTGTCTCGAACACCAGCAGCGAGGCGACGGCCAGCGCGCACGCGAAGTACACCCCCACCCAAAGGACCATGCCCGCGTGCTCCCGCTGCCTAGAATTCCATCCACTACACACAACATCGGCAGGGGGCGCGCCTTCCGCATGCATGCACGCGTGCGGTCGGGAGCCACGGTCTGCCGCCCGGGGAGTACCGCTTGAACGACACCGATCCCCGCCGATCCGACGCTCCGGTGCCCGCCGCACGCACGCGCGGCCAGGCCCTGGATTTCCGTCCGACCCTCTTCGGCGAGGAGGCGCCCGGCGAGGCCGGGGCCGGAACCGATGGGCTGCGGATTCTAGGAAGCCTGCAGTCCCCCCCTGCGCCGCGCCGCGGGAGCCCGCGCGGCCGCTGGATCCTCGGCGGCCTGCTGGCGGCGGCCCTGATGGCATCGGGCGGGCTGGCCCTGCGTCATGCGGCCCAGGCCACGGATGCCGCGCATGGCGAGGGCGGCGGCCCCGCCGCGGTGGACACGGACCTGACCGCGCGCCATCCCAGTTCGGCCGGACCGGCTGCGTCGATGCCGGCCGTGCCGGCATCGGCATGGCCGCCGGCACCTGCCGCGTCCATGGGCGAGGTGGAGCTGCCGCCGGCAGCGGCACGCATCGAGGCCGACACGCCGTCGGCCGCGCGGGATCCGTTTGCCGGGCTGGCGCCAACGCCAACGCCAACGCAGGCCCAGGCGCAGGCGCAGGCCCGCACGCAGGCGGCCGACTCCACCACCGAGCTGCTGCAGCGCTGCGATGCCGTCGGCGGGCTGGAAGGGGTGCTCTGCCGCTGGCGCATCTGCGCCGACCGCTGGGGTCAGGACCCGGCCTGCCCCAAGAACACCCAGCGTCCCTACCGCGAGCCTTCCTGATTCGCCTGGCGGCTGCCCGGCCGCTCGATGAAGTTCTCGTAGTTCATGTCCAGCACCTGGGCCGGCACCGGCTGGCACTGCCAGGGCAGGTCCTTGCCGCGTGCCGGCGCCGGGTTGCAGGCGTCGAGGAAGGGCTCGTTGCGGAAGCGGTTGAACTCACGCAGGCGCTCGACGACGAACAGCGCGCGCAAGTCGTCGCCGTTCTCATGCAGGGCGTTGGCGTAGGCGATCATCAGCCGCGTGTCGATGAGGTGGCGCAGCGGGCGGCGGAAGGTGGCCAGCGGTGCGGCGGCCTCGTCCTCCTCGCGCGTCGTGGCCTCGGCGTAATCGGCCTGGTAGTCGAACAGCGGGCTGCGCTGGCCGCGGGCGATGCGTTGCTCCAGCGGGCCGGCGTCGGCGCTGGGGGCGAAGATCTCCGAGATCGCCCAGTAGTCGCGCACCATCCAGACGGTGCCCAGGCACACCACGACGGCGCCGGCGGCCAGCACGTTGCGCACCGCGCGCGCGTGCCAGGGGGTGCTGCCGTCGGCCGCGCCGGCCACGCGCCTGCCGCCCGCCGGTGCCATGGCCAGTCCCCAGGCGTAGACCATGGGCAGCAGGAAGTAGGCGTACCACAGCGGGTACTCCAGCAGGCTGTGCCAGCCGGCCATCAGCACCAGCACCAGCGTCGCACGGGCGGCGCTCGCGCCGATGGCCGCGCGCGGGGTGCCGTCGTCCTCCAGCAGCCCCTGGCGCACCAGCCCCCAGGTCGCGTAGGCGATCAGCCCGCACACCAGCAGCGTCAGCGGCAGGCCCAGCTCGACCGCGAACTGGATGAGGATGTTGTGCGTGTGGTCGAAGAAGTGGATGGAGCGCTGCGGGAAGGGCGTCAGCGACCAGGCGAAGTTGAAGTTGCCCCAGCCCACGCCCGCCAGCGGATGCATGCGGATGAGGACCAGCGTGTCGCGCCACACCGGCAGGCGCGAGCTGGAGATGTCGCTGCCCGAGTGCAGCCGGGCCTCGGCCGCGAAGGTCACGCCCTCCAGGTGCGACAGCGCCGACATGCCGAACCACATGGCCAGGTAGACGAAGGGCATGGCCACCAGCGTCCAGCGCAGGCCGCGCGACAGCCGGTTGTCCAGCACGCCCCACGCCAGCAGCAGCACGGTGCCGATGGCCGCGGTGCGCGAGGCCGTCAACACGATGCCGTAGACCATCGCCGCCAGCAGCAGCGCCGCCAGCGCCACCGGCCAGCGCCGCTTGCCCGCCAGCCAGGTCGTGGCCACCATGGACCAGATCAGCAGGGTGCCCAGGTGGTTGGGCTGGCGCAGGTTGCCGATGGCCTTGCCGGGGACGGTGGGCGAGGCGATCACGCCGCCGACGGCCCAGTCCGGCTTGAGGGCCTGGATGAGGCCGATGGCCAGGCTGCAGATGCCCGCGGCGAGCAGCGCCCAGCACAGGGCCTGGAACAGGTCGGCCGGCTGGTCCCAGCGGCTGGCCGCGTGCTGCGCGCTCCACCAGACCCAGGCGGCGACCGCCAGCAGCCCGCAGGCCGACAGCGCCAGGCTGTGCGGCAGCCCGCGGGCGAAGGTGGAGTACGCCGCGGCGCCAGCCAGGCAGGCCCAGGCCAGCAGCAGCGCACGGCTGCCGGGGACGATGCGGCTGCCCACGGTGATGGCGCGCCCGGTGTCGGCGAGCGCCAGCCAGATGCCCAGCACGCCGAAGCCGAACAGCGACAGCGCCTGGTTGAGGAAGGTGGCCGAGGGCGAGACGTTGTAGGCCAGCAGGGTCGGCGCGGCGACGGCCAGCAGCGACAGCAGGACCAGGTGGGGCAGCGGCAGGGCAGAGGCGGCGCCGGACGGCGCGGCGGCGGGGGAAGCGGAGGGCTTCATGCAGTTCTTTTCCGGGGTCGGTGGGCGGCGTGGCGGATTGTCGCCGCGCGCCCGTCTCGCCCCCGCAGGCCCCTAGAAGAAGCCGTCGCGGGGCAGGAAGCCGGCGATGGAGCCGTCAGCCTTCAGGATCACCGACCAGTCCTGCACCCGTGCCGTGATGGGCAGGAAGCGGGCGCTGGCCTTGTCCACGCCCATGGCGGCCAGCTGGCCGTCGAGTTCGGCAGCAGTCTCGGGCTTCTGCCGGTACAGCAACGTGACGGGCCGGGCACTGGCCAGCACGCGCTTGAGCTGGGAGTCGTAGGGCACCCAGTAGCTGGGGCGGGTGCCGACGTCGTAGCCCTGCAGGGCGAGCTTGATGGTCTGCAGGCGTTCGTCGCCCGGGTTCGATTCCCGCGCGGCCAGCAGCAGCGGGCCGCGCAGGGACAGGTGGCGATACGCTGCGCGGGCCTGCGGCAGCTCCTGCCGCCTCACGTCGGCCGCGCCCACCAGGCGGAAACGGTCGACCTCGAAGACGAAGGCCACCGGCCGCACCTCGTACACCGTGTGCAGGCCGTAGCCCAGGGCGGCAAGCTGCACGGCAGCGATGCAGGCGAGGTCGCGGACCAGCTCGGCGCGCGGCTTGGCGGTGTTGAAGGCCACGAAGGTCAGCACCGGCCCCAGGATCACGTCGACCGAGACGACGAGCCAGAACAGCCCGCGCCCGCCCGCCAGCACGCTGTAGGGCCAGGGATACCAGACCAGCATCACCAGCGCCGCCAGTGCGGCTGCCAGCGTCAGGGAGATGAGCAGATGAGCACCCATGGCCTTCAGGCGGCCGGGCCAGTCGAACTTGCGTATTGCTTCGGTCACGTCTTCATGGGCCGCGGGGGCCATCGGTCAGCGGCATTCCGGAGGGACGAACTGGGCCGGCAGCGTGCCTGCGGCCAGGGGGGTGAGCTGGCGTGCGGTGGCCGTCGCGGAGGCGTCCGACGCGCAGCCCCACGACAGCGACCCCGTGACGCCGGTGGCCAGTGCCGTCTGCAACTGCACGGGCGCGGCGCCGGCGGTGACGTAGGGCGTCAGCGTGATGGTGTTCGCGCCGGCGCGTACACCGCCGACGTTGGTGGGGTCGAAGGTCACCGTGACCATGCCGGTCTGCGGCTGGATCTGGATCGAGGACACGTACTTGCTGGAGACGCCGACGCCGCCGCCTTGCGCATTGAACTGGTTGGCGACGTTGGCCAGGTCGGTGGCATTGGGCGGCGCATCGG
This sequence comes from Aquabacterium sp., assembly GCA_004322345.1. GTDB lineage: Bacteria > Pseudomonadota > Gammaproteobacteria > Burkholderiales > Burkholderiaceae_C > Aquabacterium. The sequence goes on along the minus strand of SCTQ01000233.1, from coordinate 8,470 downwards.
CGATGGACAGCTTGGCCTGGCTGACCAGGATCAGGCCTTCGGCGATGCGCGAACGGGTGATGTAGTTCTGGTAGGCCGGCAGGGCCACGGCGGCCAGGATGCCGACGATCGCCACGACGACCATCAGTTCGACCAGCGTGAAGCCGCGCGGGCGGCGTAGGGTGCATGGGGTGCGTCGGGCGGGCATGGGCTTGGACTCCTCTTCCTCATTCTTTTTCGGCGATCGTCGGATGCGGGCATGCAAACGACAAAAAGGAGGCGCGAGGCCTCCTTTCTCGATCCTGGCCGCCAGGGCGGCCTGATCAACTGCTTAGCGGCACTCGGACGGAGCAAAGCGGGCGGGCAGCGTGCCGGCCGGGGCGGTCAGGCCGCGGGCGGTGGACACGGCGTTGCTCAGCGAAGCGCAACCCCAGTCGATGGTGCCGCTCACGTTGGCAGCCAGGGCGGTGAACATGGGCTGGGGCGCACCACCGGCAGCCGCGCTGGAGCGGATGTAGGGAGCCAGGACCAGGCTGTCGTTATTGGCGATACCACCGATGTTGGCGTTGCTGTAACGCACAGTGATGTTGTAGTTACCCGTGCCGATCTGGATGTCGTTGACGTACTTGCTGTTCGCACCGGTGCCGCCAGCCTGGGCGTTGTAGGCGGTGACCGCAGCGCCGCACTCGACGGCGGTGTTGCAGCTCGTGCCGATCATCTTCTTGGCGTCATCCGCCAGCGCCAGACCTTCCGTCACGCGGGCTCGGGTTTGGTAGTCCTGGTAGGCCGGCAGGGCGACTGCGGCCAGGATGCCGATGATCGCGACGACGATCATCAGTTCGATCAGGGTGAAACCCTTTTGTGCGGCGTGCTTCAGCTTCATGGGGAGCTCCTACGATTGGGATGGTGACATTCGGTCACCGGGTTGGGTCTGTAGCGGTGGGTACTGTGCGAGCCGTGTGCCAGCGGGAATCGATCGAAAAAGCGCGGATTTCTTGGCGTAATTCCGGAGGCTCATGAGCTCATGCGGACGCGAAACGTCAGTGTTGTTAAGTCGGCCTGACAAAAAGCGTCAGCTGCCTGCTTCACGGGCGTTACAGCCGGAACATTCCGGGCGTCTGCACGCCGACTCCCGCACGGCAGCCCGTCACGGCCGCCCCGCGCTTACAGGCCGAAGAGCTGGCCTACGCGCAGCGGCTCGATGCGGTGGCGGGTGTCGATGGCGCGGATCTGCGCCAGCACAGCGGCCATCTCGCCGGGCTTGGTGTGCGTGATGTGCACGTTCACGCTGCCCTCCAGGTGGGTCAGCTCCGAGGCGAGGCTGGCCGGCGCCAGGTGGCCGCTGATGGCGGCGAGGTGGCGCTCGTCGTCGCCGAAGGCGGTCTCGATCACCAGGTGGGCGATCTTCTGCTTGGCCAGGATGCGCCACAGCTCGGGGTTGGGCCCGGTGTCGCCGGTGAAGACCCACCAGCCCTTGGCGCCGGCCAGCGCGTAGCCGGTGGCCGGCACCGTGTGGGCCGCGGGCAGCACGTGGATGCGGCGGGCCGGGCCGGAGCGAGCCGGCACGTCGATCACCTGGCCGATCTCGATGGGCTGCAGGCGGATGACGGGCTGGTCGGCCGTGGGCAGCCGGGTGAAGTCCGGCCACAGCACGCCGTTGAAGATGTGGTCCTTCAGCGCCTTCAGCGTGGCCGGCAGCGCGTGGACCGTGATGGGGTGCAGCTGGCCGCCGCGCATGCGCAGGCGGATCACGCTGTCTGCCAGCAGGGGCAGCGACAGCACGTGGTCCAGGTGGGAATGGCTGATGAAGACGTGGTCGATGCGCGCCAGCTCGTCCAGGCGCAATTCACCCACGCCGCTGCCGGCGTCGATCAGGATGTCGTCGTCGACGAGAAAGGCGGTGGTGTAGCAGCGCGCGGCGATCGAGCCGGAGCAGCCGAGGACACGGACCATCATGGAGTGGATTGTCCTCAGTGCTGGTGGTGGTGGTCCATCGTCGAGGGCGGAAGCGATGGGGCAGATTCCCGCTTATGCAGGGCTGGCTCCAGGCCAGGCGACAGCTGCGCGACCGTCGTTTCCTCCTGCGGCGGCGCGCCGGGAATGTCGGCCTGCAGGCCGTGGGCGACGGCTGTCGGCGCGTAGACGGTCACCGGCTCCTCCCGGCCCTTGACCGGCACCAGGCCGACGACGCGCCAGGGCAGGTCGGAGGTGGCGTCGTGGGCGGCCTTCCAGGTGGCTTCGCCCACCAGCACGGGCACGTCGAACTGGCGGGTCAGGGGCTCGATGCGCGCGGCCAGGTTCACCGCATCGCCGATCACGCTGTAGTTGCGCCGGGTGTTCGAGCCCAGGTCGCCGACGCAGACCAGGCCGGTGTTCAGGCCGATGCCCATCTGCACCTCGGGCAGGCCGCGGTGGCGCAGCTCGGCGTTCAGGCCGTCGAGCTCGCCGGCCATGTCCAGGGCCGCACGCACGGCGCGTGCGGCGTGGTCGGGGGCGTCCAGCGGGGCGCCCCAGAAGGCCATCACCGCGTCGCCGATGTACTTGTCCAGCGTGCCGCCGTGGCGCGCGACGACCGCGCTCATGCACGAGAAGAACAGGTTGACCACCTCGCGCAGCTGCTCCGGCGCCAGGCGCTCTGCGGTGCGGGTGAAGTCGCGCATGTCGCAGAAGAGGATGGTCAGCTCGCGGTTGTCCGCGCTCATGCCCTCGTGGGTGTAGCGGTCCGGATCGCTGGCCATGCTGCGCACCAGCTCGGGCGGCACATAGGCGCCGAACAGCCGCGCCAGCGCCCGCCGTGAGCGGCCTTCCGCGGCATAGGCCAGCCAGACGGCCAGCGCCGCCGTGGCGCTCACGCCGGCCAGCGGCAGGGCCACCGGCAGCACCCAGCCGGCCTCGCGGTAGAGCAGGATGCTGCAAGCCAGCCAGCCGCCCGGCGCGAGCACCGCCACGCCCAGGGCGACGCGCGCCCGCAGGCGCGGCAGCAGCCAGGCCAGCAGCAGGCAGCCGGCGATCAGGCCCGCGGCCTCGAAGCCATCGGCCCAGGCGGGCTGCAGCGGCAGGTGGCCGTCGAGCAACCCGGCCAGCAGGCTGGCCTGCACCAGCAGCCCGGGCGTGGTGCCGTGCAGGGGCGTGGGTCGCAGCTCGTTGGGGCTGAGCGCCATCGGGCCGACGAGCACGATGCGCCCGGTGAGCTCGCCTTCGCGCAGGCGCCCGTCCAGCACCGCGGCCGCCGGCAGGATGCGGAACTGGCTGGCGCGCCGGTAAGGCACGCGCACGGCCGCCTGCGCGTCGAGGGTGAACTCGAGTGCCCGGCCCTGGTCCGGCTGCAGCAGCAGGCGCGATCCGCCGGGCCATTGCAGGGGAATGTCCCCGTGCGCCGCACGCAGCATCGCCAGCGCGAAGCTGGGCTGCAGGCCGCCGGTTTCGCCGCGGGCCAGCAGCGGCAGCGAGCGCACGACGCCGTCGTCGTCGGGCTGCAGGTCGACGAAGCCCGCGCGGCCGGCGGCATCGGCCAGCGCCGGCAGGTTGCCGGCGGCACCGCGGTGCACGGGGGGGTCGAAAGTGGCCTCGGCCGCAGGCGCGGGCAGTGCGGGCGGCAGCCGGCCGGCCAGCGGTGCCTGGCCTGGCGCCAGGCTGTCGCGCCATTCGAAGCCCAGCACCGCTCGGCGACCGGTGAGGGCGCGGGCCAGCGCGGCGTCGTGGTCCAGCGTCGGCCGCAGCTCCTGCAGCAGCGGCCCGATCTGCCGTCCCAGCGACCCCGTTGCCAGGCTGTCGAGCAGGGCCAGGCCTTCGCCCGCGTCCGGATGCGGGAAGGCCATGCCGATGCCGACGACCGCGGCGCGCTGGCGCACGAAGAGCTCCTCGGCCAGGCGCGCCAGCCGGTCGCGGCTGGCGCCGCGTTCGGGGTTGCCGTCGGGGCGCGGATCGTCGATGGCGACGATGACGATGCGCTGCTCGGGCCGGTCATCCAGGCTGACACGCTGGCGCAGGTCGTCCAGGCCGTGTTCCAGCGTGCCGATCAATGGCAGCCGCACCAGGCCGCCCCAGTGGGCCAGACCCAGCAGCAACGGAACGAGGGGAATCAGCAGCCGGCGCCAACGCCGGGCCGGGTTGGCCTCGGGCGCGATCGGGGCAGTGGACATCGTCCCAGCCCCGGCCGGCCTGGGATCAGGCCGTGGCCTGCATGAACTGCATCTGGGTGCCGGCGAGTTCGATCACGTCGCCGTTCTTCAGATGCACCGGGTCGCCGGCCACGGGCTGGCCGTTGACGGTGGGGCGCGCCGAGCCTTCCACGTGGGCGAAGACGTAGCCGCCCGGACGCTTGGTGATGGAGGCTACCTGCACGCCGGGCTTGCCGACGGTGGTCACGACCTTGGTCAGCGAGACCTCGCGGCCAGCCGCTGCGCCGTTGAGCACCTTGATCGAGGCCGCGGCCACCGAGCCGGCGCCCAGCCCGCCGAAGCCCGACAGGCCGGTGAGCCCGCCGGTGGAAGTGTTCGAGAAGTGCGACGGCGCCGGGGCGGCGCTTGCACCGGCCCCCATGGGCGCGGACGAGCCGGGCCGCATGATCATCGTCTTCTCGTAGTCGTTGCCGTCGTCGATCAGGTACTTGATCTTGTACTTGCCGATCTCGACGGTATCGTTGTGTTGCATCAACTGCTTCTTGACCGCCTTGCCGTTGATGTAGGTGCCGTTGGTGCTGTTGAGGTCCTCGATGAAGACGTCGCTGCCGAGCATCTGCAACACCGCGTGCTCGCCGCTGACGGCGAGGTTGTCGATCACGATGTCGTTGTACGGCCGCCTGCCCAGGGTGGTCTTGTCCTTGGTCAGCTGAACTTCCTTGATCACGACCCCGTCAAGAGAAACGACGAGTTTTCCCATTCAATACCTCGGCAGTTGGCTCGGCTTGTTGGCTCGAATATCGAAACGAATATCGGCTGGATTCTTCATGTGCCGTTGGTGGTCCTGCGGAACGGCCACCAAGAACGGGTGGGCGAGGCTGGAGTCAGGCTGCCTTTGGCACGGGCCAAGAGCACGGCGATGTTATCGCGTCCGCCTGCTTCGTTGGCGGCTGCGATCAAGGCGTTTCCCGCATCAAGCAACGAATCGTGAGCGCCGAGGACGAGCCCGATCTGCTCGTCATCGAGCATGTCGGACAGGCCGTCGGAGCACATCAGCACGATGTCGCCGGTCAGCAGTTCGTGCACGTGGGCCTCGAGGAGCACGGTGTCCTCGACGCCGACGGCGCGGGTCACCAGGTTCTTGTTGGCGGAGACCGCAGCCTGCTCGGGCGTGATCACGCCGGCGTCGATCTGCTCTTGCAGCAGCGAATGGTCCTTCGTGATGCGCTGGAGCTTGCCGGCGCGGAAGCGGTAGCCGCGGGAGTCGCCCACGTGCCCCATCAGCAGGCGCCCGGGGCGGAAGACGCCGAGCACCAGCGTGGTTCCCATGCCGGCGAACTGCACATTGGAGTTGGCGGCTTCGAAGATGGCACGGTTGGCGTTGTCCACGCAGATGTCCATGGCCCGCTTGACGTCGGCGTCCGTGGCCGAGATCGAGGCCTCGGCCAGCCAGCGGCCGAGTTCGGCACGGATGAACTCGCAGGCCATGCCCGAGGCGACCTCGCCGGCGTTGTAGCCGCCCATGCCGTCGGCCAGCACGGCGATGCCCAGGTCGGCGTCGATCGCCACCGCGTCTTCGTTGTTGGTGCGAGCCCGTCCCGTGTCTGTCTGGCTGAAGTACTCGAATTCCATGCGAGAAATCGATGCGGCAGGTCTGTTTGGCGCCCGCTAGGCGGGATTCAGGACTGGGATTTTTGCGAAACCGGGGTATCCGCGTCGATCGCACCGGCGGAGGACAGCGGGCCGAAGCCTGAGGCGGCCTGGGCGCCCGTGGCCTGGCTGGCGGAAAGGGGCGGATGCGCGCGATTGTCCACCGGAATGCGCAGGCTCGCCCCGACGGCCCGCAGATCGGCGGCCATCAGGGTCCCGTCGGCATAACGCACGTCGGGGTGTTTCTCCAGCGCCAGGGCCACCACGTTGGCCAGCGCCTCGGGCAGGTCGGGGCGCAGGCTGCGCACGTCCGGCGCCGGCTCGTTGGCGATGGCGCGCATCAGCGCGGCCATCGACGCGTGGTGGAAGGGCAGCTGGCCGGTGAGCAGCTGGAACAGGCTGACACCCAGTGCGTACAGGTCGGTGCGGCCGTCCACGCGCTGGCCGGCGAGCTGCTCGGGCGACATGAAGGACGGCGTGCCCAGCACGACACCGGTGCGCGTGCGGGTGGAGTCGGTGATGCGCGCGACGCCGAAGTCCATCACCTTCACGACGTCGTTGGTCAGGTCGACCATGATGTTGGCGGGCTTAACGTCACGGTGGGTCACGCCCTTGCTGTGGGCGTAGGCCAGGGCTTCGGCGACGCGGCAGGCCACGCGCAGCAGCAGCGGCACGGGCAGCAGCTTGGACGGTGTGGCGTAGGTGCTCAGGTCCTCGCCCTGCACCCATTCCATCGCGATGTAGGCCAGGCCGTCGAGCTCGCCCGAGTCGAAGATCTGCACGATGTTGGGGTGGTGCAGGCGGCCGGCCATCTCGGCCTCGCGGAAGAAGCGCGAGCGGGCGTCGGCCAGCTCCGGGCCGTTGAACTCGCGCGACAGCGCCAGCGTCTTCAACGCCACCGGGGTCACGCGGTTGGGATCGTGGGCCAGGTAGACGGCGCCCATCGCGCCGCGGCCGATCTCACCCTGGATCACGAAGCGGCCGATGCGCGCGGGCACCGACGGGTTGGCCGCGGGCGTGCTGGCGGCGTTGACCAGGCCGGGCTGCGTTGCGTTGAGGTCCAGCGTGCCGGTGCGCGTGGCCATCGCCAGGCCGCGGGCACGGACCAGCTTCGGCTTGAGCTCGCTGGTGGTGGGATCGATGTCGGCCATGCGCTCGTAGACCGCGCGCGCCTGCTCGAAGCGCTGGTCTTCCTCGAAAGCCTGGGCGAGCCGCTCCAGCGGGGCCAGCAGGCTGCGCGAGCTGGGGTCGTCGGGCGGCAGCACCGACAGCGCGGCCCAGGCCGAGTCGTAGCGACGCTGGGACAGCAGCAGCAGCCCTTGGGCATGGCGCGGCTGCAGGTCGGGATCGTCCGGGCGGGGGCCGGCGGCGGTTGCGGCCTCGGGGCCCTGGCTGCCAGGGGCCACCAGCACGGTATCCGCCCAGCCTTCTTCGGCGGCGGGCGACTTCTTCGGGGCCGCAGTCTTGCGCCCGGGTTCACGCGGCGCGGTGTCGGCGTCGGCGCCGAGGAAGGAAGTCTCGCGGTGACCTCGCCCGCCCATCAGCTTGTAGAGCAGCAGCATCACCAGCCAGCCCGCGAGTGCGCCGCCGGCCAGCACCAGGGCCATCGTCCAGGTCGAGTTCCAGTTGGTGCTGTCCATCCGGTGTGGTGCTCCCGTTCGGGTGACGGCCTCAGGCGGCGGCCGGCTTGCGTGCGGCGACCAGCTTGCCCACGGCCAGCACCAGGGCCGCGCCGATCGCGCCGGCTATCCACTGCAGCTTCGGGATCGCGGGCAGGTGTTCGGCCACTGCGACATCGGTCACCGACATGGTCCCCGCCAGCCAGCCCAGCAGCATGCCGCCGGCAGTGATGACGACGGGGAAGCGGTCCATCAGCTTGATCACGAACTGGCTGCCCCACATGATCAGCGGCACGCTGACGAGCAGGCCGAAGATCACCAGCTCCATCTGATGGTGGCCGGCGCTGTTGGCGGCGCCCGTGATCGCGATGACGTTGTCCAGGCTCATGACGAAGTCGGCCACGATGATCGTCTTGACGGCGCCCCACAGCTTGTCGCTGCCCTTGACGCCGCCGTGATGTTCTTCTTCATCGGGCGCCAGCAGCTTGATGCCGATCCACAGCAGCAAGGCCGCGCCCACCAGTTTCAGGAACGGCACTTTCAGGAGACTGAGCGCGAAGAAGATGAGGATGACCCGCAGCACGATCGCTCCGACCGTGCCCCACAGGATCCCCTTCTTGCGCTGCTCCACCGGCAATTGCCGGCAGGCCAGCGCGATCACCACGGCGTTGTCGCCTCCCAGAAGGACGTCGAAGGCGATGATCTGGCCGACGGCCAGCCAGAAGTCGGGGGATGTGAGGGCTTCCATGAGGCCTGTTCGTTGATTCGCGCACGGAACGGGGTGCGCTGCTCGGGGGAGCGCGAAGTGTAGGAGCCGCGCCCGCCGGGCCGGTAGCTGCAGCCCCACAGGCGCGAAGGCCGTCACAAGGACGGCCTTCGGTGGTACGTGTTTGCGATGCAGCCGCCCAACAGCGCTACGCCGGACGCTCCTGCGTGCATCGCCGAGCAGTGGAGGTCGCGGGGGGCGGGCGCCGGCCCCGTCTGTACAGACCGGGGACATGGGTGACAGGTGTGCGAGGACATGGGTAACACTTTTGCCCGCTAAGCCAGCGGGAGACCAAGTTGCCCTGGAGCCTCGCCACCGTGAAGGAACAGAGAGAA
>SCTQ01000232.1 GCA_004322345.1 Aquabacterium sp. | reverse complement strand
GTCATGCCGTTGACGCCGCCGGTGTAGCCCTGCTGGCCGATGATCAGCACCGTGAGGATCAGCGCCACGGCCTGCGTGATGATGGCGAAGTACACGCCGCCCACGCGCCGTTTGAACATCGCGTAGCTGACGATGAAGGCCAGCAGCGTGGGCACCGCGATCACCAGGATCACCGTCAGCGGGAAGCTCTTGAAGGGCAGCCACCACACCGGCAGGGCCGTGAGCTGGTTCCAGTCCATGAAGTCCGGGATGCCGGGGGTGGACTGGATCTTGGTGGTGATCGGGTCCGAGGCCTCCAGCTTCAGGAACATGGCCATGCAGTAGCCACCCAGGCCGAAGAACACGCCCTGGCCCAGGCTGAGCGTGCCGCCCCAGCCCCACAGCATCACCAGGCCGATGGCGACGAAGCCGTAGGTCAGGTACTTGCCCACCAGGTTCAGGCGGAAGGTGTCCAGCGCGAGCGGGAAGACCACCAGGATGACCAGCGCCAGGATCAGCACGCTGCCCAGTCCCGAGGATTTCAACTTGCCCAATATTGCGTTCATGGGTTGTGTACTCCGTGTTGATTCGGTGGCTGCTTCAGCGGCGGACCTTGGAGGCGAACAGGCCTTGCGGGCGGATCATCAGGATCACGACGATCAGCGACAGGGTGATCACCTTGGCCATCGAGCCGGTGATGAAGAACTCGGTGATCGACTGCGTCTGGGCGATGCCGAAGGCCGAGGCCACGGTGCCCAGCAGGCTGGCTGCGCCGCCGAAGGTGACGACCAGGAAGGCGTCGACGATGTAGAGCGAGCCGGAGGTCGGCCCGGTGGAGCCGATGGTGGTGAAGGCCGCGCCCGCGATGCCGGCGATGCCGCAGCCGATGGCGAAGGTCAGCCGGTCGGTGCGCTTGGTGTTGATGCCGATGGCATTGGCCATCATGCGGTTGGAGACCGAGGCGCGCACGCGCAGGCCCCAGCGCGACTTGTAGAGCGCGATCATCACGCCGGCGGTGACCAGCGCGGTCAGCGCCATCACGAACAGGCCGTTGATCGGGATGTCCAGGCCTTCGTGCGGGGCCCAGGAGCCCATCAGCCAGTCGGGCAGCGTGGGGCTGACTTCCTTCGGGCCGATGAAGGTGCGGAAGCACTGCTGCAGGCCCAGGCTCAGGCCCCAGGTGGCCAGCAGGGTGTCCAGCGGGCGCTTGTACAGGTGCCGGATCAGCGCCCACTCGGCCAGGTAGCCGACGAGGAAGGCGAGGATGAATGCAAGGACGATGGCGACCGGGAAGTACGCCTGCATCAGGTTGGGGAAGTGGTTCTGCGTGTAGGTGGACACCATGTAGATGGTGTAGGCGCCGATGGTCATGAACTCGCCGTGCGCGAGATTGATGACACCCATCTGGCCGAAGATGATGGCCAGGCCCAGGCCCATGAGCAGCAGGACGGAGAACAGGCTCAGGCCTGCAAAGCCCTGCATCAGGCCGATGTTGAGCATTTCTGAGAGAGACATCGCGCCACCTCGCTTGGAAGACTGCAGAAGGGGAAACTGCCGGGGAAACCGAAAACGCCTCCTGCAGCGGGGGCCCCTTCGGCCCGCCACAGGAGGCGCCGCAAACTGCTTACTGATATCCCTTGGGGAAGGGGTTCGGCTCGATCAGGTCCTTGGACTCGGCGACGACCTTGAAGGTCCCGTCAGGCTGGCCCTGGGCGATGCGCGCCTTGCTCCACAGGTGATGGTTCTCGTGCAGCTTGACGTAGCCCTCGGGCGCGGTCTTCAGCTCGATGCCGGGCGAGGCGGCGACCACCTTGTCCACGTCGAAGCTGCCGGCCTTCTCGACCGCGGCCTTCCACAGCCAGGGGCCGAGGTAGCCGGCCTGGGTCACGTCGCCGATCACGGCCTTCGGGCCGTAGGCCTTCCTGAAGGCTTCGACGAACTTCTTGTTGTTGTCGTTGTCCAGCGACTGGAAGTACTTCATCGACGAGTAGAAGCCGGCGAAGTTCTCGCCGCCCACGCCCAGCATCTCGTCTTCCGTCACCGACAGCGTCAGCAGGAACTGCTTGGCGCCGGTGATGCCCGCGGCCTTCAGCTGCTTGTAGAAGGCCACGTTGGAGCCGCCGACGACGGCGGCGAAGATGCAGTCGGGCTTGGCCACCTTGATCTTGTTGATCAGGGAGTTGAAGTTGGTGTTGCCCAGCGGGTAGTACTCCTCGCCGACCACCTTGCCCAGCTTGCCGACGGACTCGATGTGCTTGCGTGCGATCTTCATCGACGTGCGCGGCCAGATGTAGTCGGAGCCGACCAGGAAGAAGGTCTTGGCCTTCTTCTCCTTCGAGGCCCAGTCCAAGCCCCAGAGGATCTGCTGCGTGGCTTCCTGGCCGGTGTAGATCACGTTCTTGGACTGCTCCAGGCCTTCGTAGAAGGTCGGGTAGTACAGCAGGCCGTTTTCCTTCTCGAAGATGGGCAGCACGGCCTTGCGGGAGGCGGAGGTCCAGCAGCCGAACACGGCGGCGACCTTGTCGTTGACCAGCAGCTTCTTGGACTTCTCGGCGAAGGTGGGCCAGTCGGAGGCGCCGTCTTCCTTGATGACCTTGATCTTGCGGCCGAGGATGCCGCCCATGGCGTTGATCTGGTCGATGGCGAGCTGCTCGGCCTGGATGGAACCGGTCTCGGAGATGGCCATCGTGCCGGTGGCGGAGTGCAGCTGGCCGACGGTGACTTCGGTGTCGGTCACGGCCAGCTTGGTCGTGTTGACGGCGGACGTGGCCGGCGCGGCGGCGCGGCCCAGCGCGGGCAGGCCGGCCAGCGGCAGCGCGGCAGCGCCTTGCAGCACGCGGCGGCGCAGGCCGTCGGGCAGCTGATCCAGCACCTCTTGATTGGGAACTTCGGGACGATCTTTCGAGGACATGGGCACTCCTGGTGGGTCCGAGAAACAAGCCATACCGGCCGGGTGTTTGACGGAACGCAGATTAGGAGTGGGGGTGGGTCAGGCCCAATACGTTGAATGACGTAGGCCGCTACGCAGGTATGCGCAGTCGCTAGTGTGGTGCGCCACTCAGATCTGTACTTTTGCTGAGCCGTATCGGGCCGCAGGCTAGGCGCGTGCGCAGGCCCGTACCGGGCGGTACGGGCCTGTGGACGCAACGACG
>SCTQ01000231.1 GCA_004322345.1 Aquabacterium sp. | reverse complement strand
GCGCTCGTTGCGCGAGTACTGGCTCATGCCGTTGGTGACGACCCGCTGCGGCTCGGACGTGGCCGCCACAACGGTGCCACCCGGGCACATGCAGAAGCTGTAGACCGAACGGCCGTTGCGCGCGTGGTGCACCAGCTTGTAGTCGGCCGCGCCCAGGATCGGGTTGCCGGCGTTGGGGCCGAAGCGTGCCCGGTCGATCACGCCCTGCGGATGCTCGATGCGGTAGCCGATGGAGAAGGGCTTGGCCTCCATGAAGACCCCGCGTTCGTGCAGCATCGCGAAGGTGTCGCGCGCGCTGTGGCCCAGGGCCAGCACGACATGGTCGGTGCGCAGCTCCTCGCCGCTGGCCAGCGTCACGCCGCGCACGCGCTTGCGCCTGCCTTCGGGGGCCGCGGGGTCGTCCTCCAGCAGCACGTCGGTCACGCGTTGCCCGAAGCGGATCTCGCCGCCCAGGGCCACGATGTCGGCGCGGATCTTCTCCACCATGCTGACCAGGCGGAAGGTGCCGATGTGGGGCTTGCTGACGTAGAGGATCTCCTCGGGCGCGCCAGCCCGGACGAACTCCTCCAGCACCTTGCGCGTGAGGTGGCGCGGGTCGGAGATCTGGCTCCAGAGCTTGCCGTCCGAGAAGGTGCCGGCGCCGCCCTCGCCGAACTGCACATTGGACTCGGGGTTCAGCTCGCTGCGCCGCCACAGGCCCCAGGTGTCCTGGGTGCGCTGGCGCACTTCCTTGCCGCGCTCCAGCACGATGGGCGCCAGGCCCATCTGCGCCAGGATCAGCGCCGCGAAGATGCCGCAGGGGCCGAAGCCCACGACCACCGGTCGCAGCGGCGGCGAAGCCCGTCCGGCCTGCCAGTAGCCGGCCGGCGCCTGCGCGACGAAGCGGTAACGCATGTCCGGCGTCGGCCGCACGTGGGTGTCCGGCTTGCGGGCGTTCAGGCGTGCCAATACGGCGCCCTCGTCCACGCCGGGCGCGAGTTCGCAGTCGATGGTGTAGATGAGGACCACCGCGCTCTTCTTGCGCGCGTCGTAGCCGCGGCGGAAGACGGTGTAGCCGGCCAGTTGTGCGTCGCGCAGGCCCAGGCGGGAGACGACGGCCGGACGCAGCGCCTCTTCGGCGTGGTCCAGCGGCAGGCGCAGCTCGGTGATTCTCAGCATGGTGCGGGCATGCGGGGGCGCTGCCCGAGGGGCGCAGGCGGCACCCGGTGGGCTCGCCGCCTGCAGGTCACGGCAGGCTCAACCCTGGTGGGGGCGCTTGCCGGGGTTCTTCTTGCTGCGGGTGTGGGAGCCGCGCTCCAGGCTGCTCTTCTGGCCCTTGTGGGTGGTCAGGGTGACGCCCTTGGGAGCAGCGGGAGCCGGCGTGCGCTTGCGGTCCGCCTCGGTTCTGATCTTGATGGCCATGTGAGGCTCCGGGTTCGGTGGTGATTTCGAGGGGCTAGATTAGGCCACAACTCCGGATGCACCTCGCCATGCGGCCCGGACGCGCGCTGCGGCTTCCTGCCGCCCTGGCCCCCCATCGGAGGGGTGAAACCGTTTTCCTCCCTCGTCTCGTAGCTCCCCCCGTACGCAGAGCCCGCATCCCGCGCGGCTCGCAAGACGGCAAACGAGACGAGAGGAAACCGGACCATGAGATGGCTCTTCAATCCGCAGCTGCGCCCCTTCGTGCTGCTGGCCGGCGGCGCCAGCCTGCTGCTGAACCTGGCGATGCTGGTGCCCGCGCTGTACGCGACGCAGGTCTTCGACCGCGTCTTCCCCAGCCGCAGCCTGGAGACGCTGGCGATGCTCAGCATCCTGGTGCTGCTGGCACTGGGCCTGGGCTGGTGCATGGACGTGGCCCGCGCCCGTGCGCTGGCCCATGCCGGGCGCGTGCTGGACGCAGGCCTGTCGCCCCCGCTGCTGCACGACGTGCTGGCGCGTGCCTGCGGCAGCCAGCGCACGGCCGAGGACGGCGACGCGCTGCGCGACGTCTCCCGCCTGCGTGCCTTCCTGGGCAGCGGCGGCGTGCTGGCGGTGTTCGACGCGCCCTGGCTGCCCATCTACCTGCTGGCCATCGGCCTGATGCATCCGCTGCTGGGACTGGCCGCTGCGGCGGGCGCCGTGCTGCTCTTCGCGCTGGGCGTGCTGACCGAGCGCCTGACCCGCGCCGCCACGCTGGCCGCCCAGGACCGCGGGCGTGACGCCGCGCGCTATTCGCAAGCCCTGCTGCGCAATGCCGAGGTGATCGCCGGCATGGGCATGGCCGGTGCCGGCGTCGCCGCCTGGAAGTGCCGCCACGATGCGCTGCTGCAGGGGCAGTCCGAGCTGGGCACGGTGACGGCACGCCTGTCGGCCACCGCCCGCATCGCCCGCCAGCTGCTGCAAGCCGGCATGCTGGCCCTGGGTGCCTGGCTGGTGGTGGGCGCCGAGGCCTCGCCCGGGATCATGGTGGCGGCCACCATCCTGCTGGGCCGTGCGCTGCAGCCCATCGAGCAGCTGATCTCCGGCTGGAAGGCGCTGATCGAGGCCCGCGGCGCGTGGAGCCGGCTGGCTGCCCGCGAGGCTGCTGCCGCGTCGCAGACGCTCAGCCTGCCCGCGCCGCAGGGCCGCCTGCAGGTCGAACGCCTGGTCCATGGCGGGACCGCCCAGCGCGCCGCCGTGCTCAGGGGCGCCAGCCTGTCGCTGGAGCCGGGCGAGAGCCTGGGCCTGGTGGGCGCCAGCGGGGCCGGCAAGACCACGCTGCTGCGGCTGGTGCTGGGCATCTGGCAGCCGCAGTCCGGCACGGTGCGCCTGGACGGCGCGGACATCGCACGCTGGAAGCGCGACGAGTTGGGCCGCCACGTGGGCTACCTGCCGCAGGACGTGGAGCTGTTCGCCGGCACCGTGGCCGAGAACATCGCCCGCCTGGGCGCCGTCGATGCCGAGGCCGTGGTGGCCGCCGCCAGGCTGGCCCATGCCCACGAGATGATCCTGCGCCTGCCCCAGGGCTACGACACGCCGGTGGGCGAGGCCGGCCGCGTGCTGTCCGGAGGCCAGCGCCAGCGCGTGGGCCTGGCCCGCGCGCTCTACGGCAGCCCGCGCCTGGTGGTGCTGGACGAGCCCAACGCCCACCTCGATGCCGAGGGTGATGCCGCGCTGGTGGCCGCGCTGTCCGAGCTGAAGCAGGCCGGCACCACGGTGCTGATGGTCAACCACCGGCCCGCGCTGATGGCGCGCCTGGACAAGGTGGCCGTGCTGAAGGACGGCGTGCTGGAGGTCTATCGCCAGGCCGCCGCCGACGCACCGCGCCTGCAGGCCGTGCCGGCGCCCGCAACCCCGGTCGAGAACCCCGCCGCGCCTGCCCGGCCGAGCGCCGCCGTGGCCGTCTGACGCCGCGTCTCCATCCCCATACGAATCGAGAACAGCCATGAACACGCTGACCGCACCCTCCTTCTTCGCCGCCCACCTG
>SCTQ01000230.1 GCA_004322345.1 Aquabacterium sp. | reverse complement strand
CGATCTCTTCTTCTTGATCAGCTTCTCGATGTCCGAGGTCAGGCGCGTGTCGCTCTTGCTGACCAGCGAGATCGCGATGCCGGAGGCGCCTGCGCGGCCGGTGCGGCCGATGCGGTGGACGTAGTCCTCGGCATTGAACGGGATGTCGTAGTTGAAGACGGCCGGCAGGTCCGCGATGTCCAGGCCGCGCGCGGCCACGTCGGTGGCCACCAGCACGTCGACCTCGCCGCGCTTGAACGCCGCCAGGGCCTTCAGGCGCTCGTCCTGCGACTTGTCTCCGTGCAGCGCCGAGGTGCGCAGGCCGTCGCGCTCGAAGGCGCGGGCCAGGCGCGCGGCGCCCAGCTTGGAGTTGACGAAGACGATGCACTGCGTGATCGCGCGCTCGCGCAGGATCTGCACGATGGCGCGGCGCTTGTCCTCGTCCTCGACGCGGTAGAAGCGCTGCTCCACGTTGGTGGCCGTGGCATTGGGCCGGGCCACTTCCACCAGGATGGGCTCCTGCAGGTAGCTGTTGGCCAGCTTCTTGATCTCGGGCGAGAAGGTGGCCGAGAACAGCAGGGTCTGGCGCTGCTTGGGCAGGTAGCTGAGGATGCGCTGCAGGTCCGGCAGGAAGCCGATGTCCAGCATGCGGTCGGCCTCGTCGAGCACCACGTACTCCACCTGGGACAGGATGCAGTTCTTGGCCTCGATGTGGTCCAGCAGGCGGCCCGGCGTGGCGATCAGGACCTCGACGCCCTTCTTCAGCTCGGCTGTCTGCGGCTTCATGTCGATGCCGCCGAAGACGCAGGTCACGCGCAGCTGCGTGTGCTTGGAATAGGCCTTGACGTTGTTCGCCACCTGGTCGGCCAGCTCGCGCGTCGGCGCCAGCACCAGCGCACGCACCGGATGGCGGGCGGGCGACATGCTGGGGTTCTCGTGCTTCAGCATCTTCTGCAGCAACGGCAACGAGAACGCCGCCGTCTTGCCGGTGCCCGTCTGGGCGGCGCCCATGACGTCGCGCCCTGCGAGCACGATCGGGATCGCCTTGGCCTGGATGGGGGTGGTCTGCGTATAGCCCTGGTCCAGCACGGCGCGCAGGAGCTTGGCATCGAGCTGGAGCTCGTCGAAACGCAGGACCGGGGGGGCCGCAGCGGCGTCAGCGGACGCGGGTGCGGCGGGGTTCTCGTTGGGATTCATCGGCCGCGATTATCCCCCTTGCGCCCCCGGCTTGACCCCTGCACTCCCTGGGGTCCGCGTGAACCGGCTATTCCGGCGTCCGACGGACCTGATTTGTCATGGCTGCATCCCGGCTCGGCCGCTTCTTTTGCAGGTGCATGCGGCTCTGGGGACAGCAATGGTGCAGATCGGGCTTCGCACCGGCTCTCCCGGCCGCCGACGCCCGCATCATGGTCGCGCGGAGTGTTCGCCAGGGCACGGGCCGGCCGGAAGCATCGAAACGCCGCCGCACCCTTGCGTTCGTCCGGTATTTGTCGCAGGTTATCCCCAGGCTGTCGGCGGTTCGTCCGATTACCGTCGCGGCCGGTGGCATCCTGCGACACATGGATACCTTGAGCCTGATCCTGGACGACATGCGCCTGCGCGGGACCTTCGTCTACGCCGAGCTGACCGCGCCCTGGTCGCTGAGCCTGGACGCACCGGGTTCGGCCAGCTTCCACATCGTCACCGGCGGCCAGGCCTGGCTGCTGCGCGAGGGTGCCGAGGCCCAGCTCCTGCAGCGCGGCGACCTGGTGATCCTGCCCGGCGGCCAGCCGCATCGCCTGCAGGACAAGCCGGCTGCGGCCGCCCGCAGCCGCGACATCCTGGGCGAGCTGCAGGAGGTGCGTGGACTGGAAGCCCTGCGCGAGGGCGGTGGCGGCACCGCCACCCACATGGTCAGCGGCATCTTCCGCTTCGACGTGAACATGGCCGCGCCACTGGTGGCCGCCCTGCCGCCGCTGCTGCAGGTCCGCAGCCACGACGCGATGCCGCCGCTGTGGCTGGCCATCGGGCTGCAGTTCCTGGAGCAGGAAGTCGCCAGCGCACGCCCCGCCCAGCAGGCCGTGCTCAACCGGCTGCTGGACGTGATGTTCATCGAGTCCGTGCGCGACTACGTGGAGGCGCTGCCCGACGGCTCCGGCAACTGGCTGGCCGCGCTGCGCGACCGCTCGCTGTCGGCCGTGCTGGCGCAGATCCACGGCAAGCCCGAGTACAACTGGACGGTGCAGGAGTTCGCCAGCCTGGCCTGCCTGTCGCGCTCCGCCTTCGCCGAGCGCTTCACCCAGGTCATGGGCCACCCGCCGCTGGCCTACCTGACGCGTCACCGCATGCGCCTGGCCGCGCGCCACCTGGCGTCTTCCAGCCATCCGGTGAGCCGCGTGGCGGAGCTGGTGGGATACACGTCCGAGGCAGCCTTCAGCCAGGCCTTCAAGCGCGAGTACGGCGTGCCGCCGTCGGTGTGGCGCGAGCAGCAGTCGCAGCCGCCGCTGCGTGCCGGCGCGCCGGCTGCCGAGGCAGCCGCGCAGGCCTGAGCGGCCCGGTCGCGTCCCGCGGCGTCCTTCAGAGCCTGCCGAAGGCGTGGCCCTCGGTGCGCACGACGCCGGCTGCCGCCTCCAGCAGCTGGGCCAGCCGGCCCAGGCCGCTGTAGCGCATGCAGACGCGGTGGGCGTAGGCCCAGACGCGCGGGATGTCGTCCAGATAGCCGCGCTTGCCGTCGCGATGCGCCAGGCGGGCAAAGATGCCCAGCACCTTGAGCTGGCGCTGCAGGCCCATCCACTCGAAGTCGCGCCAGAAGGCGCCGAAGTCCCCGGCCACCGGCAGGCCGGCCTTGCGGGCGCGCTCCCAGTAGCGGGCGGCGTAGTCGATCTGGACTTCCTCGTCCCACTCGACGTAGGCGTCGCGCAGCAGCGAGACCAGGTCGTAGGTCAGCGGGCCGAAGACGGCATCCTGGAAGTCGAGGATGCCCGGGTTGGGCGCGCTGACCATCAGGTTGCGCGAGTGGTAGTCGCGATGCACGAGGCCGCGCGGCTGGGCCAGGTTGTTGGCCAGGATCAGCGCGAAGGCCTTCTCCAGCTCACCGCGCTGGCCGTCATCCAGCTGCAAGCCGACGTGGCGGCCGAGGTACCACTCCGGGAAGAGCTGCATCTCGCGCGTCAGCAGGGCCTCGTCGTAGGCCGGCACGGCGCCCTCGCCGGCGGCCGATTGCAGGCGCACCAGCGCGTCCAGTGCGTCGCCGTACAGGCGCCGGTTGCCGGCGGCCAGGGGCTGGGCGGCGTCGAGCTGCGAGAGATAGGTGGTCGATCCCAGGTCGGACAGCAGCATGAAGCCATCGCCCTCGTCCCAGGCCTGCACCTGCGGCACGTGCAGCCCGGCGCGGCCCAGCAGGCCGGCCACGTGCACGAAGGGGCGGCAGTCCTCCTGCTGCGGCGGCGCGTCCATGACGATGCGCGAACCGGCGCTGCCGTCGACCCGGAAGTAGCGGCGGAAGCTGGCGTCGGCGCTGGCCGGGCGCACCGTGGACGGGTCCAGCCCGTGGGCGGTGGCCTGGTCGGCCAGCCAGGCGCCGAAGCGCTGCTCGCGTGCGGGATCGGTCCAGTGGATGGTGGTGTCAGGAGCGCTCATCGAAGCCTTGCCGGGGCCCCGGCCGGAAGGTGCGAGCCCCATGAAATAATCGCCCGATTCTACGAAGCGCCTGCTGCGCGGCGGGCCGCCCAGGTCCGCAGCCTGGCCAGCGAGCCATCGGCCCGCGGCGCCCTCCGCTGCTGTATCCCGTTCCACCGCTACTCGCGTCACCCCGTGCACCGGCCTGCTTCGAACGTCCCCTCCGCTGCTCCCTCCGCCCGACCCGGCCGTGCGCCGGGCCGCCCGCTGCGCCCCACCGCGATCGCGGCGGCCGCATGGCTGCTGGGCTGGTCGCTGGCCCAGGCGCAGCCCTCGCGGATGGACGCCGACATGCAATGGCGCCAAAGCGTCGCCAGCCCGCCCGCCGCGGCGGCGAGCGCCG
>SCTQ01000229.1 GCA_004322345.1 Aquabacterium sp. | reverse complement strand
CTATGCCGAGCGGCGACGCGCGCTGCCGGTGGCCGTGGGCGTGCACGAGGTGACCATCGCCACCTGCGAGCCGCTGGACCTGGGCTGGCTGCCCGAGATCGAGGCCCACACCAAGAAGTCCGTGCGCGTGGTCGTCTCCAGCCCGCTGGAGCTGGCGCGCTACACGACCGAGTTCTACACGCTGGCGCGGTCCGTGCGCGCCGCGCAGAAGACCGGCGAGAACACCGCCTCGGTCTCCACCTTCGAGCAGCTGGTTGAGCTGGGCAAGAGCAAGCAGCTCGACGCCAACGACCAGGGCGTGGTGCAGGTGGTGGACTGGCTGTGGCAGTACGCCTTCGACCAGCGCGCCTCGGACATCCACCTGGAGCCGCGGCGCGAGATGGGCGCCATCCGCTTCCGCATCGACGGCGTGATGCACACCGTCTACCAGATGCCGCCCACCGTGATGGCCGCGATGACCGCGCGCGTCAAGCTGCTGGGCCGCATGGACGTGGTGGAGCGCCGCCGCCCGCAGGACGGCCGCATCAAGACCCGCAACCCGCAGGGCGTGGAAGTGGAAATGCGGCTGGCCACCATCCCCACCGCCTTCGGCGAAAAGCTGGTGATGCGGATCTTCGATCCCGAGACCACGTCCAAGAACACCGACGGCCTGGGCTTCGGCAGCCATGACGGCCAGCGCTGGGAACAGCTGACCGCACGCGCCCACGGCATCATCCTGGTGACCGGCCCGACGGGCTCGGGCAAGACGACGACGCTCTACTCCACGCTGCGCCGCCTGGCCACCGACGAGGTCAACGTCTGCACCATCGAGGACCCGATCGAGATGATCGAGCCCGCCTTCAACCAGACCCAGGTGCAGACCCAGCTGGACCTGGGCTTCGCCGAGGGGCTGCGTGCGCTGATGCGCCAGGACCCGGACATCATCATGGTGGGCGAGATCCGTGACCTGGAGACCGCCGAGATGGCGGTGCAGGCCTCGCTGACCGGTCACCTGGTGTTCTCCACGCTGCACACGAACGACGCGGCCTCGGCCATCACGCGCCTGACCGACATCGGCGTGGCGCCCTACCTGATCAGCGCCACGGTGATCGGCGTGCTGGCACAGCGCCTGGTGCGCACGCTGTGCCCAGCCTGCAAGCAGCCCGACACCGAGCTGGCCCGCGAGACCCTGGCCGAGGTCATCAAGCCCTGGCGCATGAGCGGGGGCTTCAGTCCCTACAAGCCGGTGGGCTGCCTGGAATGCCGCATGACCGGTTTTCGCGGCCGCATCGGCCTGTACGAGCTGATGCCGGTCAGCGAGGCGCTGCGCATGTCGCTCTACCCGACGCCCGACATCGGCAAGCTGCGCCAGACGGCGGCCAAGGAAGGCCTGCGGCCGCTGCGGCTGGGCGGCGCGATGAAGGTGGCCGAGGGGCTCACGACGATCGACGAGGTTCTCCGCTCGACGCCCCACTGGGAAGGCTAGCGGACGCGCCCGCTCGGCCCGCCCAGCCACCCCCACTCTGCGTTGCAAATGCTCGCCGTAGCGCTGCTACGGCTGTGCTTTGCGCCTTGATTGGGCGCGGCTGGACGGGCCGCTCGGGCGCGTCGATGGGCTCGTCAAGTCCCACCCTCCCCGTCGAACTGGGGCTTGCCGGGATACTCCGGCGATGACGGCCCGTTCCCCCCAGAGCCTGCGCGCGACAGGCCTCACGCTCGCCTTCATCGGCGCCATCGCGTTCTCCGGCAAGGCCATCGTGGCCAAGCTGCTCTACCGGCACGGCATCGACGCCATCGCGGCGGTGGGCCTGCGCATGGCGCTGGCCTGGCCCTTCTTCATCCTGATGGCCTGGTGGGGCGGACGCGGCAAGCCGCCGCTGGCGGCGCGCGACCGGGGCAGGGTGGCGGTGCTGGGCGTCACCGGCTACTACCTGGCCAGCGTGCTCGACTTCGCCGGCCTGCAGTACATCAGCGCCAGCCTGGAGCGGCTGATCCTCTACGTCTATCCGACCCTGGTGCTGCTGATCGGGGTGGCGCGCGGCCAGAAGCGCATCCAGCGCATGCAGTGGCTGGCGCTGGGCGTGAGCTACCTGGGCGTGCTGCTGGCTTTCGGCAGCGAAGCCTCGGCCAGCCTGCACGCGGGCGGCGGCAGCGTGGCGCTGGGCTCGCTGCTGGTGCTGGGCAGCGCGGTGTCCTACGCCGTCTACCTCGTGCTCAGCGGCGAGACCGTCGCACGCTTCGGCTCGCTGCGCCTGACCGGACTGGCCAGCAGCGTGGCCTGCGCCCTGTGCGTGGGCCAGTTCCTGCTGCTGCGCCCGCTGTCCGACGTCGCCTCGTGGCCGGCCCCGGTTTGGGGGCTGTCCATCGTCAACGCCGCGCTGTGCACCTTGCTGCCGATGTGGATGGTGATGCGCGCCATCGAGCTCATCGGCTCGGCCCAGGCGGCGCAGGTCGGCATGATCGGGCCGCTGTCCACCTTGTTGCTGGCCGTCCTGGTGCTGGGCGAGGCTTTCACCTGGCCCATGCTGCTCGGGACGGTGCTGGTGCTGGGCGGCATCGCCCTCCTGGCCCGGCAGAAGCCGCAGCCGCTGCCGGACGACTAGGGCCGCGGGAAGTCAGCTCCAGCAGCTGGCCAGCACCGGTGCCAGGACCTGCTGGTAGGCCGCGGGCAAGGTGGACTGGTCCATCGCCGGCGGCGCGAGCCTGGCCATCGCGGCGACCAGCACGGCCACGCCGTCGTCGGTCAGCGTATGGCCGTCCAGCGTGCGGAAGCGCTCGACGTGGTTCTGGGCGCCGTTGAACCAGCCGTCGATGCTCAGCTTGTCGCTGCCGCCCAGCACGCGGATCTCGAGGTCGTTGCCGGCGCGCGTGAACCAGATCTGCCCCGTCGTGATGCCGTCGCCGAAGCTGATGCGGTCGAGGTTGCCGGCCGTCGCGTCCAGGTCGGACAGATGGTCGGTGCCCCAGCCGCGGTCGAACTGGTAGCGGTCGTTGCCCAGGCCCCCGACCAGCAGGTCGTTGCCCATGCCGCCTACCAGGAAGTCTTCCCCGCCTTCGCCGTAGAGCGTGTCGTCCCCCAGGTTGCCCATCAACAGGTCGCTGCCGTTGCGCCCGTAGACCAGGTCCCGTCCCGCCCCGGCATCGATGGGGTCCGCGCCATCGAAGGCGTAGACCGTGTCGTCGGCGTCGGTGCAGCGGACGGCCTCGGCGCGCAGCCGCGCCGCATCCCAGGTGGCGCCGCTGGCGAAGGCGATCTGCTCGATGCCGCGCGCCGTGTCGGGCGAGCCGTCGGAGCGGACCTGGCCCACCAGCGTGATGGAGCCGCCGTCCGAGAACCCCAGCTTCAGGTTGTAGCCGTCGCTGCGCACGCGCAGGACCTCGACCCCTGTGCCCAGCAGAACGCGGTCGGCTGTTCCGCCGGCGTCCGAGATCTGGTCGTCGCCGTCCCCGGCGAGATAGCGATACTGGTCGCTGGACAGGGCCGAGCGGTCGTCCAGCGTGTCGTTGCCGGTGCCGCCGATGTAGATGTCGGTGCCCTCGCCACCCAGCAGCTGGTCGTTGCCTGAGCCTGCGGACAGCAGGTCGGCGCCGGCGTCGCCGTCCAGCAGGTCGCTGCCCTCCGCTCCTTGCAGCAGGTCGTTGCCCAGGCCGCCGTAGAGCTGGTCCGCGTCGGCGCCTCCCTGCAGCACGTCATTGCCTGCATCACCGGCCAGCCGATCCTGGCCGCTGCCGCCTGCGAGCAGGTCGTCCCCGGCATGTCCGTAGAGGCTGTCGTTGCCGCTGCCGCCGTCGATGACATCGTCACCGTCGAAGCCGTGGATGGCGTCGGCCGCGTTGGTGGAGCGCAGGGCCTCGGCACGCAGCCGCCCGCTCGTCCAGACGCTGCCGTCGGCCAGCACCACCTGTTCGACGAGGTGCACCGTGTCCGCCGACCCGTCCGCGAGGAACTGGTTGCCCAGCAGCATGCTGCCGCCGTCGGCAAAGCCCAGCACGAGGTTCCAGCCGTCACTGCGCACGCTGGTCAGCGACACGCCGGCCTGCAGCATCAGGCGGTCGGCCGCGCCGCCGGCGTCGCCGATGACGTCGCGACCGTCGCCCAGCGCGCGGTAGTAGGTGTCGTTGGAGGCCAGCGAGCTGTCGCGCATGACGTCGTCGCCCGCGCCGGAGGACAGCAGGTCGTCGCCTTCGCCGCCTTCCAGGACGTCGTTGCCCAGGCCGCCGTCCAGCAGGTCGGCGCCGCGTTCGCCGCTGAGGTCGTCGTTGCCCTCGCCGCCGTCCAGCAGGTCCTCGTCGTCCCCGCCGAGGAGCCGGTCGGTGCCATCCCCGCCATAGAGCCGGTCCAGGCCGCTGCCGCCCAGCAGCAAGTCCGCCCCGGTCCCTCCGCGCAGGAGGTCGTCGCCGCCGCGGCCGAACAGCGTGTCGTCGCCCGCGGCGCCGTCCACTCGGTCGTTGGTCGCGTAGCCCTGGATCGCATCGTTCGCGGATGTGGTCTTCAGGGACTCGGCCCGCAGGCGCCCGGCGTTCCACAGGCTGCCATCGGCCAGCGAGACGGTCTCGATCAGGTGACCCGTGTCCACGGTGCCATCCGGATTGACCTGGTTTTGCAGCCGGATCGCCTGGCCGCCGGCCAGGTTCAGCACGATGTCGTTGTCCACGCAGCGCACGGTCTGCACGACGAGGCCGACGTCCAGCGTGACGCGGTCCGAGCCGCCGCCCGCGTCGCGAACGAGGTCGGCGCCCTCGCCGGGGTGGAACTCGTAGATGTCGTCGGAGTCGGCGGCGGTGTCCTCCAGCAGGTCGTCGCCGGCACCGCCGAGGTAGAGGTCGCGGCCCGTGCCCCCGCTCAGCGTGTCGTTGCCCAGGCCGCCCAGCAACTGGTCGTCGCCCGCATCGCCGCCCAGCCGGTCGTTGCCGGCACCGCCGCGGACCACGTCGTCGCCGTCGCCGCCGATCAGGGTGTCGTTGCTGCCGCCGCCCTCCAGCTTGTCGTCGCCTCCCAGGCCCAGGAAGCTGTTGCCCGAGGGCTGGCCGATGAAGATGTCGGCCTCGGCCGTGCCCGTGGTGGCTGCCCCGGTGATCACCCGCAGCTCTGCCAGCACGCCGCGCAGCGGCGAATCCACCGGCAGGTCGGTCGTCCATGCACGCAGGAGGCCGAGCCCGTCGAAACCCGCGCTGTCGAGGAAGTCCCAGGCGTAGCGGTTGAGCTCGATGAGGTCGGTCAAGGCATTGGCCGGGTCACGCGCCTTCAGCGCGTCGAGACGGGCCTGCAGGGCCGTGGTGTCGGTGCGCAGGGTGCCCGTGCCGACGACCAGCCGCACGCTCTCGATGTAGGGCTTGAGCCGCGTCTGCAGCACCAGCCCTTCGTAGACCGAGGTGCGCAAGCCGCTCCAGGCGGCGTCCAGCTGGGCCAGGCGGGCCGGCTCGGTCACGACGGCGTGGCCGCTGCCCGAGGGCTGCACCCAAAGTGCGAGCGCGGGCGTGCCGTTGAAGCGCTCCAGCGTGGTGATGCGTGCATAGGCGCCGGGGTGGGCGGCAGCCCAGACCTGCACGGCCGTCGGCCCACCGCTGCCGGAGGCCGGCGCGGTGTTGACCTGCACGCTGGTGGGCATGGAACTGGTGGCGCCCCAGGCATGGATCAGGCTGTTGAGGAGCGCCAGCTGGCCTTGCCTCGTCGTCGCCGCGGCGTAGATGCCCAGGCTGGCATCCAGCGCCGCGGCCGCCTCGTTGCCCAGGCTCAACGCCTCGCGCAGGTCGCGGACCAGGCCGCTGCCCAGCATGTCGGGCAGGGCCCGGGCGCGTTCGGTCAGCGGGATCTGGTCGGCGAACAGGCGATAGAAGGGGTTGGCCGCCAGCACCAGGTTGCCGGCCGTGGTGCCGCCGGACACCGAGACGCTGTCGGCCTCGGACGTGCTGCCGTTGGCGTAGGTGACCGTCGCGCGCCCCGTCAGGCTGTTGCCCGTCGTGCCCAGCACCTGGTTCGGCACCAGGGCCTGCGGCCGCAGCGAGATGGAGGTGATCCCCTTGGCCGCCAGCGTGGACAGCTCTGCGGCCTGGCTTGCGCCGTCCTGGTTGAGGTCCTGCCACAGGCGCACGCGGCCGAAGGCCGCATCCCGTGCATCGAACACCAGGTCGCCCCAGCCGGCCGAGCCCGCCGTGCCTGCGCCCGTGTCCAGCGCGGACAAGGCCTCGAAGCCCGAGGCAGCGGTGCGCGTCAGGCCGGCCACGGTGACCAGGGTGTCGTTGCCGAAGAGCTCGCGGCCGCTGTCGACCAGGCCGTTGCCGTTGCGGTCGAGCACCAGCCAGGCGTCGTCCGGTTTCAGCCAGCCGGTGCCGGTGCGCACGCCGTCGCCGTTGTGGTCGAAGAGCACGGACGTGCTCCCGGCCAGGCCGATGGTCTCGATGCCGTCGCGGTCCAGGTCGATGGCCAGCGGGTCGCGGCGCGGGGGCGTGATCGCCGTGGTGAAGATCGAGGAGACGGTGTCCGGATCGACGAACCCGATGGACGAGATCGGCGGGATCAGCCCGCCGGGCAGCGGACGGGGTTCGCCCCAGGGATAGGTGATGGTGCCCCTGTAGCCCTTGCCGTCGATCTCGACGTGGATCGAGCCGCCGGCCTTGCCGGCATCGATGTCCATGATGACGCGATCGTCCAGCTGCTGGATGAAGACGTTGGCCGTGCGGCCGTTGACGTCGACCATGCCACCGGCGATCGCGTTCGGCGGGCCGCTCTCGGTGGTGCGCGTGAAGTTGTAGTGGTAGTAGACCCCGGTGTTGGAGACCATGGTGATCGATCCGTCGTCGTGATAGATCGCTGAGTTGCCTTTCGGCGAGACGTAGATGTCGTCCGGCATGCCGGTCCTCCTGATGTCGGGTGATCGAGTGGCGTGAGGGCGCCGCGGGCCGGCTCGCCCGCGTGCGCGCAAGGGTGGTCGTGCCGGCCGGCGGCGGTAGGGCGTGGCTTCAGTCGATCCGGCACAGGCGACGCTGCACCGGGAAGAAGCCGGTCGAGTACTCGACGTAGTAGTCGAGGTAGCGATGGCGGTAGACCTTCACCATCTGCTGGCCGCCGCCCCAGTCGCCGCCACTGTCCTCATGGACGAGGTCTGCGTGTGCGGCGATCTCGGCTTGGAGGGCGGGGGGTGGTTGGCGGCAGTCGCCCATCAGTTGATCCAGGGCGTTGCCGGCCGCGTGGGTGGCGTCGGCGGGTGCGGGGGCATACCGTGCGATCACCTGCTGGTCACGGTGCCAGATCCAGCCCGCGGCTGCGGCGGTCGCCAGCATGCCGAGGGCAGCGGTTGCGAGGAGCAGGCGCAGGACGGTGCGCAGGCGCGGACGAGGCACGCGGCCATTGCGGCCATTACGGCCCTCATGGCTGTCGGGCGTGTCCGGTGTCTGGCTCATGGATGCAGGCGGGTCGGGATGCTGGGTCATGGCTGGGAAGCGTGATGCGGGATCGATGCGTGGGGGCCGGGATGCCGCTGCTTGCCGGCGGCGAACGCTGGCGTGGTGTCATCCGCTGCATGGGTCCTCCGCGGGCTGGGGCGGTGGGGGCGCTGGTGTGCGGCGCATCGGCGCCATGCCGGCCTGCAACAGCCACAGCCGGGCGTAGATGCCGTTGTGGCTGGTGAGGCTCGCGTGCGTGCCGCTCTCGGCGATGCGCCCGTCGTCCATCACGACGATGCGGTTCGCATGGCGCACCGCGCTCAGCCGGTGCGCGATGACCAGCACGGTGCGCCCCTTGCAGATGGCGGCCATGTTGCGCTGGACGATGGCCTCGCTCTCGTAGTCGAGTGC
>SCTQ01000228.1 GCA_004322345.1 Aquabacterium sp. | reverse complement strand
GCACCGCAGGGGATCGCCCGTGACCACGGGCGACGAGGACGTCGGGGTGTGTTTCTTTGCTTCCTTTCTTTGCACAAGCAAAGAAAGGAAGTCGGCCGCCGGGCCGAAATCCCGGCGCAGCCTCACGCAGTGAACCGCTTCAGGCAAGACGAAAGAAGACAGCGCAGTCATGCCCGCCCTCCCCTCATCAACTGCCGATTCTCGATATCCACGCGCACGACAACAGCCAACGCAATGAGATTCAAAAGAATCGCCGACCCGCCATAACTCATCAACGGCAAGGTCAACCCCTTCGTCGGCAGCACGCCAAGATTGACACCCATGTTGATGAAGGACTGGACGCCGAACCAGATCCCGACGCCCTGCGCCGCCAGCCCCGCGAACACGCGGTCCAGCAGCACAGCCTGGCGCCCGATCACGAAGACACGGTGCACGATCCAAAGGAAGGCGACGATCACCGCCAGCACGGCCACCAGGCCCAGTTCCTCGCCGATCACCGCCAGCATGAAGTCGGTATGCGCCTCCGGCAGGTAATGCAGCTTCTCCACGCTGGCCCCCAGCCCCTGGCCGAAGATGCCGCCGCGCCCGAAGGCGATCAGCGAGTGGCTGAGCTGGAAGCCGTCGCGCAGCTCGTTCTCCGGATCGAAGGGCCGCATGAAGGCCAGGATGCGTCCGCGCCGCTCCGCGCTGGTGGCGATCATCGTGACGAAGGCCATCAGCAGCACCGTGGTGCTGAGCAGGAACATGCGGCCGTTGACGCCGCCCAGGAAGAGGATGCCCATCGCGATGGCGGCGATGACGACGAAGGCGCCCATGTCCGGCTCGGCCAGCAGCAGCATGCCCAGCACGGCGAGTGCGGCCGCCATGGGCAGCACGGAGCGCAGGAAGTCTTCCTTGATGTCCATCTTGCGCACCATGTAGCTGGCCGCATAGAAGGCGATGGCCAGCTTGGCCAGCTCGCTGGGCTGGAAGTTCATCACCCCCAGCGGGATCCAGCGCCGCGACTTGTAGACGACCTTCCCGACGCCGGGGATCAGCACCATGATCAGCAGCACGATGGAGGCGACGAAGATCCACGGCGCCCAGCGTTCCCAGAAGGCGATGGGGATGCGCGCGGTGGCGACGAAGGCGATGGCGCCCAGCACGATGGAGAAGGCGTGGCGCGACATGAAATGCGTCGGCGCATAGGCGGAGAAGCGCCGCTGCCCGTCGGGCAGCTGGATCGACGCCGAATACACCATCACCAGGCCCAGCATCAGCACGGCCACCACCACCCACACCAGGGTCTGGTCGAAGCCGACCCAGCGCGTGGGCTGGCCGCCGACGTCCACCCAGTCGCGCACCGGCACGGCCTTGCCCTGCGACGGGCCGCGGCCGAACAGCGCACGGGCGCGGTCCAGCAGGCTGCGCCAGTCGGGACGGGGCAGGCGCATGGAAATCATCCGATGAGCTCCCCACGATCCGCCGCGATCGCCTGCACCGTCTCGACGAAGACCTCGGCGCGATGGGCGTAGTTGCGGAACATGTCCAGGCTGGCGCAGGCGGGGCTCAGCAGCACCGCGTCGCCCTGGTGTGCCTGCGTGAACGCCCAGCGCGTCGCCTCGGGCAGCGTGGCGTGGCGCTGCAGGACGATGCCGGCGGCGGCGGCCTGCTCCTGCACGGCCGCCTCGATGGCGGCGGCGTCGCGGCCGATCAGCGCGACGGCGCGGGCATGGCGGGCCAGCGGCCCGGCCAGGGGTGCGAAGTCCTGGCCCTTGCCGTCGCCGCCCAGGATGGCCACCAGCTTCGCCGGCGCGATGTCCTCACCCAGGCCCTTGAAGGCCGCGACGGTGGCCCCGACGTTGGTGCCCTTGCTGTCGTCGAAGAAGTGCACGCCGCCGACGATGCCGATCTCCTCCACGCGATGCGGCTCGCCGCCGTACTCGCGCAAGCCGTGCAGCATGGGCGCCAGCGGGCAGCCGATGGCGGTGGCCAGGGCCAGCGCGGCCAGCGCGTTGGAGGCGTTGTGGCGGCCGCGGATGCGCAGCGCGTCGGCCGGCATCAGGCGCTGCAGCACGATCTCCTCCACCTCGTCCTTGCGGCGCTTGATGGTCTCGTCGGATTCCAGCGCCCGCACCAGCCAGGCGATGCCGCCTTCGTTGACCAGGCCGAAGTCGCCGGGGTGGCCCGGCGCATCCAGCCCGAAGCGCACGACCTTGCGGTGCACGGTCTTGGACGGGCGGCCCTTGACCGCCGCCTTGATCACCTCGGGCGGCGGGATCAGCGCTTCCACCGCCGGGTCGTCGCGGTTGATCACCATCACGGCCTGCTTGCCGAAGATGCGCGCCTTGGCCGCGCCGTAGGCCGGCATGGTGCCGTGCCAGTCCAGGTGGTCCTGGGTGAGGTTGAGCACCGTCGCCGAGCTGGGCTCGAAGTTGGTCACGCCGTCGAGCTGGAAGCTGGACAGCTCCAGCACCCAGACCTCGGGCAGGTGCTCGAAGACCGGGGCTGCCGGCGGCGGCGGGGCGATGGGCAGGGGGCGGTCTTCCAGGCCCGCGGCAGCTTGTGCATCGGCCTCGGCGTGCGCCTGGGCATCGGCTTCCAGCACGGACTCCGGCAGCACGCCGGCCTCGTCGGGGCCGGTGGCCACCAGCGGGACCGATGCGGCGGCGTCATGGGACGGCGGGCCGATGGGGTCCTCGCCGGGGGTCAGCGTGTCGGCAGCGTCGCTTTCGGCGGCGATGGAGTCGCCGGGCTGCCCCTCGCCATCCGAGCCCTGTTCCGCGGCGGGCAGCACGTCGGGCAGCTCGGCGGCCGCGCCTGCCGGCGTGCCGGCCTCGAGTTCGGCTTCCACCTGCGCGGCTTCCTCGGTCTGCGGCGCGGGTTCCAGGTCCAGCGCGGCGGCCAGGGTGTCGAGCAGCGTGGGCCCGATGTTGCCGGCCAGGCCGACGCGGCGGCCGGCACGCTCGATCAGCAGCGCGGCCAGCGAGGTGGTCGTCGTCTTGCCATTGGTGCCGGTGATGGCGACCACCTGCGGCGCGTAACCGCGCTCGGCCTTGAGGTCCGCCAGCGCGGAGGCGAACAGCGCCAGCTCGCCGCGCACCGGGATGCCCAGCTCGTCGGCACGCGCCAGCAGCGGCGCGACCTGCGCGTCGCCCGGCGCCAGGCCCGGGCTCTTCAGCAGCAGGTTGACACCGTCCAGCAGCCCGGGCGCCAGGCCATGGTGCAGCGTGGCCGCGGGCACGTCGGCCGCCAGCCGAGCGGCCTGCGGCGGCGCCTCGCGGGTATCGGCCACGTGAACGGCGGCGCCGAAACGCGCGCACCAGCGCGCCATCGCCAGCCCGGACTCGCCGAGCCCGAGGATCAGTACGTTGAGGCCTTGCAGGTGGTTCATCGCTTCCTCACCGCAGCTTCAAGGTGGACAGGCCCAGCAGGCACAGCAGCATCGTGATGATCCAGAAGCGCACCACCACCTGGGTCTCCTTCCAGCCGGACTTCTCGAAGTGGTGGTGCAGCGGCGCCATCAGCAGCACGCGGCGGCCCTCGCCGTACTTCTTCTTCGTGTACTTGAACCAGCTGACCTGCACCATCACGCTGAGCGCCTCCAGCACGAAGACGCCGCCCATCACCGCCAGCACGATCTCCTGGCGCACGATCACGGCGATGGTGCCCAGGGCCCCGCCCAGCGCCAGCGCGCCGACGTCACCCATGAAGACTTCGGCCGGATAGGCGTTGAACCAGAGGAAGGCCAGGCCAGCGCCCGACATCGCCGCACAGAAGATCAGCAGCTCGCCGGCCCCGGGGATGTGGGGCAGCAGCAGGTAGTTGGCGAAGACCTTGGAGCCGGTGACGTAGCAGAACAGGCCCAGCGCAGAGCCCACCATCACCACCGGCATGATGGCCAGGCCGTCCAGGCCGTCGGTGAGGTTGACCGCGTTGCTGGAGCCGACGATGACGATGTAGGTCAGCGCGATGAAGCCGAAGACGCCCAGCGGATAGCTCACCGTCTTGAAGAAGGGCACGATGAGGTCGGCCTTGGGCGGCAGGAAGTCGTTGGAGAAGCCCGAGCGCACCCAGTTGATGAAGAGCTCCAGCACGCGCAGGTTGGAGGTCTCCGACACGCTGAAGGCCAGATAGAAGGCCGCGACCAGGCCGATAAGCGACTGCCAGAAGTACTTCTCGCGCGAGCGCATGCCCTCGGGGTCCTTCAGCACCACCTTGCGCCAGTCGTCGACCCAGCCGATGGCGCCGAAGCCCATCGTCACGATCATCACGACCCAGACGAAGCGGTTGCTCCAGTCGAACCACAGCAGCGTGCTGATCGCGATCGACAGCAGGATCAGCGCGCCGCCCATCGTGGGGGTGCCGCGCTTGGCCAGGTGGGTCTGCATGCCGTACTCGCGGATCGGCTGGCCGATCTTGAGTTCGGTCAGGCGGCGGATCACCACCGGCCCCAGGGCCAGGCCCAGCAGCAGGGCCGTCATCGCGGCCATGACGGCGCGGAAGGTGATGTACTGGAAGACGCGCAGGAAGCCCCACTCGGGGTACATGTTCTGCAGCAGGGCGGCCAGGCTAGGCAGCATGGTGACCTCCTGCGTGGGGCGTGGCGGAAGTCTGCGCGCGCGACTGCAATGCGGCGACGACCTGTTCCATCTTCATGAAGCGGGAACCCTTGACGAGGATGCTGGCCGCGCTGGAGAGCCCTGGCGCATCGCCGAGAGCAGCCAGCAGTTCGGCCACGGTTGGGAAATGGCGGGCGCCGGCGCAGGCATCCGCGGCATGGCGGCACAGGTCGCCGGCCGTCCAGACCTGGTCGATGCCGCGCGCCCGGGCGTGCGCGCCGACCTCGGCGTGGAAGGCCGGGCCCTGGTCGCCGACCTCGCCCATGTCGCCCAGCAGCAGCCAGTGCGGGCCGGGCAGCGCGGCCAGCATGTCGATGGCGGCGCGCACGGAATCGGGGTTGGCGTTGTAGCTGTCGTCCACCAGCGTGACGGCGCGCCCGCCCAGCACGATGCGCTGGACCTGCGAACGGCCCTTGACCGGCTCGAAAGCTTCCAGCCCGCGCGCGACGGCCTCCAGCGGCACGCCGGCGGCGAGCGCGCAGGCCGCGGAAGCCGCGGCGTTGCGCAGGTTGTGGGCACCGGCCAGGCGCAGCTTGAAGCTGGCCATGCCCAGCGGCGTGGTGAGGCCGACCAGCCAGTGGTCGTCCTGCCAGAGGCCCGAGGAGCGCACCTCGCCCGCGGCACCGTCTGAAAAGCCCAGCACCTTGCGGCCGGCGGCCAGCTCGCGCCACAGCGGCGCGTACTCGTCATCGGCCGGGAAAACGGCCGTGCCGCCTGCGGCCACGGAAGCGAAGACGCTGCCGTTCTCGCGCGCGACGGCTTCCACGGTGGCCATGAACTCCTGGTGCTCGCGCTGGGCGTTGTTGACCAGGGCCACGGTCGGCGCGGCCCACCGCGCCAGCAGCGCGATCTCGCCGGGATGGTTCATGCCCAGCTCGACGACGGCGCAGCGGTGCCGGCCCTGGCGCAGGGCCAGCAAGGTCAGCGGCACGCCGATCTCGTTGTTGAAGTTGCCCTGCGTGGAATGGGCCGCCTCGCCGGCCCAGGCCCGCAGGATGGAGGCGACCATCTGCGTGACGGTGGTCTTGCCGTTGCTGCCGGTGATGGCGACCAGCGGGATGTCGAAGCGTGCACGCCAGCCGGCGGCCAGTTCGCCCAGGGCGATGCGGGTGTCGGGCACCAGCAGGCCAGCCAGGCCGGCCTCGGCCAGACCGTGCGTGGCCAGCGCGGCCACGGCACCGGCGGCCCTGGCCTGCGGCAGGAAGTCGTGCGCGTCGAAGCGCTCGCCCTTCAGCGCGACGAAGAAATCGCCCGCCTGCAGGCTGCGCGTATCGCTGTGCACGCGCACCAGCGGCGTGGCGGGGTCGCCCACCAGCGTGGAGCCGGGCAGCAGCGCGTGCAGGACGCCGAGCGTGGTCATCTGGACGCTCACAGCCCGGCCCTCCTCTGCAGCGCGGCGCGCGCATGCGCGTCGTCGGAGAAGGGCAGCTTGCGCCCGGCGATCTCCTGCGTGGCCTCGTGGCCCTTGCCGGCCACCAGCACCACGTCGGCCGGTGCGGCCTCGCGCAGGGCGTAGGCGATGGCCTGGGCACGGTCCTCGATCACGTCCACTTCCTCGTGCCCGCACAGGCCGGCCATGATCTGGCTGAGGATGAAGGTGGGTGATTCGGTGCGCGGGTTGTCGCTGGTGATCACCACGCGGTCGGCCAGGCGCTGGGCGATGGCGCCCATCAGCGGGCGCTTGGTGGCGTCGCGGTCGCCGCCGCAGCCGAAGATGCACCACAGCCGCCCGCCGCGCGCCGCGGCCAGCGGCTGCAGCGCACGCAGGGCCTTGTCCAGCGCATCGGGCGTGTGGGCGTAGTCGACGATGGCCAGCGGGCGCCTGGCCTCGTCGCCGTCGGCGGCCACGCGCTGCATGCGGCCGGGCACGGGCTCCAGGCCCTCGCAGGCGCGCACCGCGTCGGCCAGCGCGAAGCCCATCGCGCGCGCGGCGCCCAGCACGGCCAGCAGGTTGGCGACGTTGTACTCGCCGACCATCTGCGTGTGCAGCAGGTGGGACTCTTCGCCTTCGCGCACGTTGAAGCGCAGGCCACCGTCGGCGTAGGCCAGGCCCTCGGCCACCAGGCGCGCGGGGCGCTGGTGCACCGCCGTCGTCCACAGGTCCAGCGTGGAGCCCTCCAGCCGCTCGGCCAGCTCGGCGCCGCGCTCGTCGTCGAGGTTGATCACCGCGGCGCGCAGGCCTTCCCAGTCGAACAGCGCGTCCTTGGCGGCCCAGTAGGCCTCCATGGTCTCGTGGTAGTCGAGGTGGTCGCGCGTGAAGTTGGTGAACTGGGCCACCGCGATGCGCAGGCCCGACAGGCGCTGCTCGTCGATGCCGATGGAGCTGGCCTCCAGCGCGCAGGCCGTGGCGCCCGCGGCCTCGAAGCGGGCCAGCGCGACGTGCAGGGTCACCGGGTCCGGCGTCGTGAAACCGGTGGGCTCGACGCTGCCGGCCACATGGTGTCCCTCGGCGTCGAAGGGCAGGCCGCTGCCCAGCGTGCCGATCAGGCCGCAGCTCTTGCCCAGGCGGCTGAGCACCTGCGCCGTCCACCAGGCGGTGGAGGTCTTGCCGTTGGTGCCGGTGACCGCGGCCACGT
>SCTQ01000227.1 GCA_004322345.1 Aquabacterium sp. | reverse complement strand
CTCGGGGGACCGACCAGGCTCGCCCGCGTCCAGCGTGGCGAGATTGGGCGAGGGGCTCATGTCCCACGCTTGAGGCGTTCGGCGAAGTGGGGTGGGAGACCCGCGGACAGGATCTTGAAACCCGCCGCCTCCACGTCATAGGGTACGCGGTGGAAGGTCAGCTCCGCCCGCTCCACGTCGAAGGTGGCATAGGCCGCAGCCGGGTTGCCGTCGCGCGGCTGGCCGCAGGAGCCGGGCAGGGTCAGCCAGCGGCGCGCGGCCGACAGCGGGATGGGCACGCCGGGCATGGGCTCGAACTGCCCCGTCTTGTGGGTCAGCGAGAGGTGGTAGAGCATGGGCTCGTGCACGTGGCCGCAGAAGGTGTAGGACGCGCCGGTCGCCTGCAGGCTGCGCATGGCCTCGGCGCGGCCCTCGATGTAGGCCCATTCCGAAGGCGCCCAGGCGTTGGCGTGCACGAAGAGGCAGGGGCCGTCCTCGATCTTCATCGGCAGGCGGCGCAGGAAGTCCAGCTGCATCGGGTCCAGCCTGGAGCGCGTCCACTCGGCGACCTTGGCCGCGTCCTCGCGCATGCTGGGCATGGGGCCGCGTACGGCGGCGGCGTCGTGGTTGCCCTGCACGGCCCAGGCGCCGGCTTCCACCTGGGTGCGCACGAAATCGACCACCCAGGCGGGGTCGGCGCCGTAGCCGACGTAGTCGCCGAGGAAGGCGAACTGCTGGGCGCCCTGTTCGCGCGCGTGCGCCACCACGGCTTCGACCGCCTCGCGATTCGCGTGCAGGTCGGTGATCAAGGCCAGTTTCATTGTGTTGTACTGCTGGCCGCTGAACTGCAGCCCCAGCCAGGGTTCTAACCTGCTTCAGGCGGCGGCCGTCTGGGGAGTGCGTCTGGTTGACAAGCCTTCCCGGCTTCGACAGTGCCCCACGGCGCCGCCTGCCACCCTGCGATGCGACACCCGATCCCGCCCGATGTTCGATTCCTTCACCGGCCTGACTCCTGCCTATCCCACCGCCCACGCCGTCTGGCTGGGCGCCCTGATCGTCAAATGGGGCAGCTACCTCGTGCTGCTGCTGGCGGCCGTGGCCATCTGGCGCGCACTGCTGCACTGGCGCCGCTGGAGCGGCTGGCGGCGCGCCGCGGTGGCGGTGGTGCTGGCCGGCTGCACCTTGTTCTCCTACATGCGCTTCGTCGAGCCGCGCTGGATCACCGTCCACCAGACCGCGCTGCACCTGGGCATCCCGGCGCGCGTGGCCCTGGTGTCGGACCTGCACCTGGGCGTCTTCAAGGGGCCGGACTACCTGCAGCGCGTGGTCGCGCGGCTCA
Source organism: Aquabacterium sp. (assembly GCA_004322345.1). Lineage (GTDB taxonomy): Bacteria > Pseudomonadota > Gammaproteobacteria > Burkholderiales > Burkholderiaceae_C > Aquabacterium. The sequence continues at coordinate 7,348 of SCTQ01000227.1, read as the reverse complement.
ACGAACTGGACGTGGACGCCGTGCTGGTGGCCGGTGACCACACCTACCTGCCGGACCGTCCCTTGGTGGAGCTGCTGGCGCCGTGGAAGGGATCGCGCCACCCGGTGTACTCGGTGCCCGGCAACCACGACGAGCAGCACCCCGGCCCGCCCCTGGCCCAGGCCTTGCGGCTGGCCCTGCCGGCCAACGGCGTGACGCCGGTGGAGTTCACCCACGTCGATCTCGGCCCCTTCGTGCTGGTCGGCCTGGGCGACCGCTTCGTCGGGCAGGACGGCAGCCAGCCGGTGAAGGCCGTGCCCCTGGGCAAGCCCATCGTGGTGCTCTTCCACAACCCCGAGTCGGTGCGCAACCTGGCGCCAGGCTCGGCATCGCTGGCCCTGGCCGGCCACACCCACGGCGGCCAGATCCGCATCGAGTGGCTGCTGCAGGCCTACGTGCCTGGCCTGCTGGAATACGACCGCGGCTTCTATCCCGCCCAGCCGCCGGCGCCCAACGGCAAGACACGCTGGCCGGTGCCGCTGTTCATCACCACCGGCCTGGGCGAGAGCCACCTGCCGCTGCGCCTGGCCATCCCGCCCGTGATCGACGTGCTCGACCTGCGCTGACGAGCCCGCTCAGTCCGGCAAAACGCGCCCACTCTGCGTTGCAAATGCTCGCCATGGCTGGGCTATGGCTGTGCCTTGCGCCTTGATTGGGCGCGTTTTGCCGGACTGCTCGGACTCGTCGGGGAGCTGCCGGGTTCTTCCCTGCCTCCCTTCTGTACTTATGCGTATTTTTGTCTCTGGAGTTCTTTCGGGCTACGACCTACCGGAAAGAGGGTGCCCCTGTGGCGCCCACCCTCCAAGAAGGCCGGCTCTAGGGGTTCACTAGGCAGGGGGCTTCGGCTAGCCTGCGGCGGCTTTTCGTGTCTGTCGTACCCAGGGGAAGAGGTTTCGGCAGGCCGCCGTTCTCCACCCTAGGGAAGTCACACATGACCAGCCGCAAGCCCGGCCGCAGCAAGCCTGCCGCCAAGAACGCCGACACCAACAAGAAGACCGGCGGTTCGAAACACAAGGGCTTGCAGGGACGGGGCTTGGTGGACTGGGGCAAGACCGCCGCCGGCAAGCTGCTGGAGCGTGTGCTGCCCACCGTGGGCGACGCCCCGCGCAAGCGCCCCATCGTCGAGAGCCTGGAGCAGCGCCTGCTGCTGTCCACCTCGCCGCTTCCCCAGCCCGCCTTCAACACGACGCTGAGCTACACCGCGCTTCCCACCGGTGCCCACGACGTGACGCTGGAAGTGGTGGACACCGGCGGCCCCAACCTGACCCTGCGCCTGCGCGAAGGCGCCAACGTCCTCGGCCAGGAGGCGCTGGACGAGAACGTGCGCGTGGCCTTCACCGGCTCGGTCTTCAACGACAAGCTGACGGTCAACCTCAACTACACCGATTCCGACGGCACCGCCAACACCGTGCCCTGGGCGATCAAGATCGACTTCGACGGCGGCACCGACGTGCCGCTGCTGACCGACGACCAGCTGGTCTTCGTGCCCACCGGCTCCTCCAGCGTCACGCTGGGCGGCCTGTTCGTGACCAGCACCGACGACGTGCTGGTCAACGGCCCGGTCAAGGCCACCGGTGATATCGATATCCAGGCCAAGGAGAACATCGACCTGGCCGCCGGCGCCAACATCGCCGGGCGCGACGTGCGCATCGCCTCCATCGCCAGCAGCGACGGCGGCATCGGCGGCACCGGCATCCAGGCCACGGCCAGCGCTGCGGTCAACCTGCTGGGCGCCACCATCACCGGCCGCAACGTCGGCATCGATGCGGGCGCCACCGTCACGGTGGACAGCGAGGACAAGGAGCTGTTCAACGGCCAGGTCAAGCTGGGCGCGGTGCAGGCCGATGGCTCGGCCACCATCACCTTCTCCGGGACCAACACGGTCAATGCCAGCGGCACGCTGGCGCTGGACGCCACCTCCATCGTCACCAGCAAGCTGAAGACGGCGCCCGACAACACCAGCAACGCGACCAACAAGGACGCCGCGGTCGCCGTGACCCACATCGGCAGCGCGGCCGGCGTCAAGGTCGGCGGGGCGTCCACGCTGACGTCCACCGGCGCCCTGAGCATCGCGGCCGTCAACACCGTCAACGCCCAGACCATCGCCGACGGCGGCGCGGGCGCCCAGGCCGGCTCGGCGGCCGGCGGCACGGTGGCCGTGGCCATCATCGGCGGCGACACCAAGGCGGAGATCGCCGACACCGCCTCGCTCAGCGGCAGCGCGATCACCCTGTCGACCACGGCCAGCCGGACCGTCGACACCCAGGCCAAGTCCACCAAGGGCGGCGCCACCAGCGGCGGCGGGACCCCGACCACCGGCCAGACCACGCTGCAGCAGAACAACGCCCAGACCAGCGACGGCTCGATGCAGCTGGCCGCGGCGGTGGCGGTGAGCACCGTCACCGGCACCAGCGAAGTCCGCATCGGCACCGGCGGCAGCCTGACGGCCACCGGCGGCGGCGCCATCGGCGCCAGCGCGACGACCCTGCTCAACGGCCCGGCCGCCCCCGGCGTGTCCACCACCGCCACCGGCACCAACACCCAGTCCGGCGGCGCCGGCATCGCGGCGGCCTTCGCCGGCAATTTCACCGACGTCACCAGCCGCGTGATCCTCAGCGGCAGCACCACGCTGAACGCCGGCGGCGGCGTCACCGGCCTGGCGACGACCACCAGCACCCAGTTCGGCGCGGACGCCACCTCCGGCGCCGGCGCCTCGGGTGTCGGCGTGGCCGGCTCGCTGGCGCTGAACGTCGGCATCACCAAGGCCGAGGCCATCGTCGCCTCCACCGCCAACGTCACGCTCACCGGCTCCACCGCGCTGAGCCTGAAGAGCCAGCTGACCACCAGCGACCTCACCCGGTCCAAGGCCCAGGTGGACGCCGGCGGCAACAGCGTGGGCGTGGGTGCCTCGGTGGCGATCAACGTCGCCGACACGACGGCGCGCTCGATCATCGACACCAATGCCCGCGTCAACGGCGGCGGCGCGCTGACGCTGGATGCCAAGTCGGCCAACACCGTGGACAACAGCGTGCAGGGCGGCTCGGCGGGGGGCACCGCCATCACGCCGGCCGCGGCGATCACGGTCGCCAACCACGACACCCTGGCCGAGGTCCGCAGCGGCGCCAACGGCCTGAACGCCGCCAGCCTCACCGTCAACGCCGAGCACACCGGCACCGAAACCACGCATGCCGACGGCGCCGCCAAGGGGACGAACCTCGGCCTGGGCATGGCGCTGTCCATCGCCTCGGTGGTCGACACCACGCACGCGCTGGTGGACCGCAATGCCGCGCTCAGCGGCGCGCTGAACACCACTGCCAAGAGCAAGCAGTCCAGCACCTCCACCGCCAAGGCCAGCGCCAAGGGTGGCAAGTCCGACGACGGCAACTCCAACGGCCAGGTCGACCAGCAGAAGGCCGCCCAGCGCGGCGCGGGCGACAGCGCGGCGGCCAGCAAGGGCGCGCGCAACAGCTCCGCCGCCGGCGCGACGCCGGATGCGAAGACGGCGGATGCAGGCGGCGGCTCGTCCGGTTCCTCGTCGGTCAACGTGGCCGGCGCGGTCGCGATCTCCATCGGCCAGACCGACGCGCGCGCCGAGATCGGCGCCAACCGCACCATCACCGTCGGCGGCGCCGCCACGGCGCGCTCCACCGCGGACACCGACTCCTCGGCCGTGGCCGACGGCACCACGGTGGCCGACAGCGGCGGCACCGGCATCGGCGTGGCCATCGCGATCAACGTGGGCGACGTGCTCAACCGTGCGGCCGTCGGCGCCGGCACCTCGCTGACCGCCGCGGGCCTGACGGTGGCCGCCGAGATGGCGGATGCCAGCACGCAGGACGTGTTCTCGGCCACCGCCACCTCCGGCGCCAGCGGCGGCAACACCGGCGTGGCCGGCTCGCTGGCCATCAACTACGGCAAGGAACGCACCCAGGCCCAGGTGGGCAGCGGCGCCAATCTCACGCTCACCGGCGGCGGTGCCTTCGTTCTGAAGGCCGCCAGCAGCACCAGCGACAAGGCCGAGGCCAAGCCCAAGGAGACCATCCAGGGCGAGAAGGTCGGCGTCGGCGCGTCCGTGGCGATCAACGTCGCCGACGAGACCACGCGCGCCTGGATCGACAGCACCGCGGCCGTCTCCAACTCCGGCAGCAGCAGCGTCACGGCCGACTCGAAGAACACGATCGCGACGACCGCCCAGGGCGGCGTCGGCGGCGGCGTGGCCGTCGTGCCGGTGGCCTCGGTCACCGTGGCCAACCTGGACACCATCGCCGAGGTGCTGGGCACCGGCAGCTTCACCTCCACCGGCGCCGTGAGCGTGGGCGCCACCCACGCGGGCACCGCCACCACCACCGCCACCGGCAAGGCCACCGGCGAGGACGCCGCGATCGGCGCCTCGGTGGCCGTGGGCGTGGTCAACGACACCACGCGCGCCACGCTGGACCGCAACACGACTGCCGGTGCCGCACTGAACGTGACGGCCGCGACCACGCAGTCGTCCAACACCAAGGCCGAGGCCAGCACCAAGGGCGGCAAGTCCGACAGCCAGAACAGCGATTCCAAGGGCGTCGACAACCAGAAGGACGGCCAGCGCAAGTCGGGCGACAGCGTCGCGGCTTCCCGCGGCGGCCGCGACAGCACGGCCGCGGGCGCAAGCCCCAAGGCCGAGACGGCCAACAAGGACGGCCAGTCCAGCGGCTCCTCGTCGGTCAGCGTGGCCGGCGCGGTGGCGGTCAACGTCTCGGTCAGCAACGTGCAGGCCAACATCGGCAGCGGCCGCACGGTCAGCGCCGGCGACCTGGCGACCGTGAAGTCCACGGCCGATGTGGACGGCTCGGCCGTCGCCGACGGCAGCGCGGTGATCGACAACAGCGGCAACAACGGCGGGGGTGGTGGCGGCGGTGGCGGCGGCGACGAGAGCGGCGTCGGCGTCGGCGTGGCCGTGGGCATCAGCGTCGGCGAGGTGACCAACCGTGCTTTCGTGGGCACCACCAGCAGCGTCACGGCCAAGGGCCTGACCGTCGCGGCAGAGATGCCTACTGCTGGCGCGCAGGACGCCTTCACCGCCCAGGCCACTTCCGGCGCGGGCGGCGGCTCGGTGGGCGTGGCGGGCTCGCTGGCCATCAACGTGGGCACCGTGCGCAGCTCGGCCCAGGTGTCTTCCGGCGCCTCCATCACCACCACCGGCGGCGGCGCGCTGACCGTGCGCGCGGCCAGCAGCACGGCCGACAAGGCCGAGGCCAAGCCCAAGGGCCCGGCCAACGGCAGCAGCGCGGGCATCGGCGCCTCGGTGGCGATCAACGTGGTGGACGAGACCACGCGGGCCTGGATCGACAGCACCGCCACCGTCGCCAGCAACGGCGACGCCAGCGTCACCGCGGATTCCAAGAACACGACCACCACCACGGCCGAAGGCGGCGCGGGCGGCGGCGTGGGCGTGGTGCCGGTGGCCGCGGTCACCGTGGCCACGCTGGACACGATCGCCGAGGTGCTGGGCACCGGCAACTTCAACGCTGCGGGCACGGTCAACGTCGGCGCCACGCATGCGGGTACGGCCAACACCACGGCCACCGGCAAGGCGACCGGCGACGACGCGGCCATCGGCGCGTCGGTGGGCGTGGGCGTGGTCACCGACACGACGCGCGCCTCGCTCGACCGCACGGTCACCGCGGGCGCGGCCGTCAACGTCACGGCCACCAGCCAGCAGGCCAGCAACACCAAGGCCAGCGCCAGCGCCAAGGGCGGCAAGGAAAAGAGCGACAACAACGACTCCAAGGGCGTCGACAACCAGGCCAAGGGCCAGCGCGGCATCGGCGACAGCGCGGCCTCCAGCCGCGGCGCACGCACCAGCGGCGACGCCGGCGCCAAGGACAACCCGCAGGCCGCCACCGCCAAGAACGACGGCACCCAGCAATCGGGCTCCGACTCCATCGCGGTGGCCGGCGCGGTCGCCGTCAACGTGGCTGGCAGCAAGACCCAGGCGCTGACCGGCGTCAACAAGATCATCACGGCCGCCGGCGTGGTCAAGGTGGCCTCGACGGCCAACCTGGACGCCAAGGCCGAGGCCGACGGCTCGGCCGTCGCCAAGGACGGCGACGTGGGCGTGGGCGCGGCCGTGGCCATCAACGTGGCCGACGTGACCAACGAGGCCCGCGTGGGCTCCGGCGGCAACATCCAGGCCGGCGGGCTGACGCTGGAAGCCAAGACCGGCGGCGCGGAAGCCACGCCCGAGCACCAGCTGATCGCCAAGGCCACCTCCGGTGCCGGCTCCAAGGACGTCGGCGTGGCCGGCTCCTTCGCGCTGAACGTCGCCAACATCAACACCACGGCCGAGCTGCCGAACTTCGCCACGGCCAAGCTCGCCGGCTCCGACCTGCGCGTGCGCGCCGAGTCCTCCACCAACGTCGACGCCCAGGCCCTGCCCGAGGGCAACGGCGCGGTGGCCGACAGCGTGGGCGTGGGTGCGTCCGTCGCGCTGAACGTCGTCAACACCAAGACCAACGCGCGCATCGTCGACGGCGCCACGCTGAGCGGCACGGCCGCCAACGTGCTGATCGAAGCCGCCGGCGCGCACAACACCAAGACCGCGGCCAAGAACGGCGCCGGGGCCTCCGGCAGCGACGGCGTGGGCGTCAGCGCTGGCGTGGCGCTGGCCATCGTCGACCACGACAAGGCGGCCTACCTGGGCGCGGGCAACCTGCCCACCGACACGCTCAACGCCACCGGCAACGTCGCCATCCGCGCGGTGCATGCCTCCGCGGCCCAGACCTCGGCCGATGCGGATTCCTCCGGCGGCAGCGTGGGCGTCGGTGCGTCCGTGGGCATCAACGTGCTCAACGACGACATCAGCGCGCGGGCAGGGCGCTCGGTCAGCACCGCAGGCGCGATCACCGTCGAGTCGCAGTCCTTCGCCGGCAGCACCAACACCACCAAGGCCAGCGCCCAAGGCAACTCGTCGAACAACAAGTCGGCCGACCAGGAGGCCGACAACCAGGTCAACAACAACCCGAACAACGGCGGCAACAAGCAGCTGCCCAAGGCGCAGGACAGCGTCGACGAAGGCAACAGCAAGGGCAGCAGCGAGTCGTCCAGCGAAGGCGGCGACGTCGGCGTGGCGGCGGCCGTGGGCGTGTCCTCGGCCATCGTGAACAACACGGCCTCGGTGGCCGACGGCGTCAAGCTGGCCTCCACCGGCGGCGCGGTCTCGGTGTCGGCCATCGCCGACGTGGACGCGACCATCCTGGCCACCGGCGTGGCCGTGGACCTGCAGACCCAGACCAACGTGGGCGCCGCCGTCGGCGTCAACGTGGCCAAC
>SCTQ01000226.1 GCA_004322345.1 Aquabacterium sp. | reverse complement strand
CGGTACGGGCCTGTGGACGCAACGACGCATGCGGCCCGATACGGCTCGGCCCCAGGGGGTTCGGATCCGGTGGGGCCCAGGCACCCCGATCATCCCCACCAGGTCCGAACAAAAGTGCAGATCTGCGTGGCGCACCACACTAGGCCTATCCGTTGGGCAGCAGCAAGTGCCCGCGCGCCACGGCGACGGGGCGCGACGGGTCGTCCTGCCACAGGCTGGCCTGCACCAGCGCCACGCGCGAGCCCTGGCGCACGGTGATGCAGTGGGCGAAGGTGTCCACGGGGCGTGCCGAGCGCAGGTAGTCGATCAGGAAGTCGATGCCCTTGGGCACGCCGGTCTGCGGCGACAGGCCCTGGGTGAAGACCGGGTGCAGCACCAGCGCCGTCTCGGCGAAGCCGGCCAGCACGCCGCCGTGCAGCGCCGGCAGCACCGGGTTGCCGATCAGGTCCTGGCGGAAGGGCAGGCGGAACAGCGGCGTGCCGTCGGCCAGCGTGGTGCGGCGCACGCCGAGGTATTCGACGTAGGGCGAGCCGCCGGCGGGCAGGGTTTCGGTCTCGGGGCCGGCCGGCGTCAGGTCCAGCGCATGCACGGTGGCCGCGGGGCCGGGGGCGCGTTCGCCGCCGGGCGCCGCCGGCTCGCGGCGCTTGGCCGCGGTCGACAGCATGAAGGCCGCGTTGACCAAGGCCACGGGCTCGTCCCCGCCGCTCTGGAAGACCTCGCCGCGCACGAAGGCCACGCTGCGCGCGACGCGGTGGCAGTGCGCCTGGCAGATCAGGTCGGCACCGGCCACGGCGGGGCGCAGGTAGTCCATGCGCAGGTCCAGCGTCGCGAAGGGCACGGGCGTCTCCAGCGCCGTGCCCACGGCCACGCCGCAGGCGGTGTCGGCCAGCACGCTGGCGCAGCCGGGATGGACCAGGCCGCGCAGCGCGTCGCCCGTCCATTCGGGCCGGGCAGGCAGCACCAGGGCGGCCCGCGCCTCGCCCACGCTGTGCAGCCGCATGCCGGAGGCGTGGGTGTAGGGAATGCCGTTGAGGAAGGCATTGACGCGTTCGTTGACGTTGTTGCCGGCAAACAGGCTCATGGATGAGGAGGGGCTGGAGGAGACAAACCGCATTGTCCACCCTGGGATGAACCCGGGCTGGCGGCGCGGCTCACGCCGACAGTTCGCGCGCGTAGTCCTCCAGCCCGGTGGGCGTGGTGTTGCCCGGGTGCCGCCCGTTCACCGGCCGGATGCGGCCCGAGTTGATGCAGCGGGCCAGTTCCACCGTGAGCGCCGCGGTGTCGGGGGCGAAGCCGGCCTGCATCAGGGCCTGCTCCATCTCGGCATCGGGCAGGCGCACGTACTGCAGGTGGGGCAGGCCCAGCGCTGCTCCCAGGATGCGCGTGGCCTCCACGCTGTCGAGGTCGCGCGGGCCCAGCACCTCGCGGATCGTGGGGCCGGTCCAGTCGCGGGCGCGCAGCGCGGTGGCGGCCGCTGACGCGATGTCGCGCGTGCCCACCATCGGCAAGGGGCGATCGGGCTCCAGCGCATCGGCCACGATGCCGGCCTCGCGCATCAGCGGCAGCATGCCGGCGTAGTTCTCGAAGAAGGCGCCGGCGCGCAGCAGCAGGGTGCTGCAGCCGGGCAGCGTGGCCAGGCGCTGCTCCTGCTCGTGCAGGCTGCGGATCATCCCGGTCTCACCCTCCAGGTCGGCGCCGACGCTGGTCAGGAAGACCAGGCGCGGCAGGCCGCTCTCGTGCGCGGCGCGGGCCAGGGCCAGGCCCTGCAGGCGCTGGCGGGCGAGATAGCCGGCGTCCGCCACCGAGTAGGGCAGCAGCCCATAGGCCGCGTCCACGCCGCGGAAGGCGGCGCTGAGGTAGCCGGCGTCGGCCGGCTCGCCCAGCCACAGCGCGGCGCCTTTTGCTTCCAGCTCGGCCAGGGCGGCGGCCGAGCGGCCGAGGGCACGGACCTGGAAGCCGTGGTCCAGCAGGTCGTGGGCGATGCGTTTCCCGGTGCGGCCGGAGGCGGCCATGACGGCGATGGTGGGGGGCATGCATAGCTCCTGAGGTGGTTTGCGATGAATCCAGTCTCAGGGCTTGATTCGGGACGGACAATGATTCAGAGTGCGACTCTATTGATCAATCGTCCATGGGGTCCGCGATGTCCATCGATGCCTGGAATCGCGACGACCCGCTCGGCCAGGCCTTGCAGTTCCTGCGCATGAGCGGCGTCGTCTACTGCTGCTCGGAGTTCACCGCGCCCTGGGGCCTGGCCTTGCCGCCCATGCCCGACTGCCTGATGTTCCATGCCGTCACCTCGGGCCGCTGCTGGTTGCACGGCCTGGTTGGCGAGGCGCCGCGCGAGTTGGAGCGCGGCGATTTCGCGCTGCTGCCGCACGGCACCGGCCACGTGCTGTCCAGCAGCCCGGACGACCCCGGCACGCCGCTGTTCGACCTGGAGCGCGAGCAGCTCTCCGAATCCTTCGAGGTGCTGCGCCACGGCGGCGGCGGCCGCGCGATGAGCACCATCTGCGGCGCCGTGCGTTTCGACGATCCCGCGGCGCGCCTGCTGCTGGCGGCCTTGCCCGCGCTGGTGCTGGTGCCCGCGGCGCAGAGCGCGGGCTCGGAATGGTTCCAGCCGCTGCTGGGCCTGATGGCCGCGGAGGCGCGCCAGCCGCGTGCGGGCAGCGAGGCCGTCATCACGCGCGTGGCCGACATCCTCGTCGTGCAGGCCGTTCGCTCGTGGATGGACACCCAGCCCGGTGCCGGCGAAGGCGCCGCCGCGCGCACCGGCTGGCTGCACGCGCTGCGCGACCGGCAGATCGGCCGTGCCATCGTGCTGATGCACCGCTCGCCTCAGCAACCGTGGACGCTGGCATCGCTGGGCGCGGAGGTGGGACTGTCGCGCTCGGCCTTTGCGTCGCGTTTCTCGGCACTGGTCGGCCTGCCGCCGCTGGAGTACCTGACGCAATGGCGCATGCGCGTGGCCCAGGCCCGGCTGCGGGAACGGGACGAAGGTCTGGCGACGCTGGCTGCCCGGGTGGGCTACCAATCCGAGGCGGCGTTCAGCCGCGCCTTCAAGCGGGTGACGGGCATGACACCGGGCTCCCTCCAGCGCGACACGACGCCAGCCGCGGGCTGGCCGGCGGCCGCCGCCTCATGAGAGCCAGGGCTTGAGCACCTCGCTCAGGAAGCGACCGGCCATGCCGGCGTACTCGGCCCGGTCGGCGCGCCGGAAGCTGGCCTGGATGCGGGCGATGTGCCGCTTGAGCGAGCGGACCTCCTGCTGGTAGACCAACTGGAAGACCTCCCGGTTCTTCTCGAAGACCGGGCGCAGGTCGTCGCGCAGCGAGGAGGGAAAGGCGGCCACCAGTTGCTGGTCGCCGACGGCGCCCAGCGGGAAGATCGCATAGGCCCCACCCAGGGTCATCTGCTCCTCGGTCTTGAAGATGTCGCTCATGTCCGAGACGTAGGCCGCCTTCTGCAGCGAGTACTCGGTGTAGCGCCGGCTGGTGATCGCGTCCATCGACAGCGATTTCGCAGACGGCATCTGCAGGCCGATCAGCGACACCACGTGCGACAACGGGCTGAGGTCGGACACGTAGCGCCGCTGCTTCAGCACGTCCAGGATGGCCTCGATCGCCTTGCCGTCCAGCGCGTAGTAGCCGGACTTCTCCGAGAAGATCGAGAACCACACGCGATCGGCGAGCCCGCCGCGCTCCTCGGCGTTGAGGACCGTGCGCAGGTACTGGTAGAGGGCGTCCGCGAAACCCTGCTCGACCGCCTTCACCAGCTTGAAAAGCTCGGCCTCCAGCCAGGCATAGGCCGCCACGTAGACCTGGAAGACGATCTCGGCGACGGTTTCCGCGTAGCCCTGCAGCGCATGCGGCACCTGCAGGTCGAAGTCACGGAAGTAGCCCGCGCCGTCGAAGGCCTTGGGGCCCCAGGCGTGGGTGGGGCCGGTGGGTTCGCGCACGTCGAGGATGCAGACCTCCAGGCGCATCGGGTTGCGGACGGCGCCGGCGACGTGCACGCTGTAGAGCTTGTTGCGGAAGAAGAACTCGCGCGGGGCAGCCAGTTGCCGGAAGCTGGCGAACTGCGAGAAGTGGTTGATGACCTCGGCCTGGGCGACGTCGCGGATGTCATCCTCGATCTGCCGGGCCTGCAGGCGCAGTTCCCCCAGCGTCAACCCCGAATACTTGGCAGACAGGACGAAATGCAGGGCATTCGCCGGGTCCGTCTGGCTTTTCCTCTCGATTTCCATGTCGCACCTGCCGCGGGCCTCCCATGGCCTGCGACGATCATGCCGCCTCGCCGTCGCCGGCGCATCCCGTGGGCAGCGCGCCGCTGCGAATTCCCCGCGTTCGGGCGTGAGGCCGCCGCTCAGGCGGGGGCGCGGGCCTCGACCATCCAGCACGCGGACGTGAAGCGCACCTCGCCGCCCAGCACGAAGCGGTCGAAGGCAGCCCGCACCGTGCCGACGACCGCCGTGCGCGTGCGCTCGTCGGCGTCCTGCAGTGCCAGCCCCAGCGGGCCCAGCCGCTTCAGGTAGGGCACGAGGTCCTGCTCGGCGAGGCTGCATTCGGCATCCACCGGCCGCACCCCGATCGCCTCCCAGCCGCTGCCTTCCAGCACCGCTCGGATGCGCTGCGCATCGGCGAAGGCGAACTGCCCCGGCGCGCCCGGGCGCCGCGCGGGCAGGGCCGGCAGCAGCGGTGCCGCGGCGCGCTCGGCCGTCGTCATGAAGGGGTTCTCGTCCGCGCCGCGCCAGGCCGCGAAATGCAGCGCCGCGCCGGGCGCGGCCGCGTGCCGCAGGTTGGCGAAGGCGCGTACCGGATCGTCGAAGAACATCACGCCGAAGCGCGAGATCAGCAGGTCGTGGGCCGCTGGCTCGAAAGCGTGCGCCTGCACGTCGGCTTGGACGAACTCCACCGCAAGGCCCTGGAGCGCGGCGCGGTCGCGGGCGGCGGCGATCATGGGCCCGGAGATGTCGACACCGGTGCAGCGGGCCGCGCCGCCGAGCAGCCTCGCGGCCGCCAGCGTCGTGCTGCCGGTGCCGCATCCGATGTCGAGCAGACGCTTCGGACGGGCCGCGTGCACGACCTCCATCAGCAGGTCCTCGAAGGGCTGCAACATGCGGTCGAGCACTCGCTGTGCCTCGACCCAGGCGTGTCCGGCGTGGCCGTTCCACAGGCGGGCCTGTTCGTCGTTGATGGGGTGAGGGGTGTCCATGTGCTTCCTTTGGATGTCGTCGATGGCCAGTGTGGTGCGCCACGCAGATCTGTACTTTTGTTCGGACCCGGTGGGGATGATCGGGGTGCCTGGGCCCCACCGGATCCGAACCCCTGGCTCGGCAAAAGTACAGATCTGCGTGGCGCACCAAACTAGACTGTTGCAGTTCAAGCCGACTTGAAGTCAAGGGGCGAGATGCAAATGAGCGAAATGGACATCGCCGAGGTGGCGCACCGCAGCGGCCTGCCGGCCTCGACCCTGCGCTACTACGAGGAAAAGGGCCTGATCGCCTCCATCGGGAGGCGCGGGTTGCGGCGGCTGTTCGGCCCCGGCGTGCTGGACCGCCTGGCCCTGATCTCCCTGGGCCGCGCCGCCGGCTTCTCGCTGGAGGAGATCGCCGCCATGTTCGCATCCGACGGCCGCCCGCGCATCGACCGCGGCCTGCTGGCGGACAAGGCCGACGAACTCGGGCGGCGCATCGCCGAGCTGCAGGTCATGCGCCGCGGTCTGCTGCACGCAGCCGCCTGCCGCGCGCCCAGCCACATGGAATGCCCGACCTTCCGGCGCATCCTGAAGGCGGCGGCCGCGGGCGCACTCGGCACGGCGGCGCGCAAGCGTGCGGTGCCGGAAAAAGGGAAGGGCCGCTGAGGGCGGCCCTTGCTCCATCGGCACGCGCGCCTGCGCTCAGGCCTGCCCGCCCTCGCGCGCCGCCGCGCCCGCGGGCTCGCCATGGGCGTGCCCGCGGCGCACCAGCCGGCGAAGCTTCAGGATCAGGTCGTCCACATAGGTGAACACCACGGGGATGACCAGCAGGCTGAGGAAGGTGGAGGTGATGAGCCCGCCGATCACGACGATGGCCATCGGTGCGCGGAAGCTCGGGTCCACGCCGATGCCCATGGCGATGGGCAGCATGCCGGCGCCCATCGCGATGGTGGTCATGATGATGGGCCGCGCACGCTTGTGGCAGGCGTCGAGCACCGCGTCCCAGCGCGACAGGCCGTGGTCGCGGCGCGCCAGGATCACGTAGTCCACCAGCAGGATCGAGTTCTTCGTCGCGATGCCCATCAGCATGATCAGCCCGATCATCGACGGCATCGACAGCGCCGTCTGCGTGATGAACAGGCCGAAGAAGGCCCCCGGCACCGACAGCACCAGCGCGGCCAGGATGGTCACCGGCTGCACGAAGTCCTTGAACAGCAGCACCAGCACGACGTAGATGCACATGATCCCGGTCAGGATGGCCAGGCCGAAGCTGGCGAACAGCTCGGCCATGGCCTCGGCGTCGCCGACGGTGGTGTGGATCACGCCGGGCGGCATGTTGTTCAGGCTGGGCAGGGCCAGCGTGGCCGCCTGAACCTGGCCCAGCGGCACGCCGTTGAGCTCGATCTCGAAGTTGATGTTGCGCAGGCGGTCGTAGCGGTTGATCTCCGCCGGGCCGCTGTCCATCGTCAGCGTCGCCACGTTGGACAGCGGAACCGGGCCGCGCGCGCCGGGCACCGGCAGGCGCGACAGCAGGTCCAGGTCCTGGCGCGCCTCCATCGGCAGGCGCACGATGACCGGCACCTGGCGCTGTGACAGGTTGAGCTTGGGCAGGCTCTGGTCGTAGTCGCCGGAGGTGGCGATGCGCAGCGTGTCGGCCATGGCTTGCGATGTCACGCCCAGGTCGGCGGCACGCGCGAAGTCCGGCCGCACGACCAGCTCCGGCCGCACCAGCGTGGCGGTGGAGCGCACGTTGCCGATGCCGGGGATGCCGCGCAGCTCGCGCTCCACCGTGCGGGCGTGGGCGGCCAGGGCCTGGCCGTCCTCGCCGGCCAGCACCAGCACGTACTTGTCGTTGGCGCCGCCCAGGCCCACGTTCATGCGCGCGCCCGGCAGCACCTCGACCAGGTCGCGGATCTCGCCTTCGATCTGCTGCTTGGTGATCCCCTTGCGGTCCTGGCGGGCGGTCATGTTGATCGTCAGCACGGCCTTGCGCACGTCGCCGCCGCCGCGCGGGGCGAAGGGATCGCCGCCGGCGCTGCCGCCGCCGATCGCGGTGTAGACCATCTTCACCTGCGGATGGCGCTGCACCATCGTGCGGGCCTTCTCGGCCACGTCACGCGTCTGCTCGAAGGTGCTCCCCGGGGGCAGGGTGATGGTCACCTGGGTCTGCGACAGGTCGTCCGGCGGGATGAAGCCGGTGGGCAGCAGGCCGGCGAGCATCACCGCGCCGCCCGTGAAGACGGCCGTCACCAGCAGGGTGAGCAGCCGGTGGCTGACGCACCAGCGCGCCATGCGCATGTAGACGCGCATCCAGCGCGGGTCCTCGCCGTGGTCGTCCTTGGGCGGGCGCAGGATATAAGCCGCCATCATCGGCGTCAGCATGCGGGCGACGACGAGCGAGAAGAACACCGCGATGGCCGCCGTCCAGCCGAACTGCACGAAGAACTTGCCCGGCACGCCGGCCATGAAGGCCGTGGGCAGGAAGACCGCGATCAGCGTGAAGGTGGTGGCGATCACGGCCAGGCCGATCTCGTCGGCCGCTTCCATCGCGGCCTCGAACGGCGTTTTGCCCATGCGCAGGTGGCGCATGATGTTCTCGATCTCGACGATGGCGTCGTCCACCAGGATGCCGACCACCAGGGACAGCGACAGCAGCGTGACGATGTTCAGCGAGAAGCCGAAGAAGTACATCGCGCCGAAGGCGGGGATCGCCGACAGCGGCAGGGCGGTCGCCGCCACCAGCGTGGCGCGCCAGTCGCGCAGGAAGAACCAGACGACGATCACCGCCAGCACGGCGCCTTCGTACAGCAGGTAGAGCGAGCCGCTGTAGTTCTCCTTCACCGGGTCGACGAAGTTGAAAGCCTCGTCGATCTTGATGTCGGGATGGGCGGCCTTGAGCTTGTCCAGCGCGACCTTCACGCCGTCGGCCACCTCGACCTCACCCGCGCCGCGCGAGCGCGTGATCTCGAAGCCGACCACCGGCTGGCCGTTGAGCAGGGCCTCGCTGCGCTTTTCGGCGATGGTGTCGCTGACGGTGGCCACCTGGTCCAGCCGCACGCGGCGGCCGTCGGTCAGGGTGATCTCCATCGCACCCAGCTCGGCGGCCGTCTGCACGGTGCCGATGGTGCGCACCGATTGCTCGGCGCCGCCCAGGTCGGCGCGGCCGCCGGAGGCTTCCTGCTGCACGCTGCGCAGCTGGCGCGAGATGTCGGCCGCGGTGGCGTTGAGCGCCAGCAGCTTGGCCGCGTCCAGCTCGACGTGGACCTCGCGCGCCGTGCCGCCCACGCGGGCCACGGCACCCACGCCCTTGACCGCCAGCATGGCCTTGGTGACCTCGTTGTCGACGAACCAGGACAGGGCCTCGTCGTCCATGCGCTGCGAGGCGACGGTGTAGGTCAGGATGGGCAGGCCCGACAGGTCCATCTTGGAGATGACCGGGTCGCGCAGGTCCGCCGGCAGGTCCGAGCGCACGCGCGAGACCGCGTCGCGCACATCGTCCACGGCCTCCTGCGTGGCCTTCTCCAGCCGGAACTCGACGGTGATGGTGGCCACCCCGTCCTGCACCAGCGTGTAGATGTGCTTGACCCCTTGCAGCGTGGCGACCGAGTTCTCGATCTTGCGCGCGACCTCGGTCTCCAGCTGCGAGGGCGCGGCGCCCGGCAACGAGGCCGTGACGACCACCGTGGGCAGGTCGATGTCGGGGAAGTTCTGGATCTTCATCCCTTTGAAGCCCATCAGGCCCACCGCGGTGAGCATGATGAACAGCAGCATCGCGGGGATGGGGTTGCGGATGCTCCAGGCGGAGACGTTCATGGCGTCTTGCTCCCTGCGTTGCCGGCGGAGGCATTCACCGCCGCGTTCACCTGGGCCGCGTCGACCACGCGCACGGAGTCGCCGTCGGACAGGAAGCCGACGCCCGAGGCCACGACCCTGGCGTCGGCCGCCAGGCCCTGCACCTCGACGCGGTCCTTCAGGCGGCGCCCGATGCCCACCTTGGTCTGCAGCACCTTGGCGTCGCTGCCGACGCGGAAGACGTAGCTGAAGCCGTCACGCTGCAGCACGGCCGTCTGCGGCAGGGTCAGCGCCTGCGCGGCGCCGACCTCGAACTGGCCGGTGGCGAACATGCCGGCCTTCACCGCATCGTTGCGCGGCAGGTCCACGTAGACCAGGCCGTTGCGCGTGCCGGCATCCACCGTGGGCGCGACCATGCGCAGCTTGCCGCGCACGCTGCCGCCGCCGGCGGTGGTGACGGTGGCGGCCATGCCGGGCTTGAGTTTGCCCAGGTCGGCGGCCGGCACCTCGGCGCGCCACTCCAGGCGCTGCTGGCGGATCAGGCGGAACAGCTCCTGCCCCGGCTGGACCACGGCGCCGACGGTGGCCACGCGCGCGGAGATCACGCCGTCGTCGGGCGCGACGATGCGCGTCTGCGTCAGCCGCACCTGGTCGGCGGTCAGCCGCGCCTTGAGTGCGTCGGCGCGTGCCTTGGCGGTCTGTTCGGCCGTCTGGTATTGCTGGATCTGCTGGGCGCTGAGCGCGCCGGTGGTCTGCAGCAGCCGTGCGCGTTCGGCGTTGGCATGCGCCTCGACGCGCTGGGCCTCGGCTTCGGCCAGGCTGGCCTTGGTGGCCGCCAGGTCGGCGGACATGGTCTCGCTCTGCAGCTGGGCCAGCAGCTGGCCGCGCCGCACGATGTCACCGACATTGACGCGCACCTCGGTCAGGCGCAGGCCGCCGGCCTCGGTGCCGACGATGGCCTCCTGCCAGGCGGCCACGCTGCCGTTGGCGGGGATGGTGCGCGGCCATTCGGCCGGCTGGGGCTGGGTGACGGACACGGTGAGCGCGGCCTTGGGCTTGGCCTCCTTCGTGTCCTTGGCGGCCTTCTCGTCGGCGGCCTGGGCGGCGTTCGTGCCGAGCGTGGCGCCATCGCGGGTCCACAGCCAGCTGCCCAGCAGGGCCACGGCCAGGGCCCAGGCCAGCGGCTTCAGCGGCCAGCCGGGGGAGGCCTGCCTGGCCTCCTCGTGAGGTTGGTGGTTCGGTTGCATCAGTTCGCCTTCGTCTTGTCGTTGTCCGCGTTGTTCGCGTTGTCCGCGACGGCCTGCACGCCTTGCGGCGTCCAGCCGCCTCCCACGGCCTTGTAGAGCGTGATCCAGCCGGCCGCCTGCTCGCGCTGCACCGCCAGCAAGGTGGCCTGTGCGGCCAGCGCGCGGCGGCGCGCGTCTTCCATCTCGATCAGGCTGCCTGCGCCGACCTGCCAGCGCTGCTGGGTGCTGAGGAAGAACTTGCGGAAGCCCTCGGCCGAGCGCTGGGCGTCGGCCTCGCGGCGGCGTGCGGCGTCCAGGCGCACCAGGGCTTCCTCGACCTCGCGCACGGCCTGGCGCAATTGCAGGTCCAGGCCCGCGCGCGCCTCCTCGTAGCGCGCCTGCGCGGCGTCCACGTTGGCCTGGATCCGGCCGGCGTTGAAGATGGGCAGCACCAGGCTCGGGCCGAAGCCCCAGCGCAGGCCTTCCAGCTCGGCGCCGCCGCCGTGGTAGGCGGCGCGTGCCACGTTGCCGCTGAGCGTGAGGCGCGGATACCGCGCGGCATCGGCCACGCCGACCTCGGCGGCAGCGGCGACCAGCCGGCGCTCCGCGGCAGCCAGGTCGGGACGCTGGCGCAGCAGCTGGGCCGGCACGGATTCCACCGCCAGGCCCTGGGCTTGCGGCAGCAGGCCCTGGCGCGGCGCCAGCGCGGCGCGCAGCCCGGGCTCGTCGCGGCCGGTCAGCAGCACCAGGGCCTTGACCTGGGCATCGCATTCGGCGCGCTGGGCGATCAGGCGCGTGGAGGCCTCGGCCGCGCCGGCGTCGGCGAGGTCGCCGTTGGCGGGGGATTCCAGGCCGGCCTGCACGGTACGGCGCGTGAGGTCCGAAGTCTTGCCCTGCGATTCGGATTCCTGGCGATAGACCTCGGCCAGCGCCTCGCAGCTGCGCAAGGAGACATAGGTCTGGGCCACGTCCGCCGCCAGGCTGATGCGGGCCTCGTGCCAGTCGTAGCTGGCGGCCTCGGCGCGCGCGCGCTCGGCCGCGGCCTGGTGGCGCACGTTGCCGAAGAGGTCCAGCTCCCACTGCGCGTCCAGCGCCACGCTGCCGGTGTTGGAGATGGCCGGCGAGCCGAAGCTGAAGGGCTCGCGGGCGCGGTTGGCCTGGGCCGAGGCGTTGACCGACGGCCACAGCCCGGCCGACGCATTGCGTGAGGCGGCGCGCGCCTGCTGCAGCCGCGCCAGCGCCTGGGCCAGCGTGGGATTGGTGGCCTGGGCCTCGTCGATCAGCTGCGGCAGCAGCGGGTCGCCCTGCTGCTGCCACCAGAGGGCGAGGTCCGCGCGGCTGCCCTGGTGGGGCAGGACGGCCTGCCAGCCGGCAGGGGGTGCCGGCATGACGGCCGGCGGCGTGTGCACGGCGCAGGCGCCGAGCAGCAGCGCGCAGGCCAGGGCCGGCGCGGTGCGTAGGAGTAGATGGCTTCCCATGGATGCGAGCGTGTGAAGGTGGAAGGGTGCGCCGTATGGCTCAGCGCTTCTTCGTGCCGGTGGGAGATCTTGTTGTCCTGGATGCCTTGGCCGCGGCGCGGCGGCGTGCCTCGTGCTCGACCAACGCGCAGCCGAAGCCCACGAGGCGCTCCAGCACCTGGGCCACCGCATTGGGGCGGCCCAGCAGCTCGGGGCAGAGGTAGTTCATGTAGTCGCGCGACATGCAGTAGTCGTTGGCCATCGCGACCAGCGCGAAGGCCAGCTGGTGCAGCGCCACGTCCGGCCGCCGCGCGCCGACATGGCGCGCCAGCAGGCCCACCAGCGCCTCGTGGAAGGGGCTGACGTACTGCGCGACCAGGTCGTTGTAGCCGACGCTGGGTTCCAGCATCTCGCGCAGGTGCAGCCGGGTCTGCCAGGCGGATTCCTCGTCGTCGCCGGCCAGCGGTCCGATGATGGCGCCCATCAGCTGGTGCAGCGCCTGTTCAAGCGGCAGCGCCGGGTCGTCGAGCTGCGTCAGCTGCGCGCCGACGTTCACCAGCGGCTGCAGCAGCACCGCGCGGTACAGGCCCGGCTTGTCCTCGAAGTAGTAGTGGATGGAGGCCACGTTCAGGCCCGCAGCCTGGCAGATCTCGCGCGTGGAGGCCTTGGCGTAGCCCTTGAGCGCGAAGATGCGCGTCGCCTCGCGCAGCAGGTTCTCGCGTGCGCGCGCACCGCGGCCGCTGGGGACGGTGTCCGCTGCCTCGGTAACTAAATCAAGCGCTTGCTTAACTTTCATCGGCGCGCAGCATACGCGAAGCCGATGACCCGCGCCGGCCGGCCCCGACGGCAGAGGGCCTAAATTTTCCTTAAGCGCCGCTGCGCCCCAGCGCGTGCAGCTTGCCGGCCCAGCGCTGCACGCCTTCTGCGCCCAGCCGGTCCACCAGCCCCACCAGCGTCTCGTGCACCGGCGCGATGCCGACGAAGCCCAGTATGTTGCGTTCCAGCGCCTTCAGGCTGTGGGCCCGGAAGTACCAGCGATAGGCCAGCGCCGGCATGCCCATCGTCACGACCACGCGTGCGCTGCGCCCGCCCAGCAGCTTGCGGCCGTAGGGGTGGGTCGCGTCGGGCTCGCCGATGGCGAAGCCGGGCCGCGCGACCTGCTCCAGGAAGCCCTTGAGCAGGGCCGGCATGCCGCCCAGCCACAGCGGGAAGAAGATGACGATGTGCTGGGCCCAGGCGATCGCCTCCTGCGCCGGCACCAGCGCAGCGGGCAGGGTGGCGCCTCGCCATTCGGCCTGGCTGTGCAGCAGCGGGAAGTCCAACGTGGCCAGGTCGATGCGGCGCAGCTCGTGGCCGGCCGCGTCGGCGCCTTGCGCATAGGCGTCTTCCAGCCGGCGGCCGAGACGGGCGGTATCGGGGTCCGGATGGCCCTGGATGAGCAGGATGCGTGTCATGCGCGCATGCTCGGGCGCCAGTGGCAGGGGCCGCTTGCGCTGGGTCAAGCAGGGCGCGCGCGGCGGCCCGTGCGCCATGCTGTCGCAACTGTTTCCCTCTTGTCGCGCTTCATCCTGAGCACTGCGTGGCACGCCTCCTAGACTGCTGGGCCGACCGCGAAAATCCAATACAGCCCACCGTTGCCCGTTGCCCGTTGCCCGATGTCCTCCAGCCCCTTCGTCCCGACCGTCGACCACCTCACCGTTGACTCCGCCGGCCTGAAGCTGGCCGTGCAGGTCAGCGGCCCCAAGGACGCGCCGGCCATCGTGCTGGTCCACGGCTACCCGGACAACCACGAAGTCTGGGACGGCGTGCGCCAGGTGCTGGGCACGCGCTTTCGCATCGTCACCTACGACTGCCGCGGCGCGGGTCGATCGGATGCGCCCCGGGGCCTGGCGGCCTACCGCATCGAGCATTTCGTCGGCGACCTGGAGGCCGTGACCTCGGCGGTGATCCCCGGGCGCGGCTTCCATCTCGTCGGCCACGACTGGGGCTCCATCCACAGCTGGGAATCGGTGACCACGCCTCGGCTGCAAGGCCGCATCCTGTCCTACACCTCGATCTCCGGCCCCAGCCTGGACCACGTCTCGGCCTGGAGCCGCCTGCCGGCGCCGCAGGGCCCCACGCCGGGCCAGCGCATCGGCCAGGCCTTCAGCTCCTGGTACATCTTCCTCTTCCACCTGCCGCTGCTGCCCGAGCTGGTCTGGCTGCTGCTGACGGCCTGGATGTGGCCCTGGTTCCTGCGCGTGACCGAGGGCGTCACCGGCGCACCCAACCCCACCCAGCTGCGCGACGGCATCAAGGGCATCGCGCTGTACCGCGCCAACATCCTTCCCCGCATGCTGAAGCCGCGCCCGCGCCCCGCGCATGCGCCGGTGCAACTGGTCGTCGCGTGCAAGGACCGCTACGTGCGCCCTGCCGTGGCCCAGGCCCTGGCGGTCGCGGTGCCACAGTACCAGCGGCGCGAGCTGCCGGAGGCCGGGCACTGGGTGGTGCGCCGGCAGCCGCAGCTGGTGGCGGCTTGCATCGCGGAGTTCGTGGGGCAGGTGGAGCGCAGCCGTACTGCCGGCACCTCGCAACCGGTTCCGGCCTGAGCTTGACTCTCAGTCCTCCACCTGCACCAGCTTCATCCGCCCCCCCGCGCCGCTCCTGATGCTCACCTGGGCCTTGCGCACCCCGAAGTGCCGGGCCACCAGCGCAATCAGTTCCTCGTTGGCTTTGCCATCCACCGGCGGCGCCTTGATCTGCGCCAGCCAGGTCCCGTCGGCCTGCTGCTCCAGCACGCTGGCGCGCGCGTTGGGCTTGACCTTGAGCTGCAGCGTGCGCATCAGCCCTGGGGGCGCGAGCGGTAGAACTTCACCGGCGACTCGGGCAGCTGGTTGAGCACCGACTTCTTGATGCGGCCCACAACGTGCATCTCGCAAGGCTTGCAGTCGAAGCGCAGGGTCAGTTTCTCGCGGCCGTTGACCAGCACCAGCGGCTCGGCCTTCACCGTGCCCTGTACGCCGATGACGCCCTTGGCCTGCTTGGGGCACAGGCTGAGGCTGAAGCGCACGCAGTGCTTGGTGATCATCAGGCTGACCTCGCCGTGCTCCTCGTGCGATTCGTAGGCGGCGTCTATCACCTTCACGCCGTGGCGGGCGTAGAAGTCGTGGGCCTTGTGGTTGTAGACGTTGGCCAGGTAGCTCAGCGTGTCCTCCGGGTAGGCCACCGGCGGCTCGACCGCGGCGGCGCGCAGCGGGCGCTGGCGGGCACGTTCGCGGGCGGCTTCCAGCGCGGCCACCGCGTCGCGGCGCAGCGCATTGACGGCGGAGGCGGGGACGAACCAGGGCTGCTGCGTCTCCAGCCGGATGCTGCGCGCCTCGAACAGCGTGTTGCCCAGCTTGCCCAGGTGCTCGCGCAGCGCGGCTTCGGCGCGTTCGCTCTGCTGGGGAGGCTGCTTGTCGCAGGCGAGCTCGGCGCGGGCGTGGATCCCGTCGGCGTCGGTGATCTCCAGCGCCAGGCCGTCGCGCGCGTCCTGCAGGCGCAGGTCCACCTCGATGCGGCGCTCGGAGGACTTCTTCGCCAGCAGCTGCTCCCAGGCGTGGTCGCGGTTGCGGTGGATCTCGGTGCCGGCGCGCAGGTCGGGGAGCGTGGAGACGGGCTCGTTGGGAAAGACGCGCCAGACGTGCAGGCTCGGCTCGCTGGCGCGTGCGCCGGGCACCGGCTCGGCGCGGTTGACCTGCACGCCGATCAGCTCGCGCTGCAGCGTGAAGTAGCTCAGGCCGTCGCCGTTGTGCAGCGGCGTGGTGGTCTCCACGTCGAACCAGTCCGCGCCGGCCTTGCCCACCGGCTTGTCCACCTTCAGCACGTGGCCCACCGGCAGGCCGGCGTGCTTGGGCGTGTCGAAGGCGCCGATGTCGTCCTGGCGGCCGTTGACGAAGTAGTCGGTGGCGCCGCGGTTGAAGTTGCGGTCCGGGTCGGGCGTGAAGAAGAAGCGCGTGCGGCCGGAAGACGCGGCGCGCAGGTCGTCGCGGCCTTCCATCAGCTCGTCCAGCAGCCTGCGGTAATGGGCGGTGATGTTCTTCACGTAGCCCATGTCCTTGTAGCGGCCCTCGATCTTGAAGGAGCTGATGCCGGCGTCCACCAGCGCGCGCAGGTTGTCGCTCTGGTTGTTGTCCTTCATCGACAGCACGTGCTGCTGGTGGGCCACGATGCGGCCCTGCGCGTCGCTGACGTTGTAGGGCAGGCGGCAGGCCTGGGAGCAGTCGCCGCGGTTGGCGCTGCGGCCGGTGTGGGCGTGGCTGATGAAGCACTGCCCGCTGTAGGCCACGCACAGCGCACCGTGCACGAAGAACTCGATCTGGCAGGTGGTGGCCTGGGCGATGGCCTGGATCTGCGGCAGCGTGAGTTCACGCGCCAGCACGATCTGCGAGAAGCCCACGTCCTGCAGGAAGCGAGCCTTCTGCGGGGTGCGGATGTCGCACTGGGTGCTGGCGTGCAGCTGGATGGGCGGCAGGTCCAGCTCCAGCAGGCCCATGTCCTGCACGATCAGCGCGTCGGCGCCGGCCTCCCAGACCTGGCGCACCATGTGGCGCGCGGGCTCGAGCTCGTCGTCGCGCAGGATGGTGTTGAGCGTGACGAAGACCTGGGCGCCGTAGCGGTGGGCGTGCCTGGCCAGGCGCTCGATGTCGGCCACCTCGTTGGCGGCCGAGGTGCGCGCGCCGAAGGCCGGGCCGCCGATGTAGACGGCGTCGGCCCCGTGGTTCACGGCTTCGATGCCGATGTCGGCGTTCTTGGCTGGAGCGAGCAGCTCCAGGGCGTGGCGGGAGGCGGTCATGGCGTTATTGTCGCAACATGGCCAAGACCGCTGCTCCGCCCGATCCGACCGCTGCCTCCAGTCGCTACGACCGCCTCGACGCCCTGCGCGGTTTCGCGCTGGTGTGGATGGCGGGCTTCCATTTCTGCTTCGACCTCTTCATCCACCGCCTGCTGGACACGCGTTTCTATACGGACCCGCTGTGGATCGTGCAGCGCACCTGCATCCTGTCCCTCTTCCTGCTGTGCGCCGGTGCCGGCCAGGCAGTGGCTACGCACCAGGGGCAGAGCTGGCGGCGCTTCTGGAGGCGCTGGGCCCAGATCGTCGGCTGCGCGGCGCTGGTCAGCGCGGGCAGCTGGTGGATGTTCGGTCCGCGCTTCATCTACTTCGGCGTGCTGCACGCGATGGCGCTGATGCTGATCGTCGCCCGCCTGAGCGCGCCGCTGGGGCGATGGCTGTTCCCGTTGGGCGCGCTGGCCTTGCTGTTGCCGCAGTTCGTCCAGCATCCGGTGTTCGACTCGCCGTGGCTGAACTGGACCGGACTGGTCACGCGCAAGCCGCAGACCGAGGACTACGTGCCGCTGCTGCCCTGGCTGGGCGTGATGTGGTGGGGCCTGGCCGCGACCCGGGAGCTCCTCAAGCGCCCGGCGCTGCTGGCGGGCAGCCTGCCGCCGGGTGGCCGCGCGCTCGCCGGCCTGGGGCGCTGGAGCCTGAGCTTCTACATGCTGCACCAGCCTGTGCTGATCGGGCTGCTGCAGGCGTGGCTGTACTGGCGGCTGCGGGCCTGAAGCGCGTGGGGGCAGGAACGAAAAAGGGGCGCACTGCGCCCCTTATCCATTCCGGCGGCCGGGCCGCGGATCAATGCTGCTCGGTGGAGAACTTGTAGTCCGTCTTGGCCTTCTTCTTCAGGTCCTCGACGAACTCGGCGCTGCGCACCTGCTTCAGGCGCTGCTCCAGCTGGGGCTTGACGTCCTCGTAGGGCGGGAACTGGGTCTCGCGCACGTCGTCCAGGCGGATCACGTGCCAGCCGTTCTCGGTCTTCACGGGCTCGTCGGTCAATTGGCCCTTCTGCAGCTTCACCATCGCGGCGGAGAAGGCGGGCACGTAGTTGGTCGGGGCGGCCCAGTCCAGGTCACCGCCGTTCTCTGCAGAGCCGGTGTCCTTGGAGTTCTTCTTGGCCAGTTCCTCGAACTTGGCGCCGGCCTTGAGCTGGGCGATCAGCTTCTTGGCGGCGTCCTCGGTCTCCACCAGGATGTGGCGGGCGCGATATTCCTTGGCATCGGCCTGGGCGCGCAGGCGGTCGTACTCGGCCTTCAGGTCGGTGTCGTTGATCTTGCGCTTGGCTTCCTCGTCCTGGAACAGGGCGCGGATCAGCAGGCCCTGGCGGCTGAGTTCCAGTTGCTGCAGGTAGTCGGGGGACTTCTGCAGGCCGCGGCGCTGGGCTTCCTGCGTGAAGATCTCGCGCAGCACGACCTGGTCGCGGGCCTGCTTCTGCAGCTCTGCCTTCTGCTCGGGGGTCATCGGCGGCTGGCCGGGCTGGGCCTGCTTGGCGACCTGGGACACCAGGGCGTCGACGCGCGCCTGCGGCACGGGCTTGCCGTTGACCACGGCGATGTTCTGGGCCAGGGCTGCGTTGGACAGCAGCACGGCGGCGCCCGTGGCGACCAGGGCGAGTTTCATCTTGTTCATGGAAGCAGGAATCCTCTTTATTGAGCGTGACCCACGCGCGGGTGCGCCGCGAATGGCAAGGCGGCTATGCGGTTGAAACCAAGGAGAAGAAACAGGTGGTGTCGTGCTGCGACCGGTGGTCACGGCGTGGCCGTATCGATGACCAGAGCGTGGATCCCGCGCTCGATCAAGGGGCGCAAGGCATCATACACAAGGCGATGTGACGCTACGCGGGACAGGCCGGCGAAGCGCGGGCTGACGATGCGCACCGAGAAATGCGTGCCTTCGCCTGCGGCTGCATGGCCGGCGTGCGAGGCGCTGTCGTCCGTCACCGTGATGTCCGCGCCGGCGAAAGCCGAGGCCAGCGCGGCTTGCACCTCGGCGCTGCTGGCGCCCTGGGGCCGGGCCGGTGGAGCGTGGCCGTGCATCGCGGTGCTCACTTGACGCCGGCCTGCGCTTCGGCCTCGGGGTCGGCGGCGCGGCTGATGTAGACGCCCTGGATCACGGTGAACACCAGCATCGCGCCGATGATGCCGAAGGTCTTGAAGTTGACCCAGGTGTCGTTGGAGTAGTGGAAGGCCACGTACAGGTTGGCCGCCCCCAGCAGGATCAGGAAGCTCATCCACATCAGGTTCAGGCGCGACCAGGTCTGCTCGGGCAGCTGGATCTGCTCGCCCATCACGGCGCGGATCAGGTTCTTGCGGGCGAACAGCCAGGCGAAGAGCATGGAGCCGCCCATCGCCCAGTAGATCAGCGTCGGCTTCCACTTGATGAAGGCGTCGTTGTTGAGCCAGAAGGTCAGCGCGCCCAGGCCCACGGCCAGGCCGGAGGACACCCACAGCATCTTGTCGATCTTGTGGCCACGCGCCTTCATGTAGCTGATCTGCGCGATGGCCGCGACCATCACCACCAGCGTGGCCAGGAAGACCGGCGCCTGGTCGGGCTTGATCGCACCGCCGGAGATGTAGGCCCCGAAGTGCTGGGTCAGGAAGGCCGCGGTGGCCTCCTTGTGGCTGCCGCCCCAGTGGTAGGCCAGGAAGAACAGCAGGATGGGCAGGAAGTCCAGCAACAGCTTCATGTGGGCAGCGGGCGGCGCGGTGTGGGGGCAGGGCAGGCGGGCGCGGGACGCGCTCAGCCTTCGGCGGGCTTGAAGTCTATCGCCGCGGAATTGATGCAGTAGCGCTCACCCGTGGGTTCGGGGCCGTCGTCGAAGACGTGGCCCAGGTGGGCGCCGCAGTCCTTGCAGCGCACCTCGATGCGCACCATGCCGTGGCTCCTGTCGACGATGCGCTCGACGATCTCGCCGTTGATCGGCTGGAAGTAGCTGGGCCAGCCGCAGCCGGCGTCGAACTTGGTGTCGGAGGCGAACAGCGGCGCGCCGCAGCACACGCACTTGTAGACGCCCTCCTGGAAATGGTCCCAGTAGCGGCCGGTGAAGGCGCGTTCGGTGGCGGCGTGGCGGGTGACCTCGAACTGCATCGGGTCGAGTTGCTCGCGCCATTGCGCTTCGGTCTTCTGCACCTTGCGGGAGGAGTCGTCGTCGTGGCTCATGATGAACAAGATACTTCCAGCGATTGCGCCCAGTCGGGCGGGAAGCCTGCGTAGGCCTCGAAGCCGGGGTGCTCGTCGTAAGGACGCTCCAGCAGGCGCAGCAGGCGCTCGATTTCCGAGAAGTCGCCCTCGCGGGCGCTTCGGATCGCGGTTTCGGCCAGATGGTTCCGCAGGACGTATCTGGGGTTGGCCTGTTTCATTTCCAGGCTGCGTGCGCCGTCCTCGCTACCCTGGGCCCGCAGCAGCGCGGCATAACGCACTGCCCAGGCGTCGAAGGCCTCGCGGTCGAGGAAGAGGTCGCGCACGGCCGCGTTGCCGGCTTGCGGGGCAGTGGAGAAGTCGGCCAGGCGGCGGAAGAAGATGCTGTAGTCCACGCGTCCGGCGGCCAGCAGCTTGAACACGCCGTCGATGACCTCGCCGGCCTCGTCTCCCAGCTCGCGCAGGCCGAACTTGGCCTGCCAGGCCGCGCCCATCGCGCGTGCGAATTCGCCCTGGAAGGTCTCCAGCGCCGCCTTGACCTCGTCCGCCTCGCCGATGAGCGTGCTCATTGCCGCACCCAGCACGTGCAGGTTCCACCAGGCGATCTGCGGCTGGTTGCCGTAGGCGTAGCGGCCGCGGTCGTCGCTGTGGTTGCAGATGTGGCCGGGGTCGTAGGCATCGAGGAAGCCGAAGGGACCGTAGTCGATGGTCAGGCCCAGGATGGACATGTTGTCGGTGTTCATCACCCCGTGGCAGAAACCCACGGCCTGCCATTGCGCGACGAGCCTGGCGGTGCGCTGCACGACTTCCTGCAGCAGCGCGGCATAGGGTCGCGGTGCGTCGGCGCAGTGCGGCAGTTGCGTGGCGATGACGTGGTCGGCCAGCCTGCGCAGCGCCTGCGGATCGGGGGCGCTGAAGGCGAAGTGCTCGAAGTGGCCGAAGCGCACGAAGCTGGGGGCGGTGCGCGTGACGATGGCGGCGCTCTCCAGGGCCTCGCGCCGCACGGGCAGGTCGCTGACGGCCAGGCACAGCGCGCGCGTGGTCGGGATGCCCAGGCCATGCATGGCCTCCGAGCAGATCGGAAGAGCGT
>SCTQ01000225.1 GCA_004322345.1 Aquabacterium sp. | reverse complement strand
CGGCTTTTCCGGGCCATGGTCCGGGACAAGCACCTCCCAAGGCCTGGTAGCTCAGTTGGTAGAGCAGCGGATTGAAAATCCGCGTGTCGGTGGTTCGATTCCGCCCCAGGCCACCAAGATTTCGCAAAGAGCCCCGCGCAGCAAGCTGCCCGGGGCTCTTCTCGTTCTTGAGGCCGGTTTGCCCGCCGAAGCGCAGAGCTGGAGTGCCTTTGCGAAAGGCCAAGGGCAGGTCCGATGCCCTTTGCTGCCAGTGCACTGGCAGCTTGCGACAGGCTGTCGCCCGGAAGCCGCCTGCTCGTGTCGTGAGTTGGAAGTTCGTTGAACAAGTCTGCCGAGATCAACGTCATGCGGCGTTGCAAATGATCGCAATGCCTAGGGGCATTGCTGTGCTTTGCGCCTTGCCTGACGCTGATCTCGACAGACGTTCTTCTTCAACGAACTTCCAACTCACGACACTCGGGGGAAAACCCCGCTGCTGCCCCTTCGAACTTAGCTTCCCGGTACAAGGCCGCCCCCGGGGCCGCCTCGAACAATGCCGCTGCGCATGGCCATGCACACGTCCCCATCCGGCCCGCTCTGGCCGGCGGATCAACGCATCAACGCAGCAGCATTGGAGTCCTTCGTGAAACTTATCCGCAAACTCTGGCGCACGGGCATGGCCCTGGCGCTCACCACCGCCTGCAGCCTGGCCCTCGCGCAGACCAGCTTCACCATGACCTACAAGGGCGGCAGCACCTCGGCCTGCAGCTCGACCTACAACATCTCGGGCAAGGAGCCCAGCGGCTCGGGCAAGTACCCCGTCTACATCCACGTCGGCGGCACCTGGGAGACCTACAACGGCGCCTGGGCCTCGGCCGCCGTGGACGCGGCGGTGGCGCGCGGGTTCATCGCCGCGACCATCCAGTACGACAACGGCAGCTTCGGCACCTGTTCGACCATCGGCCAGCGTGCGCAGTGCATCTTCAACGGCGGCAACGTCAACAGCGCGATCGCCAAGCTGTGCTCGCGCGCCAAGGCGGATTGCTCCAAGGGCGTGGTCACCGGCGGCCTGAGCCAGGGTTCGATCATCTCGGTGCTGTCGCGCAACTATGACTCGCGCATCCGCGCCTCGATGGGCCAGGGCACCGGCACCTACTACAGCGGCTACAACCTGGCCGCGTGCATGAACAACGGCGGGCACACGCAGCCCGGCAGCCGGTTGCGCATCATCAACGGCGAGCGCGACATGTTCGTCGGCGGCACGCAGACCACCGCCGCCAACTCGGCCGCGGCGGTGACCGGCATCAGCTGCGGCATCGGCGCGCAGTCCTGTTTCCAGAGCAACGGATCGGGTTGGTACATCGTGAAGGACGTGCAGACCGTGGACCTCTACGCCGACCACTGCTTCATGGGCCTGGGCACCTACGGCGCGCAGTGCACGGGCGTGGCCGCGGTGGACCCGTACTACCAGTCCGGCACCGGTGCCTGGGCGCTGCCGGCCACGATGGACTGGCTCAAGACCTTCGTCACCCCCTGAGAAGTCGAGCCTGCCCCCCGCGCAGCGCACGGGGAGCCGGGCCCGATGCCCCGCACCATGCACACCGGGGAAATTCCCGAGCCGGGCCGCTGCAACTTAGCGGCTCGGTACAAGGCGCCCCGAAGTTGCGGTCGAACAATGCCGCTGCGCATGGCCATGCATCCCGCCGCCGGCTCCCCCGCGGGCCGCACGAGAACGAACCAAAGCAGCATTGGAGAGACCCCATGAGACTTGTCATCAACATCCTGCGCCGGGGCCTGGCCCTGGCGCTGGCCGCCGCATGCGGCCTGGCCGCCGCGCAGACCAGCTTCACCATGACCTACAGAGGCGGCAGCACCTCGGCCTGCAGCTCGTCCTACAGCATCTCCGGCAAGGAGCCGAGCGGGTCAGGCAAGTACCCCGTCTACGTGCACGTCGGCGGCACCTGGGAGAGCTACAACGGCGTCTGGGCCTCGGCCGCGGTGAACGCCGCGGTGGCGCGCGGCTTCGTCGCCGCCACGGTCCAGTACGACAACGCGAGCTTCGGCAGCTGCGGCACCATCGGCACGCGCGCCAAATGCATCTTCAACCCGGCCAACGCCAACAGCGCGATCGCCAAGCTGTGCTCGCGCGCCAAGGCCGACTGCTCCAAGGGCATCGTCACCGGCGGCCTGAGCCAGGGCTCGATCATCTCGGTGCTGTCGCGCAACTATGACTCGCGCATCCGGGCCTCGATGGGGCAGGGCACGGGCTCGACCTACACGATCGCCTACAACCTGCAGTCCTGCATCGCCAACGGCAAGCACAGCCAGCCGGGCAGCCGGCTGCGCATCATCAATGGCGAGCGCGACATGTTCGTCGGCGGCACCGAAGCCATCGCGCGCTCGCAGGCCGAGCTGGTGACCGGCATCAAGTGCAGCGGCAGCCCGACCTCGTGCTTCCAGGGCAACGGCGCGGGCTGGGCCATCGTCAAGGACTACAACACGGTGGACCTCTACGCCGACCACTGCTTCATGGGGCTGGGCACCTACGGCGCGCAGTGCACGGGCGTGCTGGCGCTCGATCCCAACTACCAGTACGGCAGCGGCAACTGGGCCCTGCCGGCGACGATGGACTGGCTGAAGAGCTTCGTGACCCCGTGACTTCCCCTTGCGGACTTCCTCCGACGCGGAGGTGTCCGCCTGGATACAGACTGGGCAGTCATGAGCCGGCCGCTTCACTTCGACAAGCTTCCCTCGCGCAGGCGCCAGGCGGTCTATCGCCTGGTGGCCGGCGCGGCGCTGGCTGGCCTGCTGGTGCAACTGGCATGGCAGTACGGGCGCCGGGATCCGGATGTCGCGGCGCAATCGCACGCGGCCGCGCCCGTGCCCGCGCCGCATGATCCCGCCGTGCCGCGCGCGAACCCGCCCACGCTCGCGCCACCGCGGCCTGCGGCCCGCGACACGGCGACCGCTCACGCCATGGCGGCGCCCGCCGAACCCGGCGGCCGCGAGACCTACGAGCTGAACGCCGGCATCGATCCCGCCACGCTGACGACTTCCCGCCCGATGGCCGCCCAGGCCTTCCTGCGCGAGGTCTGGATCAGCCCGGACCCGCGCGGCGGCTACGTCGTGCGCCAGGTGCTTGCCGACGGGGTCTACGACCGCATGGGGCTGCGCGCCGGTGACCGGCTGTACTCGCTGGACACCCCGGCCATGGCCGCCGTCGACGAGGGCTCGATGGTCGCCGTGATGCAGCAGGCCGAGATCGAGATGGACGTCTGGCGCGACGGCACGCCGACGCGCCTGCACGTCGCCCTCAACGAAGACCCCCATGCACCCGCTGCTCAAGAGTGAACCCGGCACCGGCACGCTGCCCGGCCTGATGCCCGAAGGCGCGGGCACGCGGCCGCGCAACCGCATCCACGTGCTGCGCGACGGCTTCCTGTTCTCCAGCGCGGGCGCCGACCTCAGCACCTGCCGCCATGCCGCCGTGCTGCTGCTGGCGCTGGACGAGCGCGGCTTCGAGCTGGAGGCCGCCGGGCGCAGGCGGCGCCACCAGGCGGTCGTCATGCGGCCCTACGTGGCGCACAGCCTGTGGTCGCGGGACGTCGCCTTCGCCTGCCTGGACATGCAAGGCACGCATGCCCTGTTCCGCCGTTTCAGCCGCCTGCCCGACCCCGGCCTGCGCCCGCTGGCCGTCGAGCGTTTCGCCGCCGTGCTGCCCATGCTGCACGGCTTCCAGCAGGGCGTGCTGGACGACGCGGCCTGCCGCGACCTCTACGAGCTGACGCTGAGCCTGGCCGCCTGCGCGCTGCCCGATCCCGGCCCGGCGGACGCGCGCATCCAGCGCGTGCTGGTCTGCGCCGACCGCGACCCTGCCTGCTCGATCGACACCCTGGCCGAAGTCGCCTGCCTGTCGGTGGACCGGCTGTCCCACCTGTTCTCGCAGGAGATGGGCCTGTCGCTGCGGCGCTACCTGCAGTCGATGAAGATCCGCGCCGCCGCGCGCCTGTACGGCAAGCCGATGACGCTGACCGAGATCGCGCTGGCCGCCGGCTTCTGCGACTCGGCCCATTTCAGCAAGGTCTGGATGCAGGCCTACGGCACGCCGCCCGGCCACTACTTCACCCGCAAGCCATCGCGCATCCATCCCGGGCAGATCCGCAGCGCCGAAGGCCCGAGGAGCCGCGCAGCCTGAGGGCCCGCACCGCTGCTATACACTGGCCCGCGCCTGTCCAGGCGTGCCTCCCAGCCCTTGATCCCGAAGCGGTCAGGGGCTTTTTTGTTTGGCTTCCAGCGATGTCCGCCACCCCCTACGCCGACCTGACCCCCGATGCCGTGCTCGCCGCGCTAGACGCCGCAGGCCTGCGCGGCGACGGCCGGCTGCTGCAGCTGAACTCCTACGAGAACCGCGTCTTCCAGCTGCACCTGGAGGACGGCTCGGCGGTGGTGGCCAAGTTCTACCGCGACGGCCGCTGGAGCGATGCGCAGATCCTGGAGGAGCACGCCTTCGCCGCCGAACTGGTGCGTGCCGAGGTGCCGGTGGTGGCGCCCCTGGTGCTGCAAGGCGCAAGCGACCGCGCCGCCCACACCCAGCTGCTGGGCCAGCCGCCCACGCTGGCGCGCGTGTCCCTGCTGCGCGCCGACGGCACGCCTGCCGCCCCCCTGCGCCTGGCCGTGGCCCCGCGCCGCGGCGGCCGCGCGCCGGAGCTGGAGGACCCCGCGGTCCTGACCTGGATCGGCCGCTTCATCGGCCGCCTGCACGGCGTGGGCCGCCGGCAGCCGTTCGCGCACCGCCTGCAGCTGTCGGTGGCCGCCACCGGCCGCGGGGCACGCGACTGGCTGGTCGAGCAGGACATCCTGCCGCCCACGCTGTCGGCCACCTGGCGCGCCGCGGCCGACGAGGCGCTGGACCTGGCCCAGGCCGCCTTCGACCGCATCCCCGACCTGCGCACCCTGCGCCTGCACGGCGACTGCCACGTCGGCAACGTGCTGTGGACCGAGGCCGGCCCGCACTTCGTCGACCTGGACGACGCCTGCACCGGCCCGGCCGTGCAGGACCTGTGGATGCTGCTGGCCGGCGACCCGCCCACGCGCCAGCGCCAGCTGGCCGCACTGCTCGACGGCTACGAGTCCATGCAGGAGTTCGACTGGCGCGAGCTGGCGCTGATCGAGCCGCTGCGCACCCTGCGCCTGCTGCACCACGGCGCCTGGCTGGCGCGGCGCTGGGCCGACCCGGCCTTCCCCGCCGCCTTCCCCTGGTTCGGCACCGAGGCCTACTGGGCGCGTGAGATCGAGGCGCTGCGCCAGCAGATCGAGCTGATGCGCGAGGCGGCGGAAGGCGGCGGCTCGCCGTGGCAGTGTCAGGAAGACGACGAAGACTTCAAGGACTTCGACGCGGACGGCTTCTCCTGAGCGCGCAGCGCGGACCCGCATGAGTGCGGGCGCCGCGCCGCGGTGCGCAGGCCCTCGCCCCAGGATTGCGCGCCGCCTGCGCCACGGGCTCGTGCACATGCTGCGGGCCTCACGCCCGACCCCCATACACACGGGGGACTTCAGCCGTGCGGCATGCGCGGCGACGCGTCGCCGCGTATCGCGGCGCAGCCCGCCGTCGGACACCATGTCCATCTAGGAGGAAGCGGCTTGCGGCCCACGCGCGGCATCGCATGGTGTGCCCTCGCATACCTGCCCGCCCGCGGCCTGGCGTGTCCCCCGCCCGGGGGGCACGAGAGTTTTTCCAAAGGTTTCATTGGCCCACTCCTTGCTCAGTGGAAACACTGAGTCTGGTCTTGCTATGGGAGGCGGCCATGAACGCTGCGCTGTACGTTTCCGAGTCGATGTGGGCACGTGAACAGGCCGACGCGAAGAGCGCGTTCGCCGATGCCCTGAGCCTGCGATTGAACCAGCTGGGCGCCCTCGCGCTGCTGCTGATGTTCAGCCCGCTGCTGCTGATGGTCACCTGGATGATCTGGAAGCGCGACGGACTGCCGGTGTTCTTCGGCCACTACCGCGTCGGGCGCGACGGCAAGCTCTTCCGCTGCCTCAAGTTCCGCACCATGGCGCGCGACGCCGAGCGCATGCTCGCCGAGCTGCTGCGCGACGACCCTGCGGCGCGTGCCGAGTGGGAGAAGGACCAGAAGCTGACCCACGACCCGCGCATCACGCCGGTGGGCCATTTCCTGCGCCGCACCAGCCTCGACGAGCTGCCGCAGCTGTTCAACGTGCTGCGCGGCGAGATGAGCCTGGTGGGCCCGCGCCCCATCACCGTCGGCGAACTCAAGCGCTACGGCGGCGTGCGCTGGCACTACCTGAGCGTGCGCCCCGGCATGACCGGCCTGTGGCAGGTCAGCGGGCGCAACAACACCACCTACGAAGAACGCGTGGCGCTGGACCGTTCCTACGTCGAGCAGCGCTCGATGTGGCTGGACCTGCGCATCCTGTTCAAGACCGTGGGTGTGGTCGTGGCACGTGACGGCGCGCGCTGAAGAGCCGCGGTGCCACGAAGGGACGGATAGAGAAGAACGAATCTGGGGAGAGCCGTGCAGCGCCGCTGCATGGTCGGGCCGCGCAGCAGACCAAGAGGTTTGTAGGAGTGCTGTATGCGACGTGCGGAGCCTTGGACTGCATCACAGGCCGATGGCCGGGTGGTGCATCTGGTGGGGCGGGTGACCGATGAAGTCTTTGGCTTCCTGGGGCCGGCCACGCGCGCCCTGGCCGAATGCGGGGTGCAGCAGGCGGTGGTGCTGGTCGACGACCTGCGCTTCCGCCACCTGTTGCCTCGCTTCCACGACAGCGTCGAGCTGGTGCTGACGCCCGCCGCGCGCAACCCGCTGCGGCGCTGGCAGTGGGCGCTGGAAGCCTTCCGCGAGGTGCTGGCCGCCGGCCCCGTGCGCGCGGTGCAGCTGCACGGAACGCTTCCCTGCCTCATCGGCGCCTGGGCCGCGAAGCGCACGGGTGTCGAGGTGGCGCTGCACTACGCGCCGCGAGGCTCGGCTTCCTATGGACCACTGGTGGACACCGGCACCCTGCTGCGCTTGATCACCGCGTCCGACGACACGCCGCAGCGCCCCGCGCTGCCGCTGCAGCCGGGCATCGACCTGGTCGAGACGCCCGTGGGCCCGGAGTTCTTCGAGGTCGAGCGCAACGAGGCGCGGCGTCCGCTGGTGGTCACCGGCAACCAGTTCAACAACCCGCGCAGCGCCGAGCTCTTCGCCCAGCTGGCGGTGCTGCTGGGCGGCGAGGACCTGGGCCTGGGCTTCAACTGGATCGGCACCGCGGACCAGGGATCGATGGTGCGGCTGAAGGCCGCGCAGGTGGGCGTGTTCCCGGTGCGCAGCGCCGCCGAGCGCGCGCAGCGCCTGGCCGCGGGGTGGGTCTACCTGGCGCCGGGCGGCAGCCGCGGCTTCCCCTCGCTGCTGGTGGAGGCCATGGCCGTGGGCCTGCCCTGCGTGGCCGTCGACACGCCCTACCACCGCGACGTGATCCGCCCCGGCGAGACCGGCTTCCTGTGCACGTCGGAGCGCGAGATCGTCGGCTGCATCGCGAAGCTGATCGACTCGCCCGAGCTGCGCCAGCGCATGGGCGCGGCCGCCCGCGCCGAGGCCGACCGCCGCTTCGGCGAAGCCAAGTTCCGCGACTCGCTGTTCGCCGCCTACCACCTGCGGGTGGAGCCGCGCGGCTGAGCCCCTTGCAAGACGAGACAGAGGAGTACCACCGCCATGTCCATCGCCCGTTTCATCCAGGTCTTGCGCGCGCGCTGGCGCCTGGCCGCGCTGGTGCTGACCGCCATCGTCGTGCTGGCTGTGACGGCCAGCCTGCTGCAGCCCAAGCAGTACAAGGCCACGGCCTCGGTGCTGGTGGACATGCGTTCGCCCGACCCGCTGGCCGGAACCGTGCTGGGCAGCATGATGACCACCGGCTACATGGCCACGCAGATGGACCTCGTGCAAAGCGAACGTGTCGCACGCCGCGCCATCTCCATCCTGGGCCTGGACCGCGACGAGAAGCTGCGCAGCGACTGGCAGAAGGCCACCAACGGCCAGGGCGACTTCGAGTCCTGGCTGACCGACGAGCTGCTGCGCAAGCTGGACGTGCAGCCCACGCGCGAGTCCGGCGTGATGACCATCACCTTCACCGCGCTGGATCCGCGCCTGGCGGCCAACGTCACCAACGCCTTCGTGCGCGGCTACATCGACACCACGCTGGAGCTGCGCGTGGAGCCGGCGCGCAACCTCAACAGCTTCTTCGACGAGCGCGCCGTCCAGCTGCGCAACACGCTGGAGGACGCGCAGGCGCGGCTGTCCGCCTACCAGCAGGCCAACGGCGTGGTCGTCTCCGACGAGCGCCTGGACGTCGAGAGCATGCGTCTGGCCGAGCTGTCTTCGCAGCTCGTCGGCCTGCAGGCCACGGCGGCCGATTCCAGCAGCCGCGAGCGCCAGGCCGGCACGCACCCCGAGCGCACCACCGACGTATCCGACCACCCCGCCGTCTCCGCGCTGAGCGCCGAGCTGCAGCGCCAGCAGCTGCGCCTGGGCGAGCTGAGCCAGCGCCTGGGCGAGGAGCATCCGCAGGTGCTGGACGTGCGCAACGGCATCGCGACGCTGCGCACCCAGATCGACGCCGAGCGCCGTCGCGTGGCCGCCGGCCTGGGCGCCAACAGCCAGATCAACCGCTCGCGCGAGGCCCAGATCAAGGCCCTGCTGGACGAGCAGCGCGCCAAGGTGCTGCGCCTGACGCGGCTGCGCGACGAGGCGACGGTGCTCCAGCGCGATGTCGAGAACGCGCGCCAGGCCTACGACGCCGTGCAGCAGCGCGCGCGCCAGACCGGGCTGGAGAGCCGCATCACCCAGACCAACGTCTCGGTGCTGCGCCAGGCCACGCCGCCGGCGATGGCCTCGTGGCCCAAGCTGAGCAACAGCCTGGCCGCCTCGCTGGTGCTGGGCAGCCTGCTCGCGGTGGCCGCGGTGCTGCTGCGCGAGATGAACGACCGCCGCATGCGCACCGTCGAGGACGTCGTCGACCTGCTGCGGCAACCCTTGCTGGTGGTGCTGCCGCACGCCAGATTGCAGGCCGCGTCCGGCACGCCAAGTGAGGCGCGGGCGTCAGGTGCTTCGGGCGCGAAGGCGCGCATCCTCGGCGGCCTCTTCCGCCCCGCGATGCGCTGACGGCGCGCTGCACGCTCACATCGAACGGACCGGACCATGCGCATATCCCAACACTCCCATCCTTCGTCTTCCTCCCCCAGCCGCGGCGAGGACGCCACCCAGCCCGGCAGCGTGCACGACCGCTCGATGGGCGACCTGCTGCGCAGCGTGCGCAACCTCAGCGACGTGCAGGTCAGCCGCATCGTGCTCTACCAGCGCGAGCACGAGCTGCGCTTCGGCGAGGCCGCCGTGGCGCTCAAGCTGGCCAGCGAGGACGACGTGCTGTGGGCGTTGTCCCAGCAGTTCCACTATCCCTATGCCCCGCAGGACCGCGGCAAGCACAGTCCCGAGCTGGTGGTGGCCTCCGACCCCTTCAGCGCCCAGGCCGAGGTCTTCCGCGACCTGTGCAGCCAGGTGGCCATGTCCGCCGAAGCCGAGCCCCAGCGCGGCGGCCATGCGGTGGGCGTCGTCAGTCCCGACGTGGGCGACGGCAAGACCTTCCTCGCCGCCAACCTCGCCGTGGCCTTCAGCCAGGTGGGTGGGCGCACCTTGCTGGTGGACGCGGACATGCGCACGCCGCGGCAGCACAGCGTGTTCGGCATCGACGGCAGCGCGGGGCTGAGCAGCGCGCTGGCGGGGCGCACGGGGACCAATGCGATCCAGGCGGTGCCGGACCTGCCCAGCTTGTTCGTCATGCCGGTGGGCACGGTGCCGCCGAATCCGATGGAACTGCTGCAGCGGCCGGCGTTCGCCTTGCTGATGCAGGAGTTGCTGACGAAGTTCGATCACGTCGTCGTCGATACGCCGGCCTTCACGCGTGGCGCCGATGCGCGCGTGATTGCGGCTCGCTGCGGGTCGGCGATTGCGGTGGGGCGCAAGGGGCGGTCGAGGATTGCGGCGATGAATGGGGTGATCGGGGCCTTGGGGACTTGCCGGACGAAGGTGGTGGGGGTCGTGATGAACGAGCGCTGAGTTGCCCGCTGCTCGTTGCTCGTTGCTCGTCGATTGAGCGGCTTGCAGTGGTCCCGTTCTGATCTTTGCCCTGCGCCGGGAGTTCGGCCCGGCGGCCGACCTACTTTCTTGCTTGTGCAAGAAAGTAGGCAAAGAACACACCCCGACGTCCTCGTCGCCCGTGGTCACGGGCGATCCCCTGCGGTGCTCGCGTCTTGGGTGCGAAGGCGAACTCGCTACGCGGCTGCGCCGCTGCGCTCAGACAACGCCTTCGGGTCAGATCACGAAGCACGCTGCGCGTGCCACCCAAGCCGCTGCGCTCCTCGGCGAGGCCAACGGGGCCCCGTTTGCAGGCCCCGGTTCGTGGCTGACGACGGACGCTGCGCGTCCTCGCAGAGCTGGCACCGTCAAACGGTTCTCCAAAGAGCTTCACCGCACCAAGGTCCGCACCGGCTCGGCGAGGGCACGCAGGGCCCGTCGTCTGTCGAGACGCCGTCAGGTTTTCCGGGGTCCCCGTTGGCCTCGCCGAGGAGCGCAGGACTTTGGGTCGCGCGCGCAGCGCGCTTCGTCATCTGACTGGGGGGCGTGTGTCCGAGCGCAGCGGCGCAGCCGCGTAGCGAGTTCGACCCCCGACCCAAAGTCCGAGCACCGCAGG
>SCTQ01000224.1 GCA_004322345.1 Aquabacterium sp. | reverse complement strand
TGACGTCAAGCGCTGAGCCGGGGCAGATGCGTCTTCCCGCGGATCAGCTGAAGATTTTTTTGCGTCGTGCTCCTCGCCCAGCGCACGCGTGCTGGTCACGAAGCCGAGGTTGCGCAAGGGTGGCGCCTCGGATGGTGGTGTCTCCCGCAGCTGCCCGGCAGCGGCGTGCGCGGGCTGCTGCTGCGGCGGCTTCGCGGCGGGCTCTTCTTTCGCGTCCTTGGCCGTCGCGGAGGGCAGCGGCCGGCCGCTCTTGAGATGGTCCAGCAGCTCGGCGATGGTGTCCTTGAAGAAGATGGCCATCTTGCGGATGTTGCTGAACGCGTCGATGTCGAAGGTCTCCATGTCCTTGTGCTGCTCGGCGTCCTGGAAGTACGAGACGTTGGCCGAGAGCTGGTCGAACATGGCGCCGAAGATCTCCAGCCGCTTGATCGAGTCGATGCCGAGATCGGCCTCGAGGTCCATCTCCTCGTTGATCATGTCGGCCGGGTACCCGGTGCGGTCGCTGACGATGGCGACGATCTGGCGCACCAGGTCCTCATGGGTCACGGCCTCGAAGCGGCGGACCAGCGCCTGGTCCTCGGCGCTGAGCTCGCGCGCCGGCGCGGCGGGCTGGGCGGGCGCCATGGCGGCGGCCTGGGTGGCGGGAACCTGCACAGGGGCAGGCTGCGGCTGGGCCGGCACCGCGGCCGGGGCCGCGGCGCGCGTCGCGGCGCCCTCG
Source organism: Aquabacterium sp. (assembly GCA_004322345.1). Taxonomy (GTDB): domain Bacteria; phylum Pseudomonadota; class Gammaproteobacteria; order Burkholderiales; family Burkholderiaceae_C; genus Aquabacterium. Next base: position 12,951 of record SCTQ01000224.1, on the reverse strand, counting down.
GGCAGGCTGGCCTTCGGCGCATGCACCGGCGCCAGCGCGGCAGGCGCCGTATGGGCCGCAGCGGCGGTGCGGGCCGGGGATGGCTGCTCCACCGGCTGGACGGGGCGAGCCGGCTGAGCCCGCGCGGCGGGCCCCGCCTCGACGGCAGGCTCGTGCAGCGTCAGTGCCTGCAAAGGCGCGTGCTGGACGGCGGCGGCGCTCACACGGCCGGCACGCGGGGCCTCGCCGATGAGGGCCTGCTGGTTGTCGAAATAGTGGCCATGGTTGATGTGGTAGAGCTCCTGGTTCTTGTCCAGCAGCTGGAAGCTCTGGCTGAGGCTGGAAACCACCGCCGACAGCTGCGGGCTGCCCTGGAATTTCTCGAGCAGGCTGCATTGCCGGGTCATCAGCGCATCGAGCAGCTGGATGTAGTCGCGCTGGTTGAGCTGGAACTGCTGATGCACCTGGCTGAGCACCTGCTGCGCGCGGACCTGCGCGTCGAGCGCGCTGAGGATGTCGGTCTCCGTGCCGCTGTTCATCGTCTGGACTCCTATGGGTTGGGCGGCGGCCTGCTTCCGGCCGCGGGATGGGTCGTCGAAGGTCTTCGACGGTTGCACCACGATGGGCGCGGGTCCGCCGCGGCCGGCCGCTGTGGCCGTCCGGGCGGGTCGGGCCTCGGCCGGGGCCTTGGCGGGAATCGCTGGTGTCTCCTCCAGCTTGTCGGTGAGCGGTGCGAGAGCGGCCGGCGCCTGGCCCGCGCGCTCGGCGGCGAAGGCGTCGACCAGCTGCGTGTCTCCGGTGCGCAGCGCACGCTGGCGGCGGCGGCGCGCCTTCTCGGGCATGAAGAAGCCGCCGCCTACGGTGTAGGACAGGCCGGACTTGCGCTCGCGCGGCCCCGGCAGTTCGGCGGCCTGCGGATCCAGGGCGCGCAACGGGACGCCCTCGGCCACCAGGCGGGCCAGCGCACGCTTGAACTGCAGCGCGCCGTCGCCCGAAGCGCTAGGGTTGATAGAGACCACCGCATGCGGGCGGCCCTTCAGGATGTCGGCCACCAGCTTGCCCAGCACACCCTTCGGGCCGATCTCGATGAAAAGGTCACCGCCTTGCGCGTGGATCGCTTCGATGGTCTGGGTGAAGCGCACGGGGCTGACGAGCTGGCGCACGAGCAGCGTGCGGATGGCATGGGCCTCGTTGCCGTGCGGCTGCGCGGTGGCGGTGGAGTAGACGCGGCCGGCGGGCTCTCCGAGCGCGACTCCCTGCAGCGCCGCCTCGAACGGCGCGCAGGCGTGCTGCACGAAATGCGTGTGGAAGGCGGCCGACACCGGCAGCACCTGGGCACGCACCTGCTGCGCGGCCAGGTGCTCGTGCGCGCGACGCACCACGTCCGCCGGGCCGCCCAGCACCAGCTGCGCGGGCGAGTTGTAGTTGGCGACGACGAGGCCGGGGAACTGCGCGATCAGTTCCTCCACGCGCGGCTGCTCCAGGGGCACCGCCAGCATCGCGCCACGGTCGGCGCCAGCCGCCTCGTCCGCTCCCTCCACGGCCGCGCCGCGGGCCAGCGACACGCGCAGGAAATCCTCGTCGCCGAACACCCCCGCCGCCCACAGCGCCGTCAGTTCGCCATAACTGTGGCCGGCCAGGAAATCGGGGGCGAGGCCCATGCCCTGCAGCAGGCGGAAGCAGCCCGCGCTGACCGCGCCGATCGCGGGCTGGGCACGGCTGGTCCGCGTGAGCTCGCGGGATTGGCGCTCCGCCTCGGCCTCGCCGAAGGCGGGGACCGGATAGATGACGGGCGACAGTGCGCCGGCGCCCTGGGCCCGGGCCACCGCGTCGAGCGCCTCGACCGCCCGGCGCACCTCGGGATAGTCCACCGCGAGGTCCCGCGCCATGTCCACGTATTGGGATCCCTGGCCGGGGAAGAGCGCGACCACGCGCCCCGCCGTCGGACGCGCCGACGGCTTGTAGTAGATGCCCAGCGGATGCTCCCACTCCTCGCCGGGGCGCTCGGCCAGCTGCTTCAGCGCCACGTCGAGCAGGCGGGCCGCGTCTTCGACGCCGTCGGCCGCGAAGGCCAGGCGCGCCGCTGCAGGCGGGACCTGCGTGGCAGCACCGGCCGTCCGCTGGTGGCGGCGCAGGGCGGCCTGCGCCGCCTCCTCGGAAGCGGACTGCCACTCGGCCAGCAGGGCCCGGCCGCTGTCCAGCAGCCCTGCGGGCGAGCCGGCCTGCAGCACGATGACCTCGGGGCGGCGGTTCAGCCGGAAGGCACCGGCGGGCTCGCCGCCGTATTCCTCCAGGATCGCGTGGAAGTTGGTGCCGCCGAAGCCGAAGGCGCTGAGCGCCGCGCGCCGCGGCATGCCCTCGGCAGGCCGGAACCACGGTCGCGTCTGCGTGTTGACGTAGAAGGGGCTCACGCCGTGGGCGATGTCCTTGCTCGGCTGCTCGACGTTGATCGTCGGCGGCAGCACCTTGTGATGCAGGCCCAGCGCCACCTTCATCATCGAGGCGGCCCCGGCTGCGCAGCGCGTGTGCCCGATCTGCGACTTGATGCTGCCGATGGCGACCGAGCCGGCCGCGGCACCGGAGTATTCGAAGACGGTGCGCAGGCTCTTGATCTCGGTCTGGTCGCCGGAAGCCGTGCCGGTGCCGTGGGCCTCGACGAGCTGGATCTGGGCCGGCGATACGCCGGCCTGCTCGTAGGCCCGCCGCATCGCCTTGACCTGGCCCTCGTGGCGCGGGGCGAAGATGCTCTTGGCGCGGCCGTCGCTGGAGGCCTGGACCGACTTGATCACGGCGTAGACGCGGTCGCCGTCGCGCTGTGCGTCGGCCAAGCGCTTGAGCACGAGGAAGCCCACGCCGTCGCCCAGCATCATCCCGTCCGAGGATGCGTCGAAGGGACGCGAGCGGTTGCTGCGCGACAGCGCCGGCGTCTTGCTGAAGCACATGAAGGAGAACACCGAGTTCTCCAGGTTCACGCCGCCGGTGAGCACGCTGTCGCAGCTGCCGTCGGCCAGCTCGCCGATGGCCGCCTTGACCGCGGCCAGGCTGCTGGCGCACGCCGCGTCCACCATGTACGAGGTGCCGCCGAGGTCGAAGTAGCTGGCGATGCGCCCGCACGCCACGTTGCCCAGGAAGCCGGGGAAGCTGTCCTCGTTCCACTCCAGGTACAGGCCCTTGACGCGGTCGATCACGTCGTCGGCCACGACCTCGGACAGGCCGGCATTGACCATGATGCGGCGCAGGTAGGGCGCCTGCTGCCGGCAGGCCAGCGAGAACGCGGTATTGCCGTTGCCGCCGCCCCCGAGGATCACGCCCATGCGGTCGCGGTCGAAGGCGCGCGCGCCCTCGCCGGCAAGGCGCGCGTCCTCCATCGCCTGACGGGCGACGTAGAGCGCGAAGATCTGCGCCGTGCTGATGGACTCGACCATCAGCGGGGGCATCTTGAACTCGACCGGATCGAAGCGGATGGGTGGCGCGAAGCCCGCCTTGTGCCCGTAGGTCTTGTCCACCGCCGATGGATCGGGATCGAAGAAGTCCGACTTGCGCCAGTACTCGTCACCGTCCATGCGCTCGACATCGGAGATGGCGTCGCGGCGCCCCACGACATTGGTCCAGAAGTCGTAGAGATCAGGTGCATCGGGGAAATGGCTCGCCATCCCGACGATCGCAATGTCTAACTGATTCGGTCTCACCGCCCACTCCTGCCTGCTTGCTCGGATGGGCGTCAAGTTGCCAGAGGAACCTTAGCGTCTCCTTAGCTCACCCCCATGCAGGGCTGACATGCAGCGGTCACACATGGCCGCTTTCAGGCATGGCGGGCGCGTGCGATCTCGGCGAAGTCGAAGTGCGGCGCCTGCGGGCGCTGCGTGCAGGCGGCGGACACCGGCAGGCACAGGCTGACGGTGAGGCCGTGGCCGCCAGGGCCGCCGGCCAGCGTCACCGATCCGCCGTGGAGCTCCGCGACGCGCTTGACGATGGCCAGCCCCAGCCCGCTGCCGCCGGGTGCCGCGCCGGGCAGCCGCACAAAGCGCTTGAGCACCTCCTCGCGCATGTCGTGTGCGATGCCGGGCCCGTCGTCGCTGACGCTGACGCACAGCCCGTCCACCTCCTGGTGCAGGGCGACGCAGATGGACGCGCCGCGCGGGCAGTACCGCAGCGCGTTGTCCACCAGGTTGGACAGTGCACTCTCGAGCGCGGGCGCGCTGCCCAGCAGGTCGGCGCTGTCCGGCCCCTCGTACGCCAGGCTCGTGTCCTTGAGCACCGCGCGCGGCGCATGGCAGGCCACCACCTCGCGGGCCAGGCGCGCGACGTCGACCGTCTGCCGGTCGCTGCCCGTGGAGGACGCCGCGTCCAGGCGCGACAGCGTCAGCAGGTTGCCCACCAGCGCGGCGCTGCGCTCGATGCTCGCGTGGAGCATCCCCGCCAGCTTGGCCCGCTCGGCCGCGGACTCGGCGGTCACCATCAGGTGCACCTGCGCGCCTATGGCGGCCAGCGGCGTGCGCAGCTCGTGCGCCGCGTCGGCGACGAAGCGCCGCTCGTTCTCGCGATAGGCGGCCAGGCGCGCCAGCAGATGGTTGACGGAGTCGAAGACGGGCCGCAGCTCGGTGTAGCGCGCATCGGTGCACTCCAGGGGATGGGTGGACTGCGGCACGTGCCGGATCAGCGCGCGGGTCAGCTTGTCCAGCGGCCGCAGCGCGCGGCCGATGCCCAGGCGCAGCAGCAGCCCGAGCACCGGCAGGACGGCCACCAGCGGCACCAGGAAGAAGATCAGCATCTCCAGGCGCGCCCGCTGCAGGAACGACTGGGCCACCGCCACCTGCACGCGCACCGTGCCGTCGACCGCCTCGGCCACGACGGTGCGCCAGGCGTCGGATCCGACCGGCCCGCCGCCCACATCCAGCCGCGGCACGTCGACCCACGAAGGCGATCGCTCCAGCACGCGGCCCCTGCGGTCCGTCACCTGCCAGGCGAACTCGTCGTCGCGCAGCGCGGAGTCGGCATAGGCCCGGCTGAACTGGGCGACACGCCGCTCCAGGGCCGCATGGCGTGCCTGCGGCTCGAGTTCCAACCGGTGCACGTCGGAGAGGTTTTCGGCCAGGCCGACGAGGTCGCGGTCGAAGTAGCCGACGTCCTCGCGGGTGACCTCCCAGACGAACCAGCCCAGCAGCAGCATCCACACGAGGATGATCGAGGCCAGGCTGGCGACGGCCAGGCGGCGGTACAGCGAAGGACCGGACAGCAGGCGGCCGCCAGCGGCCGGCCTGTCGATCTCGAGGGCATCCATGCTCGTTTCCCATGTCGCGCGGTGACGCGCGGAACAAGGCCGGGGCGCCGCAGGCGGCAGCCCCGGCCGCGCACGGATCAGGCCGAACCTGCTGAGGGCTCCGCGCCGCCCGACAGCAGATAACCCACGCCGCGCACCGTGCGAACCCATCGGCTGCCGAGCTTGCTGCGCAGGTTGTGTACGTGCACCTCGAGTGCATTGAAGGAGCCGCAGCGCAGGTAGTCGACCAAGTACTCCCGGTTGATGACCTTGCCGGCCTTGCGCACCAGCTCCAGCAGCAGCACGAACTCCGAAGGCGACAGGGAGACGGGCAGGTTGTCGACGCTGACCTTGCGCGCATGGGTGTCGATGCACAGCGAGCCGACCTGCCAGCGCGACGACGCGAAGCCGCTGCTGCGACGTGCCACGGCCTGCAGCCGGGCGATCAGCTCGGTGAAGGCGAAGGGCTTGACGAGATAGTCGTCGGCGCCCTCCCGCAACGCGCGCAGGCGCGTATCCAGGTCGTTCTGCGCCGACAGCACGAGCACGGGCATGTTGTCCCCCTGGCCACGCAGCTCGTGCAGCAGCCGCAGGCCTTCGCCGTCGGGCAGGCCCAGATCCAGCAGCAGCGTGCCCAGCCCCTGCCCTTCCTTGAGGAACTCGCGCGCCTCCTTCAGGCGGCGTACCCATACCGTGCGCCAACCGGCCTGGTCCAGGCCCTGCGCCAGCGCGGCCCCCAGGGCCAAGTCATCTTCAACGAGTAATACGTGCACGGGTCGCACCTCTTGACTCTTGATTAACCGACTGCGGCCGACTGCTCCGTCTGCGGGCCAATGTAGCATCGGCCCGCTATCCGACTGCAACGAGAAGGCAGACGCCGCAGGCGGTCAAGGGCAGCGTTCGGCGCTTCATCGCCGCGGTAGCAGCCATGCGCGCGGGCTGCATATCGCCAGCAGCATCAGGGGCAGCGTCAGCAGCGTGCAGACGGCCAGCGCCGCGTCGCTGCCGTGGTGCTCGAGGACCCAGCCGAAGGCGGCCGTGCCGGCCATGTCCGCACCGCTGACCAGCACGCCCGCGGCCGCAACCACCGAAGTGCGGGATCCTGCATGAGCGGTCGCCAGCAACGCGCTTTCGAGCAAGGGCAGCAGCGGCGCGATCAGCGCGGAGCTGAGCGCCACGCCCAGCACCAGCATCCAGGCTGAAGGCAGCTGCCACACCAGCGCGGCCTGCAGGAGCACGCCCGCCGAACCCGCGACGAGCAGCACGGTCCGTCCGCGCACGCCGTGGCTGCCCTCGGCATGAGTGACGACGAGCCCCGCGGCCAGCCCGACGCAGCCCGCGGCGATCATCATCCCGAACAGATCGGCGCTGCGCCCGTGTGCGGCCAGATGCGCGGGCAGCAGCAGGTTGTCCAGCGGGCCGAAGACGAAGCTCAGCCACACCATCATGGAGACGGCCACTGCCAGTGCCGGCTTCAGGAGCTGGGAGAGGGCGCGCGCCGGCCGGCCTTCCAACGCGGCCGCCGCACGGCCGTCGCGCGGCAGCATCCAGCCCAGGCCCGCGGCGACGGAAAGCGAGGACGCGCCCACGGCCAGCAGCAGCGCTGCCGTCCCCTGCGCCTCCGTGGCCCAGCCTGCCGCCAGGCTGCCCAGCGCGTAGCCCGCGATGCCCCACAGCCAGTTGTCGCCCGAAAACCGCAGCAGCGGCTGGCCGCACAAGCGGGCCAGCGCCGGCGTGCGGGCCGAAAAGCCAACGTCGGAGACCCCGTCGGCCACGAGTGCGCACAGGGCCGCGGCGAAAGCCGGCAGGTGGTGCCCGGCCAGCCACAGCCCGCCCGCGGCCAGCACGCACAGCAGCGAGATCAGCGCACCGGCCACCGTCATGCGGCGCAGGCCCAGCCGCCGCGCCGCCGCGGGTGCCGCCAGGTTGCCCGCGATGCCCGCGGCGACGATGAGCGCCGATGCCCAACCCAGCCACCAGGCACCCTGCGCAGCCTGGACCAGCATCCAGGGCAGCGCGACGGCGAAGGCGCCTTCCGCGAAGGCCCCCGGGGCCACGACGGCCAGCCGCATGGCCATCAGCGGGAAGCGCCTGCCGGCGGTGGGCGACGCATGAGCGCCTGCCTGCGGGCTGCGGTCGGCCATGGCGTGCCTCAGCGGCCCAGGGCCTGCTGCGCCCCCACCCACGCGGCCAGCAGCGCGTGACGCTGCTGCTGCAACGACCACGCCGCGTCCACCGCATCGCGCTGCGCCTGCAACGCAGCCGGGCGGGAGGCCAGCCCCGCCCGCAGCTGCGCGCGCAACGCTGCGTGGTCCGCCTCCGCCAGCTGCATGTGCCGCCGCGCCAGCTCCACGCGCGCCATGCCGGCGTCCAGTTCGGCGAGCGCCGTGCCCAGGTCGGCCGCCGCCTGCAGCAGCGTGGCGCGATAGGCCGCCTGCTCCTGCGCCAGCACGGCCAGGGCAGCCCGCTGCCGAGCGTCGGCGCGTCCGCCGTCGAGCACCGGCATGGACAGGGCCGCCTCCGCCACCCAGGCCAGGGCCTCTCCCTTCAACCAACGCCGCAGCGCATCGCTGAGATAGCCGGCGCTGCCCGACAGCGTGAGCGTGGGGTAGCGCTCCAGCCTGACCTGCTGCGCCTGTGCGGCTGCCGCCGTCACGCGCATCCAGGCCGCGGCCACGTCGGGGCGCGCGCCGGCATCGGCCAGGCCCAGGGCCGCGGGCAGGCCGGAGGACAGCCGCTCGGCACGCTCCAGGTGGCCGGCCATCGCATGCAGCGGCGGCAGCCCGGGCCGCCCGCCGGCGAGCACCGCGATGCGCGCGTGCGCCCGCTGCCGTTGGCGTACCAGGTCGGCCGCCTCGTCGCGCAACGCCAGCACCTCGCGCGCGGCTTCGCGCCGGGAAGCCTGCGTAACGGTCCCGGCCTGCAGGCGTGCTGCCTGGGCGGACTCCAGTTCGCCGGCCAGTGCCTGGGCCTGCGCATTCGCCTGCGAGCCGGCTTCGGCCAGCTGCAGGTCGGAATAGGCCAGCACCACCTCGCGCGCCACCCAGCGGCGCAGTGCCGCCAGGTCGCAGGCGCTGGCCACCCGTTGCGCATCGGCCGAGCGCGCGGCCTCGCGCAGCCGGCCCAGCAGATCGACCTCGTAGCCGGCCTCCAGCCGCGCCGACAGCCGCGACTGGCGATAGGGCGGCACGGCGACACGCGTGCCGTCCTCGGCGCGATCGTCGGTGCGCGGCACCCGCTCGCGCGCGGCAAAGACCCCTGCGTCCAGGCGCGGCCGCCGGCCGGCCTGCGCCTCGTCGTACAGCGCGCGCGCCTGTTCCAGCCGGGCCGTGGCCTGGGCAAGGTCGGCGTTGCCGGCCATCGCATCGTCCACCAGCGCGTCGAGCTGCGGGTCGCCCAGCGAGGTCCACCAAGCGGAGGCCGCCTGTGCCTCGCACACGGCTTCGGCGCGCTGCGTCGGCCCTGCGGTCTCGCGTGGGGCGGATACCCCGGCGCAACCGGCGAACTGCATCGCCAGGACGATCGTGCCCAGCAGGCGGCGCAGCCCGCTCGCACATGCGAGAGCCGGCGGCCTCATGGCTGGAGGAAGCGCACGACGACGCGCTGGCCGATGAGCAGGCGGTCGGTGTCCAGCGAGAGCACCGCCTCGACCACCCGGTTGTCCTGCTTCTCCTGCGGATCCTCGGTGGGCGTGCGCTGGCCGACGACGCGCCCCAGGCGCAGCACCTTGCCGCCCCAGCGGCGTGCCGGGTCGGCTTCCAGCACGATCTCCACCGGCTGGCCGGGGGCGACCGAGGGCAGGTGCTGCTCCTCCAGCTCCGCACGGACGATGCGGGCCGAATCGGGCGCGAAGAGGAACAGCGGCGTCACGTTCAGCGTGCTCACGCCGTTGCCCGGGCGCGCTTGCCGCTGCACGATCTCGCCGTCCAGCGGCGCGACGATGCGGCGCTCGTCCACTTCGCGCAGTGCGATGGCCTCGCGCGCCTGCACGGTCGCCACCGCCGCCTGTGCCGCCCGCAGGCCGGCCTGGGCCAGCGCCCGCGCATCGCGGGCCCGGTCCAGGTCCTGCGCGGACACCGTGTCGTCGCGGGCCAGCGGCGCCAGCCGCCCGAGTTCGCGAGCGGCGGCGTCGGCCTCGATCCCCGCCTTCGCAACCTCTTCGCGGGCCTGGGCAAGCTCCCTGCGCACCAGCGCGAGCTGGCGCTGCGCCAGGAGGTCGTCCAGGCGCGCGAGCACCTGGCCGGCCTTGACGCGGTCGCCCTCCTCCACGTGCACGCTGGCGATCACGCCGTCGTGGCTGGCCGACAGCCTCACCAGGCCGCCCTCGACGTCGACGCGCCCGCGCGCGCTGGCCACGGCGCGTGCCTGCTCCTGCGTCGCCGAGGATGCCGGCGCCCGCGGCGGCACGGCTTGCGGGGCGTCCTGCCCGCAACCCGCCATGCCGCACAGGGCCGGCCAGGCCAGCCACGCACAGGCGCGCGCCACCCGGTACAGCCGGTTGCCGGGCCGAGCGCCCGCTCCAGGTCCGTTCATGACCTCATCCCTCCGCGGCCGCACGGACCGCATCGTTTCGTTCGTCGCGCGTGACCAGGCCGTCCTCCAGGTGGATGACGCGATCGGCGTGGGACAGCAGCCGCGGGTCGTGCGTCACCCCGAGCACGGTCGCGCCGTGGTCGGACGCGATGCGCTTGAGGATGTCGATCACGATCTGGCCGTTGGTCTTGTCCAGGGCCGACGTCGGCTCGTCGGCGAACACCAGCTCCGGCTGCTTGACCAGCGCGCGGGCGATGGCCACCCGCTGCTTCTCGCCCCCGGACAGCTCGGCCGGACGCAGGTGGCTGCGCTCGCGCAGCCCGACCTCGTCGAGCGCCCGCTGCGCCCGCTCCCGCGCGAGGCCGCCCTTCAGGCCCAGGTACTGCAGCGGCAGGATCACGTTCTCCAGCGCCGACAGCGCACCGAAGAGATTGAAGCCCTGGAACACGAAGCCGCAGTGTTCGAGCCGGAAGCGATCCAGCCGCCGCTCGTCCAGGGCCCACAGCTCCTGGCCGAGCACGCAGACGCGGCCCTTGTCCGGCCGCAGCAGCCCGGACAGCATCGACAGCATCGTGCTCTTGCCCGAGCCCGAGGGGCCCACGATCAGCGTCAGCTCGCCGGGAAAGATGTCCAGCCAGCTGTCCTTGATCACGTGCTGGACGATGCTGCCGCTGGTGAAGGACTTGGCGATGCCTCGGCTGCTCAGCGTGGGGGTGCTCATCGAGGCTCCTTCAGCGCAGCAGCGTGGCCGGTTCGGCATGCAGGAGCGGGCGCAGCGCCAGCACGCCCGAGGCCACCGCGATGGCGATCATCAGCGCCGCGACACCGCCCAGCATCCACGCGCTGAAGGCCATCGCGACGTTCAGGGCCGTGCCCAGCCATGCGATGCCGGCCACGAGCAGCGCCGTGACCGCCAGGCCTACCGCCCCCACCCACAGCGACTGCTCGATCACCACGCGACGCAGCGAGCCGCGGGACACGCCGAGCGCGCGCAGCGCAGCGAACTCCTTGATGGATCCCATCACCGCGGCTGCCAGCGTCTGGCTGGTGATCGCGATGCCGACGATCAATGCCAGGACCGACGCGAAGCCCGACCCGATGCCGGTGCCCGATTCGAGCAGCCAGTAGGTCTGCGAGCGCACCGAGAAGTCCTCCGACAGCCAGACGCTGTAGCGGGGCGTCGCGCTGCGGTCGCCGATGTCCTGAGCCACGGCGCGCGGATCCCACCCCGGCCGCAGCCGCACGAGGTGGAAGGTCACCTGCTCGGCCGTCTCCGGCGCCAGCTGCCGCATGGTGGCGTAGGAACCCACGACGTTCACGCCGCCCACCGCACGCAGGCCGCGGACGACGCCGGCGATGCGCGCTCCGCGGCCGTTGATCTCGACCTTCCCGTCCGTACGCGCGCCGAGCTTGGACACATCCGCCTCGTCGATCAGGATGGCACCCGGCTCGCGCAGCATCGCCCGCTGCTGCGGCGTCAGGAGGGCGCTGAATGCCAGGGCGTGGTCGCTGGTGTCCACGGCGTTGAGCAGCACGGTGATCGGCACCCCGTCGGAGCGGCGCAGGTCGCCGTAGGCCGACACGTAGCGCTCCACGCGCTCCACGCCCGGATGGGCCCAGGCCGCAGCGTCGCTGCGCGCGGCGAGGGGGCGCCCCAGGTCCACGCTCTGCGTGTCGCGGAAACCGATCCAGAGCTGGGCCGCCGATTTGTCGACGACGACCGAGACCGTGGCGAACAGCCCCATCAGCAAGGCGACCTGCACCACCATCAGCAGCCCGGCGAAGGTGATGGCCAGCACCGCAGGGAGGTAGCGGCGCCATTCGTACAACAGGCTGGAGCGGGCAAGCGAGACCATCGGCATCAGCTCCTGCGCGTCCGCGCATTCAAAGTAAACGGAGCGGTTCGTCTCATAATTTGCGGGTTGGGTCCGCGGGCTTCGACGAAGTCCGGCATGGTCAGGCTCCGGGATTGAGGAAGTGGTTGCTGACGAGGTCCGACAGCGCGCGCGCGGTGGCGGCGAGATCGACCCGGCTGACGTCGGACTCGAACTGCAGGCCGGTGAACATCGCCAGCAGCAGGTTGGCCGCGCCGGCGCAGTCCAGCCCGGGACGGACCCAGCCGGCCTTCTGCCCGCGCTTGAGCTCGCGCGTGAGCGAGCCCCGCAAGTGGTCGTCGAAGGCCTGAAGGCGCGCGCGGCCCTGCTCGTCACGAGCCAGCTCCAGCCAGCTGTCGGCGCCGAGGTCGAACTCCGTGGGCCGCAGCAGCTCGGCGAGGTCCCGCGCGCTCAGGCGGCCCAGCCGCTCCAGCCCCTCACGGGTGGCGAGGGTGCGCCAGTCGGCCTGGTAGCTCTCCAGCTCGATCTGCGCGATCGCTTCGATCATGTCCCGCTTGGTCGGGAAATAGCGGAACAGCGTGCCCGCGCTCAGCCCGGCCTCGAGGCAGATGTCGTCCGTGCGCGCCAGATGGAAGCCCTTGGCCTTGAACACCCGCGCCGCCGCCGCAAGGATGTCCTCGCGCCGGCGCTGATGCAGCTGTTCATCGCGGGTACGTGCCATAGCCCATTAATAGTCGGAGTGGTTCGTCTCATTATTTTGGCGCTTCGCAGCGCTGTCAAGCCGAAGGCCCGCCGCAGCTCGCCCACATCCACCCCAGCCCGCCTGTTGCCAACCGCTAGAAAACGACGCTATACTCGCGGCTTTTCGTCAGCACCCACCTTGCAGATCGGTTCGAGCGCAGCGGTTGCAGCGCGGTTCCAGCGGTTCAGGCCACGGTTCCAGACCAGCGGGTGGCGGGCGATGACGGGCTCTTAGCTCAGTTGGTAGAGCAGCGGACTCTTAATCCGTAGGTCGAGTGTTCGAGTCACTCAGGGCCCACCAAAACAATCAAGGGGTTAGCGGCGACGCTAACCCCTTGTGCTTTTTCTGCATCCCTCCGCAGCAGCTACGGACAGGTCGAGACCATCGCGGTCGCCCCTGCTCCTGCATGCGTCTCGCGCATGCAGAACGCTGCGCCGTCCTTGGTCACCACGCGGGTGACGCCGTGGGCCAGGCGCTGCTCGCCCGGTGCCTCGCGCGTCAGGGCCTTGTCCAGTGGGGCGAAGAGGCTTGCGCCGGCACGGGTGGACGCGGCCAGGGCTGCATTCGGGGTGCGGGCGCGGGCGATCTCGCGGGTGGCGGTC
>SCTQ01000223.1 GCA_004322345.1 Aquabacterium sp. | reverse complement strand
CGCTGGAAGTCGCGCCGCTGGCCTTCATGCGCGGGCGCACGCTGAACCACTCCTTCATCATCCTGGACGAGGCTCAGAACACCACGCCCGAGCAGATGAAGATGTTCCTCACCCGCATCGGCTTCGGCTCCAAGGCCGTGGTCACCGGCGACGTGAGCCAGATCGACCTGCCGCCCGGGCGCAAGAGCGGCCTGGTGGACGCCCACCACGTGCTCAAGCGCGTGGAAGGCGTGGCCATCACCGAGTTCGAATCGGGCGACGTGATCCGGCATCCCCTGGTGGCGCGCATCGTCGACGCCTACGACGCCGTGCAGCGGCTGCGGGACTGACGATGCGCAAGATGCAGCAGGAACTGTCGCTGTCGCTGCAGTTCGCCGACAAGACCCACCGCGCGCTGCTCACGCGCGCCAAGGTGGCGCGCTGGATACGCGCCGCGCTGGAGCGCCCCGGCGAGATCGCCGTGCGCATCGTCGGCGCCGACGAGGGCCGCGAGCTGAACAAGGGCTTCCGCAAGCGCGACTACGCCACCAACGTGCTGACCTTCGACTACGCCCACCAGCCGGTGGTGCACGCAGACCTGGTGATCTGCGCTCCGGTGGTCGAGCGCGAAGCCGCCGAACAGGGCAAGACCGTCGAGGCCCACTACGCCCACATGCTGGTCCACGGCACCCTGCACGCCCAGGGCTGGGACCACGAGAAGAAGCGCGAAGCCGAGGCGATGGAGGCACGCGAGCGCGAGATCCTGGACGCGCTGGGCTTCGGTGATCCGTATAGGTGACCCCCTCGCCGAGGTGTGTGGGCCCCTCGGTCCACGAATACGTGGCCCGGTCCTGTACAGGTCCCGTGGGGACGGGGGCCGGCTTGGGGCGGCCCGGCGCTCGGCCCCGCGTCGCCTCCTCCAGCCAGCCATGCGAACAGGCGCGTCTTACGAAGTTCTTAGGGACGCCTGAACCAAGATTTAGGAACGCGCACGGGATGCGATTCCTAGACTGCGGCGCTTCTGAACCAGGAGGCCAGCATGTCCCAAGCCCGAGTCGAAGCCCTCACCGGCACCACCCCCGCCGAAACCCACGAAAGCGCTGCCCCGCGCGCCGACATCTACGGCCCCATCCACAAGGCCCTGCGCCGCTACTTCGGCCACGTGATGCTCGCCACGGGCAGCGTGGACGTGCACGACGATGCCGAGCTGCAGGCGACATGCGCGCTGGTGGAGGAGATGCTGGGTGTGCTGCGCGGCCACCTGCGGCACGAGAACGACTTCCTGCACGCTGCGGTCGAAGCCCGTGCGCCCGGCAGCTCCGCGCGCACGGCCGCCGACCACAAGGAACACGAGGAGGCCATCGCCGCGCTGGCGTCCGACGTGGCCATCCTGCGCACCGCCCTGCCCGTCACGCGCCAGCGCCTGGCCGACCGGCTCTACCGCCACGTGGCCCTGTTCGTGGCCGAGAACCTGGAGCACATGCACGTCGAGGAGACGGCGGTCACCCAGCAGCTGTGGGCCAGCTACAGCGACGCCGAGCTGCATGCCATCCACGATGCACTGGTGGCCAGCCTCGCGCCGGCCGAACACGAGTGGACCTTGCGCTGGATGCTGCCGTCGATCAACGCCAGCGAACGCGCGGGCATGCTGATGGGCATGCGCGCGGGCATGCCGGCCGATGCCTTCGCCGGCGTGCTGCAGGCGGCACGCGGCCTGCTGGAGCCGCGCGACTGGGACAAGCTGGCCAAGGCGCTGGGCTCGGCCACGCACTGAGCACCGCTTGTTCGGTGTTGCTGCCGGCATCGCCGATCAGTAGAGGCCGCAGGGCCGAGCGCCGGGCCGCCCCTACGGCGCCTGTTTGATCGCTCCTGCCGGCATCACCGGCTGGCAGAGGCCGCAGGGGCCGAGCGCCGGGCCGCCCCAAGCCGGCCCCGTCCCCACGGGGGACCTGTACAGACCGGGGACATAGGTAACACCCGTGCGAGGACATGGGTGACAGTGGTCGGGCGAATTATTGGTTCTGCACGAGGGTGCGTGTTTTGAGGCGATGAGGCCCGAAGTAGACGTCGAAGACGTCATTGCATCCGGGGCGACGGCGTAGGGCGACGTGCTGGCCCATCAAGGCCTTGCCCACCCGCATGCGCCGGTTCTTGTAGCTGATGAAGCCGCAGGAATTGACCTTGCGCACGATCTCGCCCATGTCGTAGCCGATCGTGGGCAAGACGCCGGGCATGGCCCGAGGGCTGGCCTGGTAGCGCTGAGCCGGGGTGCCCATGCCGATGGCCTCGTGCGGCCGGTAGTGGTTGTATGCGTGGCGCCAGACGTCGAAGGCCTGCTGGGCGTGGTCGAGGTCGCTGAACAGCCGCCTGCACAGCACTTCCTCGTTGAGCGTGCGGTGGAAGCGTTCGTCCTTGCCGTTGGTCTGCGGGTGCAGCGGGCGGCTGTGGCCGAGTTGCACACCCAGGCGGATGAGCCACACGCCCAGCCCGGTGAGGGCCTCCGTCGAGGTGCCCCAGGGCGCGCCGTTGTCGGCGTTGATGCGGTCGGGCAGCCCGTAGCGTTCGAAGGCAGCCTGCAGCGCCTGCTGCACGTCCGCGCGCCGCTCGTTGTCCAGCGCCTGCAGGACGAGGTTGAAGCGCGAGTGGTCGTCCAGCACCGTCAGCGGGTGGCAGCGCCCCCGGGCCATCGGGATGTGCCCCTTGAAGTCCATCTGCCACAACGCGTTGGGCGCCTCGTGCTCGAAGCGCTGCCAGGGCCGCGCCGCCCGACTGGCCTCGGCCGAGATCAGGCCATGGCGCTTGAGCACCGAGTGGGCGGTGCTGGTGGCCATCTCGATGCCGTGATCGCGCGCCAGGACATGGGCGATCTTGCGTGCGCCCCAGGCCGGATGCGCCGCCCGCATGGCCACCACCTGCGATTCCTGCTCGGCAAGGGTCCGCCGGGGTGAGGTCTGCGGCCGTCGCGATCGGTCCTCCAGATCCTCGCGCCCCAGCCACTTGTAGCCGGTCTTGCGGCTGATGCCGAAGCGCCGGCACAGCTCACTGATGTTGGCCTGCGGCTGGCGGGCCAGCTGCACGAACTCTTCTCTCTGTTCCTTCACGGTGGCGAGGCTCCAGGGCAACTTGGTCTCCCGCTGGCTTAGCGGGCAAAAGTGTTACCCATGTCCTCGCACACCTGTCACCCATGTCCCCGGTCTGTACAG
>SCTQ01000222.1 GCA_004322345.1 Aquabacterium sp. | reverse complement strand
CTTCCACGAGCTGATGGCGCATGAGGTCCGGCGCGCCCGCGAACGCATCGAGGCGGCCAGCGGGCCGTTGCGCGGGCGCGGCATCGATCCCCGGCTCTCACGGCCCGCGCGCGCGCTGTGCGCACTTGCCCTGGCCACGCTGCAGGAAGTGGAAGACGAGCACTACGCGCTGCTGGACCGGCGCCTGATGCTGACACCGCTGCGCAAGGTGTGGATCGCCTGGCGCGCGGGCTGAGCCGCCAGGGTCAGGGCGCGGACTTGTCGGCAGGCTGCGAGAAAGGCGCGGCCAGCGGCTCGCCGATGAAGACGCCCTGCTGCGGCCAGGCGACGCTCTTCCAGTAGGCCTCGATCGCCGTGCTGCCCTGGGCGTAGTACAGCAGCAAGGCCTGCGGATGCGGGAACTTCTCCAGGTGCGCACAGGGCTCGCTGACCGCGCCGTAGCTGGCCGTGGCGCCGGCGTCGATCCAGGACAGCACCGACATCTGCCCTGCCGGCTCGGTCAGCTTGCCGCCGAAGGAGGTGAGGTGGTCGGCCAGCGCCCCGGGCAGGAAGTTCACCTTGTCGAGGTTGTCGACCCTCTCGCGGCCGGTCATGTAGATCAGCACCTTGTCGGCGTTCTTCAGCGCCTCGGTGTGATCCAGCTTCACGTCCACGCCGATCGCGTTGGCCTCGCCCGAGGGCGGGAAAAGGAACTGGCGCTGGCTGCGTATCTCGTCGCTGGTGGCAACGAAGTGCGCCTTGGGCAGGGGCTCCACGCGCGCGGCCAGGGAGCCGTCGGCCGACAGGCCGCGGTCGATCAGCTTCTTGGCTGCCGCCACGTCGCTGGCGGCCAGCAGCATGGACGGGCGCATGCCCAGCTCGGTGTACGGATAGCTCGAGGCCGAGTTGAAGTAAGGCGAGGCCTTGCTGCGCCCGCAGGTGTTCTGGCAGAGCTGGGGGTCGTAGCCGAGTGCCAGCGCACCGGTAATCGAGTTGCAGCCCACCGCATAGGGCTGGGTCCACGCCAGTGCCAGCGCCTGGGTGCGTTCGCCGAAGAAGCCGGCGATGCGCTGGGTCAGGGCCTCGAACTCGGGCAGGGTCAGCTCGGCCTTGACCGGCAGTTCGATGCGCAGCACCTGGTCGGGCTGCAGCTTGCGCGCCTTGACGTAGTAGTCGCCCACCGCCACCGAGTACGGATCGGCCGTGTTGATCACCAGTCCCAGTTGGCGAGCCGTCAGGTGTCCCCAGACCCGCGGCACGCCCATCCAGTGCTTGGGCTTGCCCTTGGCCTCGGCGATCTGCTGGGGACTGGGCGACGCGGAAGCTGTCGGCTGGGCCGCTGAGGACGGGGCCTCGCCCTCGGCGATCGAGGCCGCGGCGGCAGCAGAAGCCGCAGCCGCATGCGCCGACGCATCCGATTGCCCGGCCTTCACCCATACGCCAAGGACGCCCGAAACCGCCACGGCCAGCAACAGCAACCACCACACGCGCTTGAGTCGATTCATCGGTCGCAGCCAGGGAAGCAGGAGGAATTCGGGTTTGGGATCATCGGCATAGTCCCGACGTTCCCGAAACGCATTGCGCGATACAAAATCACATAATCACGGTTCCGCGGCAACGCCAAAGCATCATGAGATCTCATGACGATACGCCGGCTCCGACGATCCAGGTCATCGGACGCATGTTTGCCTTGCTCGAGGTGCTTGCCAGCCAGCCTCAGCCGGTCGCGCTGAAGCTGCTGGCCGAACGCACCGGGCTGCACCCGTCGACCGCGCACCGCATCCTCAACGACCTCGCCTGGGGCGGCTTGGTGGAGCGACCGAGTTCCGGTCACTACGCCCTCGGCCCGAAGTTCATCTCGCTGGGACGGCTGTCGCTGTCCAGGGTGGACCTGCAACGCGCGGCCGGTGCCGCGATGAAATCGCTGCAGCAGTCGCTGCACCTGCCGGTGAGCCTCCACGTGGCGCGCGACGGCACGCTGGTCAGCCTCCTTGAGACCGGGACGCCCCCGGCAGGCGAAGCCGCATCGCTGGACGCCAGCGCGGCAGGACGCCTGCTGCTCGACGCCCAGACCGCGGCAGGCGATCCAGCCGTGCTGGCCGAGCAGGAGGCGGATGGAAGCGAGCGGCTGGACGCGGTGGTTCGCAACGATGCGGGACAGCCCGCAGCCTTGCTGACGGTCCGCTGCCCGGCGGGTGCGACACCGCCACAGGCCCGTGGCGAACTTCTGGCGGCGGCGGAAGGGATTTCGCGGGCGCTGGGCTGGATCCCTGGGGCGGGACAGCCCTGAGGCCCGAGGCCGAGGCAGTTGCCCCGCCTCAGGAGGTCACGCGCGGCGTGGCAGCCGGACGCGCGGAAGGCAGGGACGAGGCCGGCGTCTCGAGCCAGCGGCGCACGCGCTCGGCGTCCGCCTGCCGGGAGTAACGGCCAGCCGAGTCGAGGAACACCATGATCAGCTTGCGGCCCGCCAGGCGCGCCTGCATCACCAGGCAGCGGCCGGCCTCGGCTATGTAGCCGGTCTTCTGCAGGCCGATGTCCCAGATGGGGCTGCGCACCAGGCTGTTGGTATTGCGGAACTGCATCTGGCGGCTGCCGACGACCACCTGGTATTCGGGCGAGGTGGACAGTTCGCGGATCAGCGACTGACCGTAGGCCGACTTGACCAGCAGCGCAAGGTCATGCGCGCTGGACTGGTTGTGGCTGGACAGGCCGGTGGGCTCGACGTAGCGCGTCGAAGTCATGCCCAGTTCCTGCGCCTTGCGGTTCATCGCCAGCACGGCCGCCATCAGGCCGCCGGGATAGTTGCGGCCCAGCGCGTTGGCCGCGCGGTTCTCGGAGGACATCAGGGCCAGGTGCAGCATCTCCTCGCGCGTCAGGCGGGTGCCGACGGCCAGGCGGGAATGGCTGAACTTGGCGGTATCGACGTCGTCCTCGGTGATGGTGAGCACCTCGTCCAGCGGTTGATTGGCCTCGACGACGACCAGCGCGGTCATCAGCTTGGTCAGCGAAGCCACGGGCAGCACGGCGTCGGAGTTCTTGCTGAACAGCACCTCGTTCGTGTCCTGGTCCAGCACCAGGGCCACACTGGACTTGAGGGCCAGCGGATCCTGGGTCTGGTGCAGGCCGAAGGCCTGTCCGAACGACGGACGTTCGTAGACGACGGGGTCGATGGAAGCGCGCCGCACCTTGGGAGCAGCGTCCACCGCGGCGATGCGGGCGGCAGCCTTGCGGCTGCGAGGCGCGGCCTTGACGGCGGCAGGCTTCTTCGCGGCCTTGCGCGCGGCCGACTTGGCCTTGGTCTTCGCCGATGCCGAGCGCTTCTCGGCCGACGCGGAGCGCGTGGCGGCATGGGCCTCCATCGTCCAGGCGAAGGCCAGCAAGAACATCAATGCGCCGATCAGGCAGCGGCGCCCTGCAGAAAAATCCAGCATTCCCACGATTCCATACCTCGAACGCGCACGCGCGAAGGCAGTCTAGGGGAGCGCGGAAAATCCCGCAAGATCAAAAGCTTACGCAATCTTCCTAAAGCGCCTCATACAGTCGAAAACTGCCCGACTTGAGATGAGCATCAACCCTGGGCCGCGACCCGTTCCGCCTTGCTGTGCAGCTTGTTGAGCGCCGCGAGATAGGCTTTCGCAGAGGCCACCACGATGTCCGGATCGGCCCCCACTCCATTGACGACGCGGCCCCCGTGCTGCAGCCGAACCGTCACCTCGCCCTGCGATTCTGTGCTGCCGGACGTGATCGCATTGACCGAATACAGAAGCATTTCGGCACCACTTTGCACGCGGGCCTCGATGGCCTTGAGGCTGGCGTCGACGGGACCGTTGCCTGCGCTCTCCGCCTGCAGTTCCTCGTCGCCGGCTGCGAAGGTCACCTTGGCATGCGGACGTTCACCAGTCTCGGAGTGCTGGGACAGCGCCACCAGGCGGTAATGTTCCCTCGAGGGCGTGACGCTCTCGTCGCTGACCAGGGCGATGATGTCCTCGTCGAAGATCTCGCTCTTGCGGTCGGCCAGTTCCTTGAACTTGGCGAAGGCGGCATTGATCTCGGCCTCGGATTCCAGCTCGATACCCAGCTCCTGCAGGCGTTGCTTGAAGGCGTTGCGGCCGGAAAGCTTGCCCAGCACGATCTTGTTGGCCGTCCAGCCGACGTCCTCGGCTCGCATGATCTCGTAGGTGTCACGGGCCTTGAGCACGCCGTCCTGGTGGATGCCGGAGGCATGCGCGAAAGCGTTGGCGCCGACGACCGCCTTGTTCGGCTGCACGACGAAGCCCGTGGTCTGCGAGACCAGGCGCGAGGCCGGCACGATCTGCGAGGCATCCACGCGCACCTCCAGGCCGAAGTGGTCGCGGCGCGTGCGCACCGCCATCACCACCTCCTCCAGCGAGCAGTTGCCGGCCCGCTCACCCAGGCCGTTGATCGTGCACTCGACCTGACGCGCGCCGCCGATCTTCACGCCGGCCAGCGAGTTGGCCACCGCCATCCCGAGGTCGTTGTGGCAGTGCACCGACCAGATCGCCTTGTCCGAGTTGGGCACGCGCTCGCGCAGGGTCTTGATGAAGTTGCCGTAGAGCTCGGGGATGGCGTAGCCCACGGTATCGGGGATGTTGATGGTCGTCGCGCCTTCGGCGATCACGCCTTCGAGCACGCGGCAGAGGAAGTCCACGTCGGAGCGGTAGCCGTCCTCGGGCGAGAACTCGACGTCGGCCACCAGGTTGCGCGCGAAGCGCACGGCCGAACGTGCCTGGTCATAGACCTGGTCCGGCGTCATGCGCAGCTTCTTCTCCATGTGCAGCGCCGATGTGGCGATGAAGGTGTGGATGCGCGAGGAAGCCGCGCCCTTGAGCGCCTCGGCCGCACGCGAGATGTCGCGGTCGAAGGCCCGCGCCAGCGAGCACACCGTCGACTCCTTGATCGCGTCTGCGATGGACCTGACGGCCTCGAAGTCGCCGTTTGAGGAGGCGGCGAAGCCGGCCTCTATCACGTCCACGCGCAGCCGCTCGAGCTGGCGTGCGATGCGCAGCTTCTCTTCGCGCGTCATCGAGGCGCCCGGCGATTGCTCGCCGTCGCGCAAGGTGGTGTCGAAGATGATGAGTTTGTCGGCGGCCATGGTGGTCTCACTTGGTCTGTCGGTCAGGGAACGGCACAAACAGGAACGGCCCGGAAGCTCGAATGCTCGCGGGCCGTTGATGCAGAAAAGGGTAGTCGTGTGCGATCAGCGCGCCCGGGGCACTTGCAGCAGCGCTAGCAGTAGGAAGGAGCGGATCGGCGACATGACGGCAAATGTAGCATGCGCCTCGCGGCCGGCACATTGAGAGAAGCGATGACAGCCATCGCCCCTGCCCTCATTGATGCAGGCCGGCCTCGTCGGGTTCGTCGGTCGAGGTGGCGATCACGCTGACCGGACGGCCCTTGAGCTTCTTCCAGACGAAGACGGCGTAACCCGACAGGCCGTAAGTCACGAAGATCCCGAACAGCACACCCGCGGGATGCAGGTTGATCACCGCGATGCCCAGCGCGATCGCCACGATCACGATGAAGGGCACGGTGCGCTTGAAGCTGATGTCCTTGAAGCTGTAGAAGGGCACGTTGGTGACCATCGTCAGGCCCGCATACAGCGTGAACGCGAAGGCCAGCCACACCATCCATGGCAGCGACCGGTAGGTGGGATCGAAGTCGGTCGACACCCAGATCAGGCCGACCACCAGCGCGGCCGCGGCCGGGCTGGGCAGGCCCTGGAAGAAGCGCTTGTCCACCACCGCGATGTTGGTGTTGAAGCGCGCCAGGCGCAGTGCAGCGCCGGAGCAATAGACGAAGGCCGCGATCCAGCCCAGCTTGCCCAGCCCCTTGAGCGCCCATTCGTAGACGATCAGCGCCGGCGCCGCCCCGAAGGACACCATGTCCGACAGGCTGTCCATCTGCTCGCCGAAAGTGCTCTGGGTGTTGGTCATGCGTGCCACACGGCCGTCCAGGCTGTCGAGCACCATCGCACAGAAGATCCCGATGGCCGATTGCTCGAACTGCCCGTTCATCGCCATCACGATGCCGTAGAAGCCCCCGAACAGCGCTGCCAAGGTGAACAGGTTGGGCAGGATGTAGATGCCCTTGCGGCGCGGGCGCGGCACCGCGACGGCGTCGGGGGCGTCGCCGGTGTCGAGGTCGGGATCGTGCAGGTCGTTGCTCATGTAGGGCATGCGCCGCTCGGTGCCGCGGCGCAATGGATGCGGGTCATGGGCGCGGAGGATAAGTCACCCACCCGGACCGTTATGAAAAAAGCCGCTGCTCCCGCAAGGGCGCAGCGGCTTCGGTCATGCCGTGAACGTGATGGCCAGCCCGATCAATTCCTGATCAGTTCTTGGATTGGTCCACCAGGCGGTTCTTGCGGATCCACGGCATCATCGCGCGCAGCTGCTCGCCCACCACTTCGATCTGGTGGTCGGCGGTCAGGCGACGGCGCGACAGCAGGGTCGGGGCGCCGGCACGGTTTTCCAGGATGAAGGACTTGGCGTATTCGCCGGTCTGGATGTCCTTCAGGCACTGGCGCATCGCGTTCTTGGTGTCCTCGGTCACGACCTTGGGGCCGGTGACGTACTCGCCGTACTCCGCGTTGTTGGAGATCGAGTAGTTCATGTTGCCGATGCCGCCTTCGTAGATCAGGTCGACGATCAGCTTCAGCTCGTGCAGGCACTCGAAGTAGGCCATCTCGGGCGCGTAGCCGGCTTCCACCAGCGTCTCGAAGCCGGCCTTGATCAGCTCGACGGTGCCGCCGCACAGCACGGCCTGCTCGCCGAACAGGTCGGTCTCGGTCTCTTCGCGGAAGTTGGTCTCGATGATGCCGGCCTTGCCGCCGCCGTTGGCAGCCGCGTAGCTCAGGGCCAAGTCACGCGCCTTGCCGGTCTTGTCGGCATGGACGGCGATCAGGTGGGGAACCCCGCCGCCCTGGGTGTAGGTGCCGCGCACGGTGTGGCCGGGGGCCTTGGGGGCGACCATCCACACGTCCAGGTCGGCACGGGGCGACACCTGGCCGTAGTGCACGTTGAAGCCGTGGGCGAAGGCCAGCGAGGCGCCTTGCTTGATGTTCGGCGCGATTTCCTTGGAGTAGACCTCGGCGATCTGCTCGTCGGGCAGCAGGATCATGACCACGTCGGCGGTCTTCACGGCCTCGGCGATCTCGGCGACCTTCAGGCCGGCGCCTTCGGCCTTGGCCCAGGAGGCGCCGCCACGACGCAGGCCGACGGTGATCTTCACGCCGCTGTCGTTCAGGTTCTGGGCGTGGGCGTGGCCTTGCGAGCCGTAGCCGACGATGGTGACGTTCTTGCCCTTGATCAGGCTGAGGTCGGCGTCCTTGTCGTAGTAAACCTTCATGGTTCTCTCCAGATAAATGTCAAACGTGCTGTCTTATCAAGCGGCCGCCGCGGATCCGGCTGTGCCGGTCCGCCAGCGGCGCCCCTAGAGAGGAGCGCCGCAGGCGCTTCGGGGTGGGTGTCAAACTCTCAGGATGCGCTCGCCACGACCGATGCCGCAGGCGCCGGTGCGTACCGTTTCCATGATGGCCGTCCGGTCGATGGCCTCGATGAATGCGTCGAGCTTGGGCGAGTCGCCCGTCAGCTCGATGGTGTAGGTCTTCTCGGTCACGTCGATGATGCGGCCGCGGAAGATGTCGGCCATGCGCTTCATCTCCTCGCGCTCCTTGCCGACGGCGCGGACCTTGATGAGCATCAGCTCGCGTTCGGTATAGGGCCCCTCGCTCAGATCGACGACCTTCACCACCTCGATCAGGCGGTTCAGGTGTTTGGTGATCTGCTCGATCACGTCCTCGGAGCCGCTGGTGACGATGGTCATGCGCGACAGGGACGGATCCTCGGTCGGAGCGACCGTCAGGCTCTCGATGTTGTAGCCCCGGGCCGAGAAGAGGCCGACCACGCGGGACAGGGCGCCGGATTCGTTCTCCAGCAGGATGGCGATGATGTGTTTCATGCTTTGCGGCGTGCCCGGCTCGCGGGGCGGTAACCCCGGGAACTGCTGCGCCCCTCGATGAGTGGAACCAGTTCGACAGGCCATCCGGCGTCGATCGTCCGGTCCGCCGCTGCCTGGCTGCAGGCCGGTAAGCCTGCCGCCCTTGCGGCGTCCCGGCCGTGCGCCGGCCGGCCCTTGCTTACAGCATCAGAGGTCTTCCGACCCCAGCAGCATGTCCGTGATGCCCTTGCCCGCCTGGACCATCGGCCAGACGTTCTCGGTCGGGTCGGTGCGGATGTCGAGGAACACCGTGCGGTCCTTCAGCTTGATGGCCTCGCGCAGCGCGCCTTCGACATCACCCGGGCGCTCGATCAGCATGCCGACGTGGCCATAGGCCTCGGCCAGCTTCACGAAGTCGGGCAGCGCGTCCATGTAGCTGTGCGAGTAGCGGCTGCCGTAGTCCAGCTGCTGCCACTGGCGCACCATGCCCAGGTAGCGGTTGTTCAGGCTGATCACCTTGACCGGCGTGCGGTACTGCTGGCAGGTGGACAGCTCCTGGATGCACATCTGGATCGAGCCTTCGCCGGTGATGCAGAACACGTCCGCATCGGGCTTGGCCAGCTTGATGCCCATTGCGTACGGCAGGCCCACGCCCATCGTGCCCAGGCCGCCGGAGTTGATCCAGCGGCGCGGCTGGTCGAAGCGGTAGAACTGCGCGGCCCACATCTGGTGCTGGCCGACGTCGGAGGTGATGTAGGTCTCGCGGTCCTTGGTCAGCTGCCACAGCTTCTCGACGACCATCTGCGGCTTGATGACCTCGTCGGAGTGCTTGTACTTCAGGCACTCGCGGCCGCGCCACTCGGCAATCTGGCCCCACCACTTGGACAGCGCCTGCTGGTCCGGACGGGCCTGCGCCTCCTTGATCTGGGCGATCAGCTCCTGCAGCACCTCCTTCACATCGCCGACGATGGGGATGTCCACCTTCACGCGCTTGGAAATGCTGGAGGGGTCGATGTCGACGTGGATGATCTTGCGCTCGACCTGGGCGAAGTGCTTGGGATTGCCGATCACGCGATCGTCGAAGCGGGCCCCGACGGCCAGCAGCACGTCGCAGTGCTGCATCGTCATGTTGGCTTCGTAGGTGCCGTGCATGCCCAGCATGCCGAGGAACTTCGGGTCGCTCGACGGATAGGCGCCCAGGCCCATCAGGGTGTTCGTGCAGGGGAAGCCCAGCAGATCGACCAGCTCGCGCAGCTCGGTGGAGGCCTCGCCCAGGATCACGCCGCCGCCGGTATAGATGTACGGGCGGCGCGCCTGCAGCAGCAATTGCACGGCCTTGCGGATCTGGCCGCCGTGGCCTTTGCGCACCGGGTTGTAGGAGCGCATCTCGACCGTGGCCGGATATTCGAAGGTGGTCGTCTTCAGCGACACGTCCTTGGGAATATCGATCACGACGGGACCCGGGCGGCCGGTACGCGCGATGTGGAAGGCCTTCTTGAAAGCGGTGGCCAGGTCCTTGACGTCCTTGACCAGGATGTTGTGCTTGACGATCGGGCGCGTGATGCCGACGGTGTCGCATTCCTGGAAGGCGTCCAGGCCGATGGCATGCGTGGGGACCTGCCCGGTGATGATGACCATCGGGATCGAGTCCATGTACGCGGTCGCGATCCCGGTGATGGCGTTCGTCACGCCGGGGCCGGAGGTGACCAGCGCAACGCCGACGTCACCCGTGGCACGGGCATAGCCGTCGGCGGCGTGAACAGCTGCCTGTTCGTGGCGCACGAGCACGTGTTCGATGGTGTCCTGCTTGTACAGCGCGTCGTAGATGTAGAGGACGGCGCCGCCGGGGTAGCCCCAGATGTACTTGACGCCCTCGGCCTGCAGGCAGCGGACCAGGATGTCGGAGCCGGAGAGCTCTTGCGGGGGGGAGGACTGCTGAGCGGACTGCGCGTCAGCGATGGAAGCGCGCTTGGCTTCCGCGGGGGAGTGATCCATTGGATACCTTTCCGGATTTCTCTAACGAAAAACGATCGGTGCTCCTGAGGCCGTCCTCGTGAGACGGATTGGGAGCTGCGTGGTCTGCGTTTACCGAAAACCCGGGATCGGGTGCCGGCAGGGCGCAAAACGGGTGAAGCCGGCGATTATCGCACCGTTCCTTGAAACTGCCGAAGCCGATTCGGCCCGGATGCCATAATCGCGCCCGCCGTTTCAGCCGCCCTGCCCGCTTTGGCGAACAACCAAGAACTCAACGACTTCCTGAAGAGCGTCGAGGCCCGCGCCTTCAAACGGACGGTCTACGCTGTGCGGGACGACGATGCTGCGCTGGACATCGTGCAGGATTCGATGATCCGGCTCGCCCAGAGTTACTCGGACCGCCCCGCATCCGAGTGGCCGATGCTCTTCCAGCGCATCCTGTCCAATGCCACGATGGATTGGTTCCGCCGCCAGAAGGTGCGCAACGCCGTCGTGCAGAACTTCAGCGATTTCGAGGTTTCTGACGAGGACGGCGACTACGACCTCTTGGAATCCCTGATGTCTGCCGACGGATCCACCGTCGAAAGTGCTGCAGACAGCGTATCCAGGGAACAGATCCTGCATAGCGTGGAAGAAGCCGTCGCCGACCTTCCCGCCCGTCAACGGGAAGCCTTCCTCCTGCGTTACTGGGAGGAACTGGATGTAGCCGAAACCGCTGCGGCCATGGGTTGTTCGGAAGGCAGCGTAAAGACCCATTGCTCGCGAGCGGTACAGGCTTTGGCCAAAGCTTTGAGAGCCAGAGGAATCGTGTTGTGAAGCCCGCGCAAGACATCGGACAGAAAGCCGCCCGGATCGAAGCGATCCAGGCGCGTTTCGCCATGCGCCTGCGCAGCCGGCTCGACACCTCGGCGGGCGACCTGCCCCCGGACATCCGCGAGCGCCTGCGCGTGGCGCGCGAACGTGCGATGGATCACGCCCGCCCAGCGGTCGTGGCCCAGCCCCAGTTGGCGATCGCCGGATGGGGCGGCGGGCTGCGAGGCCGCGAGGACGAGGGTCCTCGCTGGTGGCGCCTGGCTTCCGCCCTGCCCGTGCTGGTGCTGGTGCTGGGACTGGGCCTCATCCAGTACAGCGACCACGTCGACCGCGTGGATGCCGCGGCCGAAGTCGACGCAGCACTGCTGTCCGACGACCTTCCGCCCGAAGCCTATGCCGACCCCGGCTTCGAGGCCTATCTCCAGTCGGCCGGATCTCAGCAATGAGTCCCGCCGATGAACGAGACCACCGCCTCCCTGACTGAGCCTCACGGGCACCTGCGCAAGAGGTGCTCGCCCGCGGGCCTGCGGCTGGTGCTTGCCCATCTGCTGGCGGCGACCGCACTGACGGTGGCCGCCGCGCCCGCTGACCCAGCCCCCGGAACGCGCCAGCCGGCCGCGGCAACCGCCTCCAAGTCCGTCAAGCCCGCCCGCACGGCCAAGGCCAGCGAAGGCCCGTCCTGGTCCGAACTCAGCCCCGCGCAGCGCAAGTCGCTGGCGCCGCTGGCCCAGGACTGGTCGGGCATGGACAGCATCAGCAAGGAAAAGTGGATGGCCCTGGCTGCCCACTTCCCCACCATGCCCGCGCGCGAGCGCGAGCGCATCCAGAACCGCATGACCGAGTGGTCCCGCCTGGCCCCCAGCGAGCGCGGACAGGCCCGGTTGCGCTTCCAGCAGACGCGTTCGCTGACGGCGGAAGAGCGCCGCGCGCGCTGGGAGGCCTACAAGAACCTGCCGCCCGAACAGCGCGAGAAGCTCAATCAGACCGCGCTCGACAGCAAGGCCGCCCAGCGCCAGGCCGCAGCCGTGCGCGGCACGCCCAGGGCCGGCAAGCCCGCCGCAGGCGCAGAGGCATCCGGCGCGCCGGTGAAGTCGAACATCGTTCCCCACCCGAGCCGGGAGAGCCAGGCCCTGCGCCAGGTCACGCCCGGCGTCGTGCGCGACGGCCATGGCGGCACCACCACGCTGGTATCGCGCCGCCCGCAGCCTCCGGCTCACCTGCAGCCGGGCATGCCGAAGATCGCGGCCACCGCACCCTTCGTCGACCCGGACACCCTGCTGCCGCGGCGCGGCGCTCAGGCCGCCGCGGTGCGCGGGCCGGCGTCCAACGCGGGAAGCCGGCAGGAGTGAGCGCCGCGACAGACAACGGCGCGGTGCAGGCGACCGTGCCTGCCGGTGGCACGCGCGCCCGCACGCCGTCGCTGCGCCGTCGCATGGCGGCCTTCCTCTACGAAGGCGTGCTGCTGTTCGGCGTGGTGTTCATCGCCGGCTACCTGTGGAGCACCCTGGTCCAGCAGCGCAGCGGGATGCAGCAGCGGCACGGCGCGATGGGGTTCCTGTTCATCGTGCTGGGCATCTATTTCGCCTGGTTCTGGACCCACGGCGGCCAGACGCTGGCA
Organism: Aquabacterium sp.; assembly: GCA_004322345.1. Taxonomy (GTDB): domain Bacteria; phylum Pseudomonadota; class Gammaproteobacteria; order Burkholderiales; family Burkholderiaceae_C; genus Aquabacterium. The sequence goes on along the minus strand of SCTQ01000222.1, from coordinate 7,155 downwards.
CAGAAAACCTGGTTCATCCGCGTGCAACGCGCCGACGGCGCCGCGCTCACGCAGGCGCGCGCGCTGGCGCGCTACGTCGCGAGCTGGTTGTGGCTGCTGCCCGGCCTGGCCCTGGCGACCCAGGTTCCGTGGCACGACAAGCCGGGCCTGGTCACCCTCACGGTCATCGGCTACGTCGCGCTCTACGCACTGAGCAGCCTGCTGCACCCGCAGCGCCAGTTCTGGCACGACGCGATCTGCGGCACCCGGCTGGTGTCGACCCAGCCGGAGCGCTGAGCCCTCAGTCGTCCAGGCCCAGGTCCTGGATCTTGCGGGTGATGGTGTTGCGGCCGATGCCGAGCTTCTGCGCTGCCTCGATCCGGCGGCCGCGCGTGATGTCCAGCGCGGTGTGGATCAGGCGTGCCTCGAACTGCCGCGTCAGGTGATCCCACACGTCAGGCACTCCGGCCGACAACATTGAGCGAGCCTGCTTCTCCAGGTCGGTCAGCCAGTCACCAGCGGGCGCTGCGGCGGCCGGCGTTGCCGGCGGCACGAAGGCAGCCGGGGCCGGTGCCGGAGCCCACGAGGCTGGCGCCGGGGCGGGCGGGGCCGCCCAGGCGACCGGTGCGGCAACCGGCTCGGGCGCCACGGCAGACACATGCGCCCCGACGGGCTCGGGAGCGATACCCGACAGATCGGACACCGCGGGAGCCGCTGCCGGCACGGCAGCGGGCACCCCGGACTCGCCTTCGGCGCCCAGCAACTCGGGCGGCAAGTCCTTGGCCTCGATCACCTGGGCGGGCGCCATCACCGTCAGCCAGTGGCAGACGTTCTCCAGCTGGCGCACGTTGCCCGGGTAGTCGAAAGCCATCAGGCGGTTCAACGCGGCCTCGGAGATGCGCTTGGCCTCGACACCGAGATCCTTGGCGCTCTTCTGCAGGAAGAAGCGCGCCAGCGTCGGGATGTCCTCGCGCCGCTCGCGCAGCGCCGGCAGGCGCAGGCGGATCACGTTGAGACGGTGGAACAAGTCCTCGCGGAAGGCGCCGAGCTTGACCCGCTCCTCCAGGTTCTGGTGGGTAGCGGCGATCACGCGCACGTTGCTCTTCAGCGGATGGTGGCCGCCGACGCGGTAGAACTGGCCGTCCGACAGCACGCGCAGCAGGCGTGTCTGCAGGTCGAAGGGCATGTCACCGATCTCGTCCAGGAAGAGCGTGCCGCCGTCGGCCTGCTCGAAGCGCCCGCGGCGCATGGTCTGCGCGCCGGTGAAGGCGCCGCGCTCATGGCCGAAGAGCTCGGACTCCAGCAGGTCCTTCGGGATGGCCGCGGTGTTGATCGCGACGAAGGGACCGCCGCCACGCGGGCTGTGCTTGTGCAACGCACGCGCGACCAGTTCCTTGCCTGCACCGGACTCGCCGGTGATCATCACCGTGACGTTGCTCTGGCTCAACCGGCCGATGGCGCGGAAGACGTCCTGCATCGCAGGCGCCTGGCCCAGCATCTCGGGCATCTGCGCGACGCGTTCGTCGGCCACGTCCTCGCGCACGCTCTCGTCGACCGCACGGCGGATCAGCTCGATCGCCTTGGGCAGGTCGAAGGGCTTGGGCAGGTATTCGAAGGCGCCGCCCTGGAAGGCGGAGACCGCGCTGTCCAGGTCCGAGAAGGCCGTCATGATGATGACGGGCAGCCCGGGGAGGCGTTCCTTCACCTTGGCCAGCAGATCGATGCCCGAACCGCCGGGCATGCGGATGTCGGAAACCAGGACCTGGGGCTCGTCCTCGTCGAGCGCCGTCAGGACGTCGCGCGGGTTCGTGAAGCTGCGCACCGGAAGGTCCTCGCGTGCGAGGGCCTTCTCCAGAACGAAACGGATGGATTGGTCGTCGTCAACGATCCAGATGGGTTTCATGCGCTGCCTGTGTTGGGGCCTCGTCTCCACTATCGCCCAACACCGGCCGTCGTGTGGCCTGCGTTCAGGGCAGCGGGATGAGGATCTTGAAAATCGTCCGACCCGGTTCGCTCTCGCATTCGATCGTGCCCTGGTGCTGCTGCACGAACGTCTGCGCGAGGGTCAGTCCCAGTCCCGATCCGCCATCCCTGCCCGACACCAGCGGATAGAAGATTCGATCGCGTATCGACTCTGGGACACCCGGGCCGTTGTCCTCAATATGCAAGACAAGTGCCAGACGGTGCAGTTGCTTGCGCAGGGTGATGTTTCTCGAGACACGGGTGCGGATGACGATGCGCGCGTCGCCCGCGGCGATGCGGTCGGCCAGCGCCTGAGCCCCGTTGTGTGCGATGTTCAGCACGGCCTGGATCAGTTGCTCGCGGTCGCCCCGGAATTCCGGAATCGAGGTGTCGTAGTCGCGCTGGACCTCCAGCCCGCGCGGGAACTCCGCCATGATCAGCGAGCGCACCCGCTCGCAGACCTCGTGGATGTTCACATCGCTGACGACGTGCGGCTTGCGGTGCGGCGCCAGCAGGCGGTCCACCAGCGCCTGCAGGCGGTCGGCCTCGTGGATGATGACCTGGGTGTATTCGGTCAGCGACTTGGACTCGACCTCCATCTGCAGCAATTGCGCCGCGCCGCGGATGCCGCCCAGGGGGTTCTTGATCTCGTGGGCGAGGTTGCGGATCAGTTCCTTGTTGGCCCGCGCCAGGCCCAGGTCGCGCTCCTCGCGGTCCTGGCGGGTCTTCTGCTCGATCTCGACCAACTCCACCAGCGCCAGCGTGGGCGGCTGGAACTGCGTGACGATGACATGCACCGGCAGCGGCTCGCCGCTCATGCCGGGCTGGCGGCGCAACTGGGCCTCGAAGCGGCTGGTGGCGTAGTCGTTGCGGGTGACGGCACCGACCGTCTCGCGCATCGCCGGGGGGTCGAGGAACCAGTCGAAGAGCGAGCCGCCCAGCACGCTGCGGCGGGACAGGCCCAGGACTTCCTCGAAGGCGGCGTTGGCGAACAGGCATTGCCCGTCGGGCTGCACCAGGGCGACCATGGTCGCCAGGTGGTCCAGCGCCTCGAGCTTCCGCACTTCCACGGCCGCGCGTTCCGCAGCCTCGGGCTTGGCTTTCCTGCCGGTGAGTCTGATCACGTGCTGGGGCCCCGGCTCACTGCACGCGGCCCATCTCGCGCTTGAGCGCCTCGATCTCGGCTTCCTTGCGTGTGATCGCGGTCTTCATCTCGGCGACGCGGTCCTGGTACTTCTGGTAGTTCTTCTCGTCGCCGCGCCGCTCGGGCTCGCCGTTGTTGTAGTCCTTCTTCAGCTGGGCCAGGGCCTCCTCGGCCTTACGCAATTCCTCCTCCCAGATGCGCTTGGCGTCGCTGTCGCGGGCCTTCTGCTCGGCGGGAGAGACCTTGGAGTCGGAGGCGCGCGCAGCCGACTCCGCGGCCTTGGCATCACTGGACTTGCGTGGCGTGGACGACTGGATGACGGTGATCGGCGCGCCTTCCAGCGTGCGGCAGCCCATCTCCTTGGCCTGCTTGGCGCTGGGGAGGTTGGTGTATTCGTCGGAGCGACGCCCGTCGGCGTTGGCCTTGCCCGGGCAGCGGTAGACGGTGGACTCCTGCGCGAACGCGCCGGCCCAGGTACATCCGGCCACCAGCGCCAGCAGCGACGCCCGAACCAGTTTTCGACCTTGCATTACTGATCTCTCCATAGAGGCCGGCCATCCGGATGCCGGCGAGTATCCCGCAACTATGTACGCGCGCCGGATAGGGCGAAGCCATGAAAAAAGGACGGCCGCAGCCGTCCTTTTACGTGCCAGACGCGAGCCGGTTGACACCGGCGCCGCGGCTTTACAGGTCGTATTACAGGGCGTAGTACATGTCGTACTCGACCGGGTGCACGGCCTGGCGGAAGCGGGTGACTTCCTGCGACTTCAGGTCGATGTAGGCATCGAGGTAGGAGTCGGTGAACACGCCGCCCTTGGTCAGGAACGCACGGTCCTTGTCCAGGTATTCCAGGGCCTGATCCAGGCTGTGGCAGACGGTCGGGATCAGCGCGTCTTCTTCCGGCGGCAGGTGGTACAGGTCCTTCGTGGCGGCTTCGCCCGGATGGATCTTGTTCTCCACGCCGTCCAGGCCGGCCATCAGCAGGGCGCTGAAGGCCAGGTAGGGGTTGGCGGAGGGATCCGGGAAGCGCGCTTCGATGCGGCGGCCCTTCGGGTTGGACACGAAGGGAATGCGGATCGAGGCCGAGCGGTTCTTGGCCGAGTAGGCCAGCTTCACCGGGGCTTCGAAGCCGGGGACCAGGCGCTTGTAGCTGTTGGTGCCGGGGTTGGTGATCGCGTTCAGCGCACGGGCGTGCTTGATGATGCCACCGATGTAGTACAGCGCGAACTCGGACAGGCCGGCGTAGCCGTCGCCTGCGAACAGGTTCTTGCCGTCCTTCCACACGGACTGGTGCACGTGCATGCCGGAGCCGTTGTCGCCGACGATGGGCTTGGGCATGAAGGTGGCCGTCTTGCCGTAGGCATGGGCCACGTTGACGATCACGTACTTCTGCAGTTGCAGCCAGTCGGCGCGCTGGACCAGCGAGCTGAACTTGGTGCCGATTTCCATCTGGCCGGCGTTGGCCACTTCGTGGTGGTGGACCTCGACCGGGATGCCCAGGGATTCGAGGATCAGGCACATCTCCGAGCGCAGGTCCTGGCCGCTGTCGACCGGGGGCACCGGGAAGTAGCCGCCCTTGACGGTGGGACGGTAGCCGCTGTTGCCGTGCTCGTATTCCTTGCTGGTGTTCCAGGCCGCTTCTTCGGACTCGATCTTGAAGAAGGAGCCGCCCATCTCGTTGCCCCAGCGCACGCTGTCGAACACGAAGAACTCGGGTTCCGGGCCGAAGTAGGCGGTGTCACCCAGGCCGCTGCTCTTCAGGTAGGCCTCGGCACGCTTGGCCAGGGAGCGCGGGTCGCGCTCGTAGGGCTTGCCGTCGGTCGGGTCGATGACGTCGCAGCTCAGGAACAGCGTCGGCTCTTCGAAGAACGGGTCGATGTTGGCCGTGTTCGGGTCCGGCATCAGCAGCATGTCGGAGGCTTCGATGCCCTTCCAGCCGGCGATCGACGAACCGTCGAAGGCGTGGCCCGAGGTGAACTTGTCTTCATCGAAATGGGAAACCGGCACGCTGACGTGCTGCTCTTTGCCGCGGGTGTCGGTGAAGCGGAAGTCAACGAACTTGACTTCGTTTTCCTTCACCAGCTTCATGACGTCGGCGACGGTCTTGTTGGCCATCAAAAGCTCCTACGAGGCTTGAGGGGAGAGAAAAAAAGGGGAAGAGGGGTGTGTTGCTTTCGTGGCGTGGCCGCCGGGAGCGGCCCGAAAACAGCGCGGAGTGTAATAGCAGAAACTGTGCCGTCCGCCCGGTGCACCGGTGTCCCGAAATGGGCGCGGCGCGCAATGCTTGGGCACCTCAGGCGCCCGGCGGGTGCGGCCGCACGGGCATGGCGCGAAGCCGTGGGTTGCGTTGGATCAGGCTCCGGCGAAAACGCACCATTTCAGACTATGCGCCATCTTGGTGCGGCAATTCCGGCCCCAGCTTCGCACCTAATTCGTGCAGTCCGGATTGCATGATGCTGAAAGCCTGGTCCACCGCAGTGGGCTCGCCCTTGACACCCAGTTCGATGTGCCGGCCCCAGCGCGGGTGGTCGACGCTGGGCAGGCTGAAGACCTTCACCCCCGGATGCCCAGCCTCGATGGCCTCCATCAGCGGCGTCAGCGTGGCCTCCATCGCACCGAACACCACCAGCGAGCGTTCGGACCAGGGCCGCTGGTCGTGGAGATGGCCGTAGTGCTCGTCCAGCACCCAGGCGACCATCGGATGCGCCATCACCGGGAAGCCGGGCACGAAATGAACGTGCTCCAGCGAAAAGCCGGGGATGCGGTTGTAGGGGTTCGGGATGATGCGCGCGCCCTCGGGGAAGCGGCCCATGTCCAGACGGCGATGGCTGTCGGGATGGTCGGGATCGAAGGGCAGGCCCTGCTGCCGGGCCATCTCGTGCATGCGCTGGATGATCAACTCGCGGGCCTCGGGATGCAGGGCCAGCGGGCGACCCAGGGCCTGCGCCGCGCAGGCACGCGTGTGGTCGTCGGGCGTGGCGCCGATGCCGCCGAAGGAGAAGACCAGGTCGCCCGAGGCGAAGGCTGCACGCAGCTCGGCGGTGATGCGCTGCGGGTCGTCGCCGACGTAGCGCGCCCAGGACAGCTGCAGGCCGCGCTCGCCCAGCAGCTCGATGGACTTGGACAGGTGCTTGTCCTGGCGACGGCCGCTGAGGATCTCGTCGCCGATGATGAGGACACCGACGTTCATGGCTGGGCTCCGGGCGGCAGCGCGGGTGCGGTGGAGGAAGGAATGGAAGGCTGAAGGCCATCACCGGCGATCGCCTCCTGCACGGAGGCGCCACGCAGCACCGCCAGCGCGGCCAGCGCATAGTGGGCGAACCACAGCGACGAGAACGCGAAGATCAGCGTGTACAGCCACACCGACACCACCAGCAGCAGCGGCGCCAGCGGCAGCGACAGCACGCCGAAGGCCCACAGCAGCGAAGGTGCCGCGCCCAGGTAGCCGGTGATGACGCCCAGCATCATCAGCGGCGTGCGGTGCTCCTTCATCAATCGCCTGCGCTCGTCGCGCGAGGCCGTGCCGCCCAGCACGTCCGCCGCCATCACGCGGTAGGTCAGCCAGCCCCAGATGAGGGGCGGCACCACCGCGGCAAAAGGCGGGATCAGCCACAGCGGCAGGCTGAGCGCCAGTGCCGCGAACGCGGCCAGCGTGAGACCCGCGGAGCGCAGCACGCCCATGACCCAGGGCTCGTCGGCGCGCACGGCCAGGCCGGGGAAGCGGCGCTCGCGCACGAGCGCCGCGGCGGCCGGCGTCAGCCAGGCAGCCACCACCAGCAGCGACGAGACGATGACCGGGGGGATCGCCAGGATCACCACGACCAGGGGCGCCAGCAGGTGCGGCGCGCCGTCCAGGCCGAACCAGCCGAAGATGGTCTTCAGCCAGCCCCAGCCGTCGAGCCAGGCCTGCACGCCGGCGACGGCGCCCTCCCAGTAAAAGTAGCCCAGCGCCCCGGCCGCGCAGGCACAGACCAGCAGCGGCAGCAGCGTCAGGAACATCATGCGCGGCAGCCAGCAGTACGCCAGCGCGCGCCAGAGGGCGTCGAGGACGAGTTTCATGCCGGGCAGGA
>SCTQ01000221.1 GCA_004322345.1 Aquabacterium sp. | reverse complement strand
CCTTCAAGGAGCTGGTGCTGACCTTGCCCGGCGAGGGCTACGTGGCCGAGCAGCTCGACGTGGTCGATCCCCAGCGCATCCACGCGGTGCGCGAGGCCCTGCGCCGCCAGCTTGCGCAGGCGCTGCGCGAGGACTGGGAGCGGGTCTTCGAGGCGAACGAGAACATCGGCGGCTACTCGCCGGATCCCGTGTCCTGCGGCCGCCGTGCGTTGGCCAACCAGGCGCTGGCGAACCTCTGCCTGGACGCCGTGCTGCGCGGCGATACCGTGTGGCCGGGCCGTGCCTACCAGCGCTTCAAGGACGCCGGCAACATGACCGACCGCATCGGCGCGCTCAACGCGCTGCTGCATGCGCATTCCGATCTCGCCGCCCCGGCCCTGGAGCGCTTCCACGCGCTGTTCCGCGACGAGGCCCTGGTGATCGACAAGTGGTTCGCGCTGCAGGTCACCGCACCCGAGCCGGTGGGCGAGGGCGCGGGCAGGGTCTTTGCACGCGCCAAGGCCTTGATGCAGCACCCGGACTTCTCGCTGCGCAACCCCAACCGCGCGCGCAGCCTGCTGATGAGCCTGTGCGTGCTGAACCCGGCGGCCTTCCATCGCAGCGATGCGGCCGGCTACGTGTTCTGGGCCGACCGTGTGGTGGAGATCGATCCGATCAACCCGCAGCTGGCTGCCCGCCTGGCGCGCGCGATGGACCGCTGGAAGCAGCTGGCCGAGCCCTACCGCACGGCGGCGCGCGAGGCCATCGCCCGCGTCGCCGCCAAGGCCGAGCTGTCGGACGACGTGCGCGAGATCGTCACGCGCGCCCTGCAGGATTGAGTTTTAGAGAACGGGAGTTCGCATGAGCAAGACCAAAGCCATCAGCCTGACCCAGTACCTGATCGAGCAGCAGCGCGAGGCGGAGCTGATCCCCTCGCAGTTGCGCCTGCTGATCGAAGTGGTGGCCCGCGCCTGCAAGCGCATCGCCATCAGCGTCAACAAGGGCGCCCTGGGCGACGTGCTGGGCACCGCCGGCACCGAGAACGTGCAGGGCGAGGTGCAGAAGAAGCTGGACGTCATCGCCAACGAGGTGCTGATCGAGGCCAACGAATGGGGCGGCCACCTGGCCGGCATGGCGTCGGAGGAGATGGACGACATCTACGCCGTGCCCAACCGCTATCCCCAGGGCGAGTACCTGCTGCTCTTCGATCCGCTGGACGGCTCGTCGAACATCGACGTCAACGTCAGCATCGGCACCATCTTCTCGGTGCTCAAGCACACCGATGGCCACGCGGTGGATGCCAGCAGCTTCCTGCAGGCCGGCTCCAAGCAGGTCGCCGCCGGCTACTGCGTCTACGGCCCGCAGACCACGTTGGTGCTCACCGTCGGCAAGGGCGTCGTGATGTTCACCCTGGACCGCGAGCAGGGCTCGTGGGTGCTCACGCAGGACAAGGTGAAGATCCCCGAGGACACCAAGGAATTCGCCATCAACATGTCCAACATGCGGCACTGGGCCCCGCCGGTGAAGCGCTACATCGACGAGAACCTGGCCGGCAAGGAAGGCCCCCGCGGCAAGGACTTCAACATGCGCTGGGTGGCCTCCATGGTGGCCGACGTGCATCGCATCCTCACGCGCGGCGGCGTGTTCCTGTACCCCTGGGACAAGCGTGAGCCGGACAAGCCGGGCAAGCTGCGCCTGCTCTACGAGGCCAATCCGATGAGCTTCCTGGTCGAGCAAGCCGGTGGCGCGTCCACGAACGGCATCCAGCGCATCCTGGACATCGAGCCCATCAAGCTGCACGAGCGCGTGGCCGTGATCCTGGGCTCCAAGAACGAGGTCGAGCGCGTCACGGCCTACCATCGCGATCCCGTCGCATAAAACCCGCTAGAATCTCGCGTTTTCGCCGGTGTAGCTCAGTTGGTAGAGCAGCGCATTCGTAATGCGAAGGTCGGGAGTTCGACTCTCTTCACCGGCACCAATACAGCGAAGGGCCGGCAGATGTGAATCTGCCGGCCCTTTTGCTTTGGCCCCTGCCTGGCCCTGCAGCCTTGCGGCAATCCTCCCTGCGTCCAGGCCGACAACCCTGATCAAGTTCGAGGCGGCCCCGTCGATGTCTCCCCGACACCCCGGACGGCCGGGGTGGGAGAGACCATGCCAGCCGCCGGACCCCAGGGGCCAGACGACACACAGGAGGAGGCGACGCCCGAACGCGGGCGGCGCCGCAACCGCGACCAGCTTCACGCGCCGGCTCCCCAGCCCCGGCCGCAGCCGGTCGCATCCGTCTCCTCCGACGCGACGCCTTCGGCCGACGACCTGGGCGTGCCCGCCGACGACCCTGTCGCGCGGGAACTGCGTGGCGGCCATCGCTGGCTGCGCTTCGCCCGCGACCTCGAGGAACAGTTCCAGATCGAGACCTGCCGCAAGCGCTGGCACTACCTGATGGGCTGCCTGATGCTGGGGCAGTGCAGCCTGTGGGCGGGCGTGATCAACGATGCCAAGGTCATGCCGGACATGGTCAGCCAGCTGATCCCGATCTGGGTGGCCGTCTCGCTCTTCACCTGGGGCACGATGCTCGGCGTCTACTGGCTGGTGCCCAAGCACCGGGCACGCGCCTGGCAGATGGAGGTGACGACCGTCGTCAGCGTGATGCTGATCCCGGCGGTGGTGATCTGGTCGACCAGCGCCAGCCGCTACGACACGGCCACGGTGCATGCGGCCAATCTGCCGCTGGTGGTGATGTGGGCCGGCATCCTCGCGCGCTGGCGTTTCCGCTACACGCTGGGCACCTCCCTGGGCACGCTCGCAGCCTACTCGCTGCTGGCCAAGGGACACACGCCGGTGCAGGACCTGATCATCCACAGCAACATCAAGATCCTGATGCTGGCGATCGTCTTCACGCTGGTGGCCAACTACGCCTTCGAATACCGCTGGCGCCGCGCCTGGCTGCTGCGCAAGCTGGAGGAGAAGCAGCGCCTGGCCCTGGCCGAGGCCGGCGAGCGCCTGCGCGTGCAATCCATGCGCGATCCGCTGACCGGCGTGAGCAACCGCAGGCACTTCGAAGCGACGCTGGAGATGGCCTGGTCCCAGGCTGCCTTCGGCCGACGGCCGATCGCGCTGCTGCTGCTCGACGTCGATTTCTTCAAGCTCTACAACGACAGCTACGGTCACCCGGCGGGCGATGCCTGCCTGCAGCGTGTGGCCCAGGCGCTGGACACAGCGGCCCGCGAATCGGGCGGCTCGGCGGCCCGGCTGGGCGGCGAGGAGTTCGGCCTGCTGCTGCCCGGCCACGGACCGGCCCAGGCGCAGGAGGTTGGGCGGCGGGTCTGCGAGGCCATACGGGCGCTGGCCATCCCCCACCAGGCATCAGGGGCCTCGGCCCACGTCACCGTCAGCGTGGGTGTGGCCTGTGCCCTGCCGGCTGCTGCGCAGGCCCATGGGTCGGCGCGCTACCAGCTGATCAGCTCGGCCGATGCTGCGCTCTACGAGGCCAAGCGTGGGGGGCGCGACCGGGTGTGCCTGCACGAGGGCGAGGCGATCGAGGTCGCGGCCGCAGCGCCGCAGGCCGGCATCGAGACGCCGGCCGCGACCACGCCAGCTGCGGCCGACGTGGTCGCGCTGCCGTCTGCCGGTACCAGCCGCCAGCAGGAGCTGGCATCGGCGCTGCAGCGCGGCTGGCGCCGGCTGCGCTTCCCCGGCGCGCTGGAAGACGAATACCAGAGCACCCGCACATCCAGGCGCCAGCGCCACCTGTTCTTCAGCTCGCTGCTGGGCATGCTGGTGTTCAACATCTATGCGCTGACGAACCGGGACATGATGCCGGACGTCTACGACTGGTTCCACGTGCCGCGCACCCTGGCCACCGGGTTTGTCATTGCGCTGGCCTGCCTGGGCTGGCTGCCGATGAAGCGCTGGGCGCGCGAGCTGATGTACTCGATAGGCGTGTGCGCGATCGCGGGCGTGTCGCTGTTGGCCTTCGCGCGCAGCGAGGCGCCCACGGCCTATCCGGCCTTCGTCGTCGTCTGCCTCATACCGATGTTCGCCAGCAATGCGGCGCGCCTGCCCTTCATCTACACCTGCATCCCGTCGCTGTTCACGCTGCTGGGCTACCTCGTCCTCGTGGATCCGGTGACGCCGACGCAGAAGGTGATGGCGCTGGACGTGGCGATGATGTTGTTCACTGCCACCTTTTTCATCGTGCTGGCCGCCTATACGCTGGAGCACGGCGAGCGCACCGACTGGCTGCTGGGACGCGTGGCCCAGAACCAGCGGGAAACCCTGGCCGAGACGGCCGAGGCGCTGCGGCGGCTGTCGATGCTGGACCCGCTGACAGGCTTGAACAACCGTCGCCAGTTCGAGTCCGACATCCAGCAGATGTGGAGCCGCTCGGCCGGCCGGCCGATGTCCATGCTGGTCGCCGACGTGGACTACTTCAAGCGCTACAACGACGGTTACGGCCACCCCGCGGGCGACGTCTGCCTCAAGCGCATTGCACAGACGCTGGAGCGCGTGGCCATGCGCTACGGGCTGCAGCCGGCGCGCCTGGGCGGCGAGGAGTTCGCCCTACTGATGCCTCAGCGCACGGCTCAGTCGGCGCTGCGCATCGCGCAGGAGGTCTGTCAGGCCGTGCGTGCCGCGGCCATCGAGCATCAGCACTCCGAGGTGGCCTCGGTGGTGACGGTGAGCATCGGCGTGGCGACGCTGGAAGCCGAGCCTGGCATGCGGCCGCTGGACCTGCTGGCGCGCGCCGACGATGCGCTCTATCGCGCCAAGTCCGGCGGGCGCAACCGCGTGGTGCATGCGGAGGCGCCGGCCCGTGCAGGCGAGCCGGCCCTGATGCTGCAAGCCGACGCGGGCTGACGCACGCGCAGGCTTCAGGTCTCAAGCCAGCAGGGACAGGGTGCCCTGCTGCTGTTTCCGGTTCGCGGCGGAGGCCCCGCTGCTGCCTGACGAGGAGCCATAACGCTCGTTGACGAGGGCACTGAGGATCGAGGACTCGAGGCGGTTGAAGCCCGAGCTGGCGGTGGTGGTGGTCGTCGAGCGGTCGTCGTCCTCGCTGCTCGAATCGTCGTCGCCGGACGAGCCCAGCTTCGCGAAGGCCGCCGTCGGCATCGGCGGCATGCCGCCGGGAGGCGGCGGCGGCCGGTTGGCCTCCAGCGCCTGCTTGAACTCGTCGGTGCTGGCGCTGCCATTGCTGTCGGCGTCCAGCTTCTTCAGCAGGTCGGACGCGCTGGTGCTGCCCGTCGAGCTGGTGCCGCTGCCCGAGGACAGCTTGTCGAGCATGGATTGCAGCTCGCTGCTGTCCAGGCTGCCGTCGCCGCTGCTGTCCAGCTTGGAGAACAGGTCGGAGGCGATCTGGTTCGGGTCCGGCGGCTGCCGCCGCTCGGTTCGGGTGGTCGAGCTGCCGTACCCGGAGGAGGTGCTGCCGCCGACGCTGCTGATGGTGGTCATGTCTCACCTTTCGAAGCATGAATGGAAGGGGAACGGTCCGTGTCCCGAACAGTTCACCGGGGCGGGTCCATTCTTCGAACCGCAGGTGAAGTGCACTTGTAGTTTTGTGTCCAGGCAGACAACAAGCGGGGTGGCCTGCGTGCCCGATTCCGCGGCTTTCGCGAGGACGAAAAAAAGCCCGGCGGATGCCGGGCTCCTCTCGGGATCGAAGGCGCGCGTCAGGCCACCAGCGACAGCGCGGGCGAGGCGCTTTGGCCCAGGCGCGGAGACTGCACCGCGCTGTAGCTGCGGCTGGCCCGTTCGCCCAGCAAGGAGGTGACGGCCGACTCCGCATCGGAGATCGCTCGGCCATTGAAGGTGGCGGTCTGGGCCGAGGTGGCAGTCGACGTGGTGTCGGCGGCTTCAGCCCGGGGGGACACGGTCGGCGGCGATGGCGCGGCGGGCTCTTCGGGGGCAGCCTGCTGCGTCACGGCGGCCTGCTGCTGGACGGCCGGATCCTGCTGCTGCGCGTCAGCCTGCTGCACGGCAGGCTCCTGCGCCGAGGTGTCTTCCGCGGGGGCGGCCAGTTCGGCGAAAGCGGCAGTCGACAGGGTCGGCTGCTCTGGCGTTTCCGCCGGCAGGGCCAGCTCGCGGGGCCGCAGCGATTGCGCGATCTCGCCCTGGGTCACCAGGCCATCGGCGTTCAGGTCGATGGGGTCGGTCGGGAAGGGCAGGGGCGCGTCAACCCCGGGCGTCGTCGTCTGGACGCCCGATGCCAGCCTTTCCGTCGGCGTGACCGCGGTGACTGGGGCGGTATAGCCGGACGAGCCGGTTCCGCCGATGTTGCTGATGGTGGCCATGTCTCACCTTTCCTAGCGTGACGATGCCGCTTCCTTTGGCAGGCCGGGTGCCCCTCATGGGCTCCCCGTCAGGCCGTCTGACACATGGGCTGAATTGTCGGACAGCTTGGTACGGATGACTGGAGTGAGTTATCGGCAATGTGCGTGAGAAATTGGCATCCTCGGCCGATGAACGGTGTGAAATGAAAAACCCGGCAAGCTGCCGGGTTCGTTTTAGGGGTGGGCCCTGCCTCAGACGCGCTCGAGGATGGCGGCGATACCCTGCCCGCCGCCGATGCACATCGTGACCAGCGCGTAGCGGCCCTTGATCCGGTGCAGTTCGTAAACGGCCTTGGTGGTGATGATCGCGCCGGTGGCGCCCACCGGATGGCCCAGCGAGATGCCCGAGCCGTTCGGGTTCACCTTGGCCGGATCGAAGTCCAGCTCCTTGGCCACGGCGCAGGCCTGCGCCGCGAAGGCCTCGTTGGCCTCGATCACGTCCAGGTCGCTCACCTTCAGGCCGGCGCGCTTGAGCACGGCCTTGGTGGCGGGCACGGGGCCGATGCCCATGATCTTCGGATCCACGCCAGCGTGGGCGTACGCGACCAGGCGGGCCAGCGGCTTGAGTCCCAGGGCCTTGGCGCGTTCGCCCTCGGCCAGCACCACGGCGGCGGCGCCGTCGTTCAGGCCGGAGGCGTTGCCGGCCGTGACCGTGCCGCCTTCCTTCTTGAAGGCGGTGCGCATCTTCGCCAGCACCTCCAGCGTGGTGTCGCCCTTGACGTGCTCGTCGGTGTCGAAGGTCACCGGGCCCTTGCGGCCAGCCAGCTCGACGGCGGTGATCTGTTCCTTGAAGCGGCCCTCGGCGATGGCACGTGCCGCGCGCTGGTGGCTCTCCACCGCCAGCTCGTCCTGCATCTCGCGCGAGATGCCGAACTTCTCGGCCACGTTCTCGGCCGTGATGCCCATGTGGATCTTGTTGAAGGGGTCGTGCAGCGCGCCGAGCATGAAGTCCAGCATCTGCACGTCACCCATGCGTGCGCCCCAGCGGGCGGAGGGCACCAGGTAGGCGCCGCGGCTCATGGACTCGGCGCCGGCGCCGATGGCGACATCGGCATCACCCAGCAGCACGGCCTGTGCGGCGGAGACGATGGCCTGCAGGCCGGAGCCGCACAAGCGGTTCACGTTGAAGGCGGGCACTTCCACCGGCAGGCCGGCGTTCACGGCGGCCACGCGGCTGAGGTAGGCGTCGCGCGGCTCGGTCGGGATCACGGTGCCCATGGCGAGGTGGCCGACCGCGTCCGGCGCCACGCCAGCGCGCTGCAGGGCCGCCTTGACGGCGGTGGTGGCGAGGTCGGCCAAGGGCAGGTCCTTCAGCGAACCGCCGAAGGTGCCGATGGCGGTGCGGGCTGCGCCCACGATGAAGACGTCACGGGTCATCTCGAAGCTCCGGTGCGAGTGGTTTGAATGGTGCGGGCCGCATCATGCCGGCCGCGTTGTCAGAAACGCATTGTCGCCGCTATCGCAAGCTGCGTGCCGCGGAGCTTACGACGGGCGCCGCGCGCGTCGCTTGTGCCGGCAGGCTGTCCTCAAAGCTCACGCTCGGGCAGCCGGCTGGCCAGCACCTTGTCCACGCGCTTGCCGTCCAGGTCCACCACCTCGAAGCGCCAGCCTTCCCAGTCCACGGTGTCGGTGGTGCGCGGCAGGCGGCCCAGCAGCAGCATCACCATGCCGGCCAGCGTGTTGTAGCGGCCACGGTCCTCGTCGGGCAGCTCCCGGATCTCCAGGCGGTCCTTCAGCTCGTGCGTGGGGATGAGGCCGTCGACCAGCCAGGAGCCATCGGCGCGCTGCACGGCCCAGGCGTCCTCGGCCGCGGGGGTGGTGAACTCGCCGGTGATCGCCTCCAGCACGTCGCGCAGCGTGATCACGCCCTGCACCTCGCCGTATTCGTCGACGACGAAGACCATGTGCACCTCGGAGGCACGGAAGTGCTCCAGCAGTTCCATGCCGGTCAGCGTCTCGGGCACGAACACCGGCGCGGTCAGGCCGTGGTCGAGCACGATCTGCCCGCCGGCGGCCACCTGCTGCAGCAATTGCTGGGCGCTGGCCACGCCGACGATGTCGTCCAGGCCGCCGCGGCACACCGGGTAGCGCGAGTGACCGTGCTCGGCCATCACGGCCAGCGACTCGGCCAGCGGAGCGGCGGCATCCAGCCACGCGATGTCGCTGCGCGGGATCATCATCGAGCCGATCTGGCGCTCGTCCAGGCGGAAGACATTGCGCACCATCTGGTGCTCGTGGGCCTCGATGACCCCGGCGTCCAGGCCTTCCTCCAGGCTGGCGGCGATCTCTTCTTCCGTCACCGCACGGTTGTTGTCTTCCTTGATGCCCAGCAGCTTCAGGATGGTTTCGGTGCACTTGGTCAGCAGCAGCACCATCGGGCGCGTGATGCGCGACAGCAGCTGCATCGGCACGGCCACCAGGCGGGCCACCGGCTCGGGATAGAGCTGGCCCAGGCGCTTGGGCACCAGCTCGCCGAAGATGATCGTGATGAAGGTGATGATCATCACCACCAGGGCGGTGGCGGAAATCGCGGCCACCCGCGGTGGCAGGGGCAGGTTCAGGTCCCCGATCAGCCATTGCGCCAGGGGCTGCGAGAACGCGGCCTCGCCGACGATGCCGTTGAGCACGCCGATGGAGGTGATGCCGATCTGCACGGTCGACAGGAACTGCGTCGGGTTGTCGTGCAGCTGCATGGCGACCTGCGCGCCGGCGTCGCCGCTTTCCACCATGACCTGCAGCCGCGCCTTGCGGCTGGCGGCCAGCGCCATCTCGGACATGGCGAACAGGCCGTTGAGGATGATCAGGAAGGCGAGAAGGGCAACGTCCATGGCGGGCACCGGGATCGTCCGGGCCGGGCAGTGAAGGAGCGCAGCAGCGTAGCAGAATCACCCGCATGCACTATCTGATCGGAGACATCCAGGGCTGCTGCGACCCGTTCGACCGGCTGCTCGCGGAAATCGGCTTCTCGCCTTCGCGCGACACGCTCTACCTGCTGGGGGATCTGGTCAACCGCGGTCCCAAGTCCTTGGAGGTCCTGCGCCGCGTGCGCGGCTTCGGCGACTCGGCAGTCGCGCTGCTTGGCAACCACGACATCCACCTGCTGGCCGTGGCCCACGGCGTGCGCCAGGCCGGGCGCAACGACACCCTGGCCCCCGTCCTGGAGGCACCCGACCGCAACGAGTGGCTGGATTGGCTGCGCCATCAGCGCATGGCCTGGCGGGCCCAGGGCTGGCTGATGGTGCACGCCGGTGTGCCGCCGCAGTGGGATGCCGACAAGACTTTGCGCATGGCCGCCGAGCTGGAGGCGCGGTTCACCGGGCCGGACCTCAAGGACTTCCTGTCGGTGATCTTCGGCAACGAGCCGGCGCGCTGGCGCAAGGGCCTGGAGGGACCGGAGCGCTGGCGCTTCGCGATCAACGCCTTCACGCGCATGCGCTGGTGCACCGAGGACGGCACGCTGGACTTCAAGGCGAAGAACGCCGCCGACGGCCCGCCGCCGGGGCACATGGCATGGTTCGACGTGCCGGGACGGCGCACGGCTGGCACGCGGGTGGCCTTCGGGCATTGGTCCACGCTGGGCCTGCTGGACCGCCCGGACCTGTTGTCAACCGACACCGGATGCGTCTGGGGCGGCAAGCTCACGGCCGTGCGCATAGACGAAAGCGGCACGCGCGAGGTGATTCAGGTGGCCTGCGAGCAGGCACAGGAGCCCGGCGAGTAGCCAGGTGTCCAGCGGGTATAGGGGCATCCTCCCTCAATCGCCCGTGCCCCTGGTCGATAAGCTGCGGATCCGATTCTCTCCACACGGGGCGCGGCACCACGCCCCTTTGCTGCCGGCAAGCTCATGGTCCGGCCCCGGCGTCCCGCTGGCGGCTGCAGCTTGCAACGACCTGCGGGTCGTCCGAGACCATGCCGACCAGCGCCCCCGCCGCCAGCCAGCCCCTCCCCGCCTTCCTCGGCCGCCCCAGGCGCATCCGCTTCAGCCTGGCGCTGCTGGTCATCGCCTGCACGCTGCCCGGCGCGCTGATGTCCTCGGCCTTCATCGTCTCGGACTACCAGCGCCAGCGCGAGCACATCGTCGCCGGCGCCGTGTCCACCGTGCGCAGCCTGGCCTTCGCGTTGGACAAGGACCTCACCGGCACCGTGGCCAGCCTGCAGGTGCTGTCCACCGCGCCCAGCCTGCTCGACGGGGACCTCCCGACCTTCCATGCACGGGCCAAGGCGGTGCTGGCCTTCCAGAACGTCACCAACTTCGTGCTGCTCGATGCGCAGGGGCGGCAGCTGCTGAATACGCTGAAGCCGATGGGTGCGCCGCTGCCGGTCAAGGGCGGGCCGCCGGAGCTGCTGCGTGTGTTCGGCTCCGACCAGGCTGTGATCACCGACTTGTTCCAGGGGCCTGTGGCCGGCAAGCCCATCCTGGCGCTGGCCGTGCCGGTGCACCGGCACGGTCGTGCCGTCTATGCGATGGCCGCCGGCGTGCTGCCCGAGCGCATGAACAGCCTGCTGCGCAGCCAGCGCCTGCCCCCGGGCTGGATCGGCGCCATCCTCGACAGCCGGGGCCGGCTGGTGGCGCGCACGCACGAGCCCGAGCGTTTCGTCGGCAAGCCCGCGGTGCCCGACCTGGTTCGCGCGGCGGCGTCCGAGGGTGAAGGCCGGCTCGAGACGGTGACGCTGGAGGGGATTCCCGTGGTCACGGTGTTCGTGCGTTCCAGCGTCTCGCGCTGGACGGTGGCCATCGGCATTCCGCGCGCGCTGCTCACGGCGGGCCTGGAGCAGTCCGTGCTGCGGCTGGTGGTGGCCAATGCCGTGCTGTTCGCCATCACGCTGTGGCTGGCCTGGTGGGTGGGGATGGTGCGCGTCGTGCGTCCGGCCAACCGGCTGCTGGAGCGCATGCACCGCATGTCCGCCGGCGGCGGGCCGGCGAGCTGGGGCGGCAGCACCGAGTTCGTCGAACTGGAAGCCGGCTTCGACCGCCTGCGCGAACGCCTGCGCCTGCGCGACCAGGAGCGCGACGGCCTGATCCATCGCTTGACCGACACGCTGGAGAGCATCGGCGACGGCTTCTTCCTGCTGGACGACGGCTGGCGGTTCGTCTACGTCAATGCGCAGGCCGAGGAACTGCTGCGCTGCGACCGCAAGGCGATGATCGGCCGCAGCCTGTGGGCCGCGCTGGACGCGCCCGAGGCCGCCGAGATGCAGGCGGCTTTCCGCGAGGCTCTCGCCTGCGGCCGTGCCGCGCGCTTCGAGGTCCGCCTGCCCAGGCTCGACGCCTGGTTCGAGTTCAACGCCTACCCGGGCGAGGAAGGCCTGTCGATCTACTTCCGCGACGTGGCCGCGCTGCGCCAGGCCGAGCAGGCGCGTGAATCCCAGCGCGCGGCGGAAGCGGCCAACAAGGCCAAGACCGAGTTCATGTCCCGCATGAGCCACGAGCTGCGCACGCCGCTGAACGCGGTGATCGGCTTCGCCCAGCTGCTGCGCATGGATACGCGGCAGGCGCTGGACGAGCGCCAGCTGGGCATGGTCGAGCACATCGAGTCGGCCGGCCACCACCTGCTGGACATGATCCGCGACATCCTGGACCTGTCGCGCCTGGAGGGCGGCAGCACCTCGATGACCATCGAGCCGGTGGACGCCCGGCTGATCGTCGGCAACTGCGGCCAGCTGGTGAGCCCGCAGGCCATCGCTGCGGGCGTATCGCTGGAGGTCGCCGCGATGCCCGATGCGCTGCACGTGATGGCCGACGCGACGCGCCTGCGCCAGGTGCTGCTAAACCTGCTGAGCAATGCCATCAAGTACAACCGCCGCGGCGGCAGCGTCACCTTGTCGGCGACGGCCGAAGGAGCAGCCACGCGTTTCTCGGTCAGCGACACCGGCCTGGGCATGAGCCCCTCGCAGCTGGCCCACCTCTTCGAGCCCTTCAACCGCCTGGGCCGCGAGCAGGGCACGACACCCGGCACCGGCATCGGCCTGGTCATCTGCAACAAGCTGCTGGAGCTGATGGGCAGCAGGCTGGAGGTGACGGCGCACGAGGGGCGGGGCAGCACCTTCTCGTTCTCCTTGCCCAACACGGCACCCGCAGCCACCGTGCCGGACGAGGCGCCACCCGGCGCGTCACCCGCGGCCTATGGCGCGCGGCGCATGCTGTGCGTCGAGGACAACCCGATCAGCAGCCGCTTCGTCGAGGTCGCCATGGCCAGCCGGCCGCAGATCGAGATGGCCTACGCGTCCACGGTGGCCGAGGCCATGGCCCGGGTCAACACGGCGGACTTCGACCTCGTCCTGCTGGACATGCAATTGCCCGACGGCAACGGGCTGGACGTGCTGTCCTGGCTGCACCGGCGCGGCGGCATGGAGACCCCGGTGATCGTGGTCTCCGGCGATCCGTCGCCTCAACTGGAGGACGTGGTGTTGAAGGCCGGGGCGGCGCGCCTGCTGCGCAAGCCGCTGGACGTCGCGTCCCTGCTGCAGGCGGTGGACCGGGTGCTGGAGGAGCAGGCCGTCGTGCACTGAGGCCCTACTCCTCGACGACCATCTGCACGTCCTTCGCCGCGCCGATCGCCGCGGCAAGCTCCGCCGCCAGCGCCCGGGTCGGGGCCGAGGTGCGCAAGCGCGGGAAGTCGGACAGGATGATCCGCAGGTCCGCGCCCACCGGCTCGACCCGCACGATGGTGCTGAAGCCTCCGGAGTCGTCGCGGCTGGCCCGGGTCCAGGACCATCGACGTTCCGCGGCCGCGCCGCTGGCCGCGGCCGGATCGCCGCCGGATGGCTCGAATCCGCGATCGATCAGGAAACCGTTGATCATCGAGAGCCTGGCGGTGTCCACGGACGCGTGGCCGACGACGGGCGGACCCCGCCGCACCAGCAAAGCGGTGGTGCCTGCCGGATCACAGCCGGCCAGCGTCGCGAGCAGGGCGAGCAGCGGCACCAGGAGCAGGGCGCTTCCATGGCGAAGTGAAGGAGTCATCGCTGCGTGGTCGGGATGATGTGTGTGGCGGAGACGGTGTCCGTAGAAATCGAACTCCAGCGCACATCAGGCCGTATCAATCGCGCCACTCTTGCTAGGTAGATAGCAAACCTCTTGCATCCGGCCGTATCACGGCATAGCATCCAGTCACACCCAGTTAGATGGGTACAAGGATGGGTAGATGCCACGGGTAGCCAAGAAGCTGGGAGCGTTGGAGGTGTCGAGGCTGACGAAGCCCGGCATGCACGCTGTTGGCGAGGTGCCCGGCCTGTATTTGCAGGTGGTGGAGTCCGGTGCCCGGACTTGGGTGCTGCGGGTCAACGTCGCCGGCAAGCGCCGCGAGATGGGCCTGGGCGGGTATCCCGCCGTCACCTTGGCCGATGCTCGGTTGCGGGCCCGCGAAGAGCGGGAGAAGGCGGACAAGGGTGTCGATCCCATCGAGGAGCGTCTGGCCGCTCGCCGCGCGCTGAAGGTGGCCCAGGCTGCCGCTCTGACGTTCGAGCAGGCGGCGGGCAAGTACATCGAGGCCCACGAAGCCGGCTGGAAGAACGCCAAGCACGGCCAGCAGTGGCGCAACACCTTGGCTCAACACGCCTATCCGGTGATGGGCGACACGCCGGTGCGTGAGGTGAGCCTGCACCATGTTCTGACCACGCTGGAACCGATTTGGCGCAAGCGGACGGAAACCGCCTCCCGCCTCCGTGGCCGTATCGAGCTGGTGTTGGACTGGGCCACTGCCAGGGGCCTGCGCGAAGGGCTGAATCCGGCGCGCTGGCGCGGGCACCTGGACAAGCTGCTTCCCCAGCCCGGGAAGGTTGCCAAGGTCACTCACCATCCCGCGATCCCGCTGGCGAACATCACCAAGTTCATGAAGGACCTTCAGCAGGTGCCCGGCACGGGCGCCAAGGCTCTGGAGTTCACCATCCTGACGGCGGCTCGTTCCGGTGAAGTCCGCGGTGCAACGTGGTCCGAGATCGACCTGAAGGCCGCGGTGTGGACGGTGCCGGCGGGCAGGATGAAGGCCAGCCGTGAACATCGTGTGCCGTTGTCCGAGGCGGCGGTAAAGCTCCTGGAGTCTTTGCCCGAAGGGAAGGGCGACAGCCTCGTCTTCGAGTCTCCCCGCGGCGGCCAGCTCAGCGACATGACGTTGACGGCGGTCATGCGCAGGATGAAGGCCGAGGGCGTACCTCATGGCTTCCGTTCCACCTTCCGCGACTGGGCTGCGGAGAAGACCAACTATCCGCGCGAGGTCGCCGAGATGGCCTTGGCGCACACCATCGGCGACAAGGTCGAGGCGGCCTATCGTCGTGGTGATCTATTCGAGAAGCGCCGCCACATGATGCAGGAGTGGGCCGACTTCCTTGCTCAACCAGCGACCACGGCGAAGGTGGTGCCGATGAAGAAGACCAAGCGGGCTTGACCCGTCCGGCTCCTCAGCGGCTCTGAGGAAGTAGCGGGCCTAGGTACAGCGGCAACTGATACCCAGGCCCTAACCACAAACGATCGATAGGAGATCGAACATGGCTAAGACCGATTCTGCCAAGCCGGCAGACAAGACCCCATCCCCGAAAGCAGCGCCGCGTGTCGCCCGGGACTCAGATGCCTTTGACGCGCTCACGCTTACGCTGAGCAAGCTCGAAGGGCTGGCCGGCTGCATGTCAGGCGTCAGCCTCGAAGGCGACCTTCCCAGCGGCACGATTTCAAGTCTCGGCTACACGATGCTGGACATGATCGAGGAGGCCAAGGCTCAAGCGGAGCGGCTTCTTGAGAGCAAGGTGGTGCGTCATGCGTAACATCACTGCAGACCTCACCCCGCAGCAGGTTGATCACATCCTGGCCGACCTTCTCGCGGATGCGGCATGTGAGGTCATCGAACTACCAGAGCTTGTGATCGAGAAGACCAAGGGGACGGAGGCCCACTCCGTCGTCCGCGCTCTATGCGCCCGGCTTGTCGCTGTTGGCAGTTTGCTCCTGGAGTTGTCCGAGGGGGCAGATGCATCGGACCTCGCGAGCATGTGCAGCGTCTTGTGCCGCGATCTTGATGAACTGGTGGAGAGGGCCCGTCATGCGTAAGAAGCTCAATCCTCCAAACGATGTCTCCAAGCTCGCCGGCACCATCGAGCTGATCGATGCGCTCTCACAGGAGATCCTCACCAGCATCGGTGCCGTCGCGCATCTCGCTCGCAAGGCGGCGGAGGCCAAGGGGTCAGTCAATGACGAACAAGCCGTGCGTCAGGCTTTGGGTCTTATCGAGTACATGGCTGGCGACCTGATGGAGCGCATCGACAACGAAGCCGAGCGCGTACGCTGCAACCATGTGGAGGCGAATCATGCACAAGCCTGAAG
>SCTQ01000220.1 GCA_004322345.1 Aquabacterium sp. | reverse complement strand
GGTGCGGCTTCCCAATCCTGTTCCCTGACTTGCCGGCAAGGGCCGGCAATTGCTTCAGCGTGACGCCTCTGCGGCGTTGCGCAGCAAGCGCTCATAGAACTGGATCGCCTCTCCATAGTTCGCAATCGAGATCCGCTCGTCCGTCCCGTGGAAGCGCGGCAGGTCGGCCGCTGCGGCATGCACCGGCGAGAAGCGGTAGATGCTGTCTGCCACGCCGATGAAATGCCGCGAGTCGCTGCCGCCCATCAGCAGGCCGGGTGCCACCACCACCTGGGGCTGCAGTTCGCGCAGCGAGCGGGCGATGAGGCGGTAGCCTGCCGTGTCGCTGCCGGACACGGGTGACGGCTCGGCGCCGTAGGGGGCGCGTTCGATGGTGATGCCGGGGTCGTCCACCACGCGCCTGACGTGGGCCAGGACTTCCTCGGTGCTGTCGCCGGGCAGCAGGCGGAAGTTGATGCTGGCCGTCGCCGCGGCGGGCAGCAGGTTGTCGCGGTCGCCGGCATTGAAGACGGTGGCAACTGCCGTGGTGCGCAGCACGGCGTTCGTGGACGGCGCCTTCTCCAGCTGAGCGGCGACCAGCGGCGCGGTCAGCCAGAGGTTGGACAGCAGCACGCGGTTGAGGCCGCTCATGTGCGGTGCCACGGTCTCGAAGAGCTCGCGCGAGACGCCGCGCAGCAGGCCGGGCATCTGGTGCTGCTCCACGCGCGTGACGGCCTCGCTGAGGTGACCGATGGCACTGCGCGGCGGCGGCATGGAAGAGTGCCCGGCCTCGGCCTTGGCGCTCAGGCGCACGGTGAGGAAGCCCTTCTCCGCCACGCCGATCAGCGCCACCGGCGCCTGCACGCCAGGCACGATGCCGTGGGTGATCAGCAGGCCCTCGTCCAGCACGAAAGCCGGGCGCACGCCGCGCTGCTTCAGGGCCTGGGCGATCAGCTTGGCGCCGTCGTCGCCGCCCAGTTCCTCGTCGGCGCCGAAGGCCAGCAGCACGGTCTGGCGCGGCTGGAAGCCGGCGCGGGCCAGCATCTCCACGGCCTCCAGCATGGCCATCAGGTTGCCCTTGTCGTCCCAGGCGCCGCGGCCCCAGACGTAGCCCTCGCGCAGTTCGCCGGCGAAAGGCGGCACGGTCCAGCGGCTCTCGGTGCCGGGGGCCACGGGCACCACGTCCTGGTGGGCCATCAGCACGATGGGCTGGGCCTTGGGGTCGGTGCCGGGCCAGGTGTAGAGCAGGGCATGGCGGCCGAAGCGCTCGCGCTGCAGCCTGGCGTGCAGCGTCGGGAAGCTGGTCTCCATCAAGCGGTGCAGGGCGTCGAACTCGGCGCCGTGCGTGTCGTCCAGCGTGGAGATGGTGCGCAGGCGCACGGCCTGGGCCAGGCGCGAGGCGGCTGCCTGGGCATCGACGGCCACGCCGGCGCGGGCGGGCACGTCGACCTGCTTCGGGGATTGGCGCCAGGCATTGGCAGCCAGGGCGAGGGCCGCCGCGATCAGCAAGGCGGCCAGGGCCAGCAGGCCCTTGAGGAAACGGCGCATGGGGAAGCTCTCCTGCAACGGGGCCGGACGGGCCGCCGCGCCGTGCGCCGTATGGGCGTCAGCGTGCCTGTTCCGGGAAGACCGGCAGCTTACCCATGGCGCGCGCATCGTGCGCCGGTAGCAGCACCAGATCGGGGAAGCGGCGATGCAGGGCCGCCACATGCGTGATGGCGCGGCGCACGGCGTCGGCGTCCTCGTCGACCATGGAGCGGCTCAGCCACGGGCGCTCGGCCGGGCGGGTGATGCCGTCGGTCTGCCAGACCAGGTCGCCCAGCAGCACGTAGCGCGCACCCGAGGGCAGGGTGACGAAGGCCAGGATGGAGCCCGGCGTATGGCCGGGCGCGGGCACCAGCACGATGGAGCCGTCGCCCCATAGGTCCAGGCTCCTCGGGAAGCCGAGGTAGGGCTTGTCGTCGAAGGCATAGCTGCGCACCGGGAAAGGCTGGACGCGCCGCGCCAGCTCGGTGGGGAAGCCGCCTTCGGCGATGAAGTGCTGCTCCACCGCGTTGAGCCAAACGGGGATGCCCGGCAGGTCGGCGATGCCGCCGACGTGGTCCCAGTGGGCATGCGTGGGCACGATGCCGGCGAGCTGCTTCGGGTCGTAGCCGTTGTCCTTGAGGACGGCGGCGGCCGGCTTGTCCAGGTGGCGGACGCTGAGCTTGCGCATCAGCCAGGGCACGCTGGACAGGTGCTCGTCCAGGTGGGCGCTCATGCCGGTGTCGAACATCAGGTCGCCGCGCGGGTGGCGCACCAGCACGGCGGTCATCGCGAAGTCGCGCTCCTCGCTCATCGAGCCGCCGCGGAAGGCGAAGCCGGCCTTGGACTCGATGCGGCCGGTGGGCAGGGCGCTGAGGCTCATGCCGGCGGGTGGGTGGGCGGCAGGCAAGGGGCCGTAGTCGGTGGCGTCGGGCACGAGGTCGCTGGCGGAGAAGGTCCAGGCCAATGCGGCGAGGGCCGCGGCCAGCACGCCAACGGTGGCCAGGGCGATCTTGCGGAACGTGGTCATGAGGCGAAGGTGGGAAAAGCGGATGCGGCGGATTGTTCGCCCATGGCACCCGCGCCACAATCCATCAAAACGCATGCCCCATATTCATTTCTGAATGAGCGTGGGCGGGCATGCTGGATCCATGAAGGAAGACGGAATGGCCGCCGCGGGTGCGTTCGACTGGAGCCTGATGCGCTCCTTCCTCGCCGTGATCGAACACGGCTCGCTGGGCCGCGCCGCGCAGGCGCTGCGCAGCTCCCAGCCCACGCTGGGCCGGCACGTGGCCCAGCTGGAGCAACAGCTGGGCGTGAGCCTGTTCGAGCGCGGCCAGCAGGGCCTGCTTCCCACGCCGCTGGCGCAGCGCCTGGCCGCCCAAGCCCAGGCGATGGCCCACGGCGCAAGCGAGGTGGGCCGCATGCTGGAGGCCCACCGCTCCCAGGCCGCGGCGGCGGTGCGCATCTCGGCCGGGCACCTGGCGGCCTGCCACCTGCTGCCGCCGATGCTGGCACGCCTGCGCGAGCGCCATCCGGATCTCGCCATCGAGCTGGTGGCCACCGACGCCGTCAGCGACCTGCTGCGGCGCGAGGCCGACATCGCCGTGCGCATGGCGCGGCCGGTGCAGGCCGGCATCGTGGCGCGGCGCGTGGGCGCGGCGCGCCTGGGGCTTTATGGCGAACGCGGCTACCTGCGCCGCCGCGGCGAGCCCCGCGAGCTGTCCGAGCTGATGGGACACGACCTCGTCGGCTTCGACCGGGAGGACGCGCTGCTGCGCGGGCTGGCGCGCATGGGGATGAAGCTGGACCGCGAAGCCTTCGTCGTGCGCTGCGACGACAAGCCGGCGCAGTGCGCCGCGGTGCGCGCGGGCATGGGGCTGGGCGTGATGGCGGCTTTCTCCGCCAAGGCCGAAGGCCTGCAGCAGGTGCTGGCCGATCTGCCGATGCCGGCCATGCCGGTGTGGCTGGCCGTGCACCGCGAGGTGCGATCCAGCCCGCACATCCGCCGCGTCTACGACTTCCTGCGCGACGAACTGGTGGCCGCGTTGACGCCGTGAGGTGCGTCGAACGACGCCTCTGCCGGCATCACCGGCTGGTGGAGGCGGCAGTGCCGAGCGCCGGGCCGCCCCCGCAGCGCCTGTTCGACGCTCCCGCCTGCATCACCGGCTGGTGGAGGCGGCAGTGGCCGGACGCCGGGCCGCCCCCGCAGCACCCGTTCACCGCTCCCGCCTGCATCACCGACTGGCGGAGGCGGCAGGGGCCGAGCGCCGGGCCGCCCCAAGCCGGCCCCCGTCCCCCCGGGGGACCGGGCCACGTACTCGTGGACCGAGGGGCTCACACAACTCGAGCGCCGGGCCGCCCCAAGCCGGCCCCGCCCCCTCGGGGACCGGTCCACGTACCCGTGGACCGAGGGGCGAACATCAAAGCTCGGCGTCCACGGCCTGCAACTCGTCGTCCACGTCGTCTTCCTCATGCGCGATCGCATCCGGCAGACGGCTGCGCGGCATCTTGCGGAAGTCCGTCGGCGAGATGCGCTCTTCCTTGCGCCAGGCGGCGCGGAAGGCGTGGGTGGTCTGGAAGCCGCTCATCACGGCGATCTGGTCGATGCCGATGGGCGTGTCGCGCAGCAGCGAGCGGGCGTGCTCGATGCGCAGGGACGTGAGGTACTTCGACAGCGTCATGCCGGTCTCGGCGCGGAACATGCGCGCCAGGTGGCGGTAGCTGACATGGGCCTGGTTGGCCAGGTCCTGCAGGTCGATGCTGGTGCAGAAGTCCTGCTGCAGCTGGTCCTGGATGCGGTGGATGCGCGTGTTGAGGTGGTTGCGCGCGGACGTCCAGATGCTGAGCTGCGGATCGGATCCGGCGCGGCGGCGGAAGACCACCAGCTCCTGCGCGACGGCGTTGGAGATCTTCGGGTCCACCAGCTTGCCCACCAGGTGCAGCGCCAGGTCGGTGCCGGTGGCCACGCCGGCGGAAGTGGCCAGGCGCTCGTCCTCGACGAAGACGCGGTTCTCGACCACGCTGGCCTTGGGGAAGAGGCGCTGCAGGTCGTCGGTGTAGCGGTAGTGGGTGGTGCACTTGCGGCCGTCCAGCAGGCCGGCCTCGCCCAGCACGAAGGCACCGGTGCAGATGGAGCCCAGGGCCATGTCCGGATGGGCGTCGGCCACTTCGCGCAGCCAGGCGGCGGTGCGGCGCTCGGCGCTCAGGTAGGCCGGCGAGGTGTTGCGCTTGCTGCCGATGACCAGGATGACGTCGTCGTCACGCAGGTAGGTGGGCAGCGGCTCCAGCCCGGACAGCGCGATGCCCTGGTAGGCATAGACCTGCTGGTCGATGCTGACGCAGCGCACGTCCAGCGGTGCCCAGCCCATCTCGCCGCAGGAGGCGAAGACCTGCAGCGGCCCGGCCAGGTCCAGGATGTGGGTGGAAGGAAGGAGAACCAGCCAGATCGTCGGCGTGGTGCGCGCCTGGCTCGTGGCTGGCGCGGAAGGCAGGTCGAAGGGATTCAAGATCGAAGGTCCGGAAAAGCGAGAAAAGCCTGGAACGGCGCACGTTGCGTGTCGACGAAGCAGAGCTTGTGCGCGGAACCCCACGCATGGTCAAGCGCGCATTCGAGCGTAAACGCGAGGGCTGCAGATCCATCATCGCGATTCTTCAGCGGCACATCGCCGCGGCAGGCCATTGTTCAACGAGACCGGTCGCATGCGAGTTCGGCTTTTCCATAGCCAGCCAGGCGCAGCCCAGGCCCAGACAGGTCGACAGCAGCGGAACGAGCACCCACCCGGTGCGTCGCACGCGGCGCCCCGCCTGCCACAAGGCCAGCAGGTGCGCCACGCCGATGCACCAGACCAGCAGGAGCGTCCAGGCGGGGGTGCTCATTCTTCTTCCAGACGATGACGCGCTGGTGTCCGCACGCGGCCAAACATTGCCCAGCAGACACCGCGGATCCGGCTGTGCCGGTCCGCCAGTGGCGCCCCGGGGGGGCGCGCGCAGCGCGTACGGGGGGGACGCATCAATCGGCGTAGATCCGTTCGAACCAAGGCATCTTGGGAAGCGAGGTCACGGACTTCTCCAGCGCCTGGTCGATATCGGCGATGAGGTCCGGCACGTTCTCCAATCCCACCGACAGCCTGACCAGCCCTTCCTCGATGCCCGCGGCCTGCAGCTCCTGCGGCGTCATGCGGCAGTGCGTGGTGGAAGCCGGGTGCGTGACCATCGAGCGCGAATCGCCGATGTTGGTGCAGCGTGCGACCAGCTTGAGCTGGTCGATGAAGCGCCAGGCGCGGTCGCGCCCGCCGGCCAGCTCGAAGCTGAGCACGCCGCCGTGTCCCGATTGCTGGCGCATGGCCAGCGCATGCTGCCGGTGCGAGCTGAGCCCGGTGTAGTGCACACGCTCGACGTGGCGGTTGCCGGCCAGCCAGGTGGCCAGCCGGAAGGCCGACTCGGCGGCGCGGTCCACGCGCAGCTCCAGCGTCTCCAGGCCCTTGAAGATCAGCCAGGCGTTCATCGGGCTCAGGCAGATCCCCAGGGTGCGCAGCACGCCGCGCAGCTCGTTGCCCAGTTCCTTGCCGCAGGTGACCACGCCGGCGACGCTGCGGCCCTGGCCGTCCATGTACTTGCCCGCCGAATGCACGACGGCGTCCGCGCCGAAGCGCAGCGGCTTTTGCAGCACCGGCGTGAGCATGGTGTTGTCGACGATGACCTTGGCGCCGCGGGCGTGCGCCAGCTGCGTGATGTGCTGCAGGTCGGCCACTCGCATCATCGGGTTGGAGGGCGTCTCCAGCAGCACGAAGGCGGTGCGCTCGTCGATGTTGGCGGCCCAGGCGTGCGGGTCGTCCACCGGCACGAAGCGCGCGTAGACGCCGAAGCGGCGCATGTAGGTCTTGAACACGTTCAGCGTGGTGCCGAACATGTCGCGGCTGCAGACGATGTTGTTCGACGGGCTGCACAGCGCCATGCACAGCGCGGTGATCGCGCCCATGCCGGAGGAGAAGGCCACGCCGTCGGTGGCTTCCTCCAGGCTGGCCACCCGCTGCTCCATCGCCGACACCGTCGGGTTGGTGAAGCGGCTGTACACGTTGCCCGGTGAGGCCCCCGTGAATCGTTCCCACGCGTCTCGCGCGGAATCGAAGGCATAGCCCGATGTCATCGCGATCGGTTCGCAGAAGGCGTCGGCGGTCGATACACCTGTTCCCGCATGAATGGCGCGGGTGCTGTCGCCATAACGGCTGGTTGCGGCTTGGTCCATTCGTCGTCCCTCGGTAGCGTCGTAGGCATGCCGGATCATTTAGATGCCGGCACGGGCGGTGATGCCGCCAGGCTGGAGCACAGCAAGGCGGCGGAAACCGTGGCGAAGGTCAAGGTCTGGATCGTGAACTGGTAGCTGCCATGCGTGTCGGCGTCCCAGCCTCCGAGCTGGGTGACGAACAGAGCGCCGAACTGATGCGCCATGAACATCAGTCCGAAGACCGGCCCTTTCTGGCCGGGCCCGTACAGGTCCAGGCAGAGCGCGGCGGTCAGGACCACCGTGCCCATGTAGCTGGCACCGAACACCATGGCGAAGACGGTTGTATGCAGCTGCGGCGAGTGGCTGGACAGCAGCCCCATCGCGACGCAGCGCAGGAGATAGAAGCCGGCCAGCAGCGCGACCTTGTTGAAGCGCATGGCCAAGGCGCCCGCGGCGATGCCGCTGGCCAGCTCCAGCACGCCCAGCAGGCTCAGGCTGGAGGCCTGCAGCGACCAGGGCAGCCGGGCGTCCTGCCAGAAGGGCACGAGGTGCACGTCGATGAAGGCCATGGTCGCGCCGCAACTGGCGAAGCTCAGCGCCAGCGCGAAGAAGCGGCGGTCGGCCACCAGGCGGGCCCAGTCCACGCGCTCGGCCTGCGCGGGCTGCTCGGCGGCGGACTGCCGCTCCAGGTGCATCGCGCGGCGTACCGCGGCGGGGATGACGATGGCGAAGACGGCGCCGATGCACAGGAAGACGTTCTTCCAGTCGACCTGGCCTTCCAGCCACAGCCACAGCGGCGCCAGCGCGATGAAGCCGATGGCGGTGCCGTTGGTGACGGCGGCGTAGGCCAGGGTGCGGTGCTCGCCGGCCACCGCGCGGTCCACCAGCACGCCCATGGGCACGAAGGTCATCGCGGTCAGGGCGAAGGCGCCCAGCAGGCCGTAGATCAGCGCGAAGCCGACCCAGCCCACCGGCAGCAGGGCCAGCGCGAGGAAGGCGGCGCCGGCGCACAGGCTGCCCAGCAGCACCGTGCGCAGCGGGCCCAGGCGCTGGGCCAGCCCACCGGCCAGGGGCGACATCACCCCGCTGGCCAGCATGAACAGGGAGCCGGACAGCGCGAACTGCGCGCGTCCGGTGCCGAAGTGCCGCGCCAGGTCGGCGAAGTAGGCCTGGTAGGCGCCTTTGATGGCGCTGGCCAGGAACATGATGAGGAAGCCCACGGCCAGCAGCATGGAGACCGGCGTCATGGACACCGGCAGCGTGCGGCTGGTGCTCATCGCGCTCAGGCCGGACGGGCCGCCGGGTTGGAGCGGGACGCCGCGCTGGGCGGCATGGGCGCGTCCTGGGCGGGCACGGCCTGCGGCGGGTAGGCCGCCGCAGGCCGGCAATAGGCCTGGTGCATGTTCTCGTACATGCCGTAGAAGAGGCGGCAGGTGCGGTCCACGGCCTCCAGTGCCTCGCGCTGCTCGCGTTCGGTGCGGCACAGGGTGCTGACCAGGCTCAGGCCCTGGTTGACGTGGCCCACGTCCTCCTGCTGGTGGACGGAGAAGAAGAGCAGGTCGGACGGCTGCAGGCCGAAGAGGGCGCCCAGCATCTCATGGCGCGCCTGGCCGCCGGCCGTCTCCAGGTTCTGGCCCTCGCTGGCGATCATCACGGCCGCCGCGCCCATGTGGTAGCGGGCCGGGTCCCGCACGAGCTCGTGGCGGTAGTCGATCAGCTCCTGGGTGGCGGGCAAGGCCACCATCGCATCGCGCTCGGCGTCGGTGACGCCCAGCGCCTGGATGAAGTTCTGCATCAAGGTGACGTGGTTGTCCGTCCCCGACAACTTGCCGGTCTCCTCCTCGTAGCAGTTCACCAGCAAGGCGCGCTTGAACTGCGGCAGCGGGCAGAAGAAGAACAGGTGCTCGATATAGCTGAGGAAGTGCTTCGTCAGCTGATAACCCTGAAGCGTGATATTCCTGAGCAGAGCGATGTCGGGTCTTCCATCGGCCACCAACTCCGCGAATATCGGATGCGACAGCGTCAGGTGGCCGTGCAAGGTCCTTTCCAGCTCCTGCCTGAACATTTTCTTGGGCATCAACATGATTCACCAGCCTTTCATCAGTGTTGCGCAGTGGAAATGCCTGGGACGGGCGCCGTATCGGCCGGCGCTGCAGAAAATCAGGAAAATCAGTCGGGTTCGGCCCCCAGGCGCATGGCCATGAAGTGGCCGCGGAAGCTCTGGCCGTTGTAGCGGGCGTAGTCGTCCATCACCCCGAAGGACTCGAAGCCCAGGGCCGTCCAGAGCAGGTGGGCGCGGCTGCCTTCCCGCACGTCCAGGGTCAGGCAGTCGATGCCCAGTTCTTGGGCACGCTGGCGCAGACGTTCGAAGGCGACCACGACGATGCCGGCCCCGCGGAATGCGGGTGCGATCACCGCCTTGCAGATCTCCGCGCGATGCCGGCAGTTGGGCATCTCGCTGCGTCGCAGGAGCACCATGCCGACGATGCTGCGCGAACTGCGAGCCACCAATACATGAGTAAGGCCCTCCCTGATTTGCTTATTCAAGCCACTCATGAATCGTGTGAACTCGCCGTCGCTCAACTCCTGCGGGTAACCAAGAATTCCCTCGTCGTGGATGCTGGCGCTGAAGAGCGCCCGCACGCAGCCCATGTCCTGGATATTGAACTCGGAAATCCACTCATATTCGACTTCTACCCAGGTGTGCATTTCAGGCGGCATTTTCTTCAGCGGCGCCGCCACATCAGGTTGAATCATGGTTCTGTTTGCAAATATTGCTTGGGGGTTATTCTGTTGGAGGGCTCCTAGGGGGTGAAGTGCGAGAAAGGACTAGTTGCGTAACAGACATGCCAAGCGCGTGCGTGCGCCCGCGCCGGGCGCCGTTCGGCGGGTGGCGATGGCCGTCCGTCGGCACGAAAAAAAAACGGCAGGAAGCTTTCGCTTCCTGCCGCCCTGCACGGGTGCGCTGTGTACCGGGAATCCCCCCGGCTGCGTGCCTTACATGCCGGAGTAGTTCGGGCCGCCGCCGCCTTCGGGCGTGACCCAGACGATGTTCTGTGTCGGATCCTTGATGTCGCAGGTCTTGCAGTGCACGCAGTTCTGCGCGTTGATCTGCAGGCGCTCCTTGCCGGCGTTGGCCTCGTCGGGCACGAACTCGTAGACGCCGGCGGGGCAGTAGCGGCTCTCGGGGCCGGCGTACTTGGCCAGGTTGATGTTCACCGGCACCGACGCGTCCTTCAGTGTCAGGTGGGCCGGCTGGTGCTCTTCGTGGTTGGTGTTCGAGATGAACACCGAGCTCAGCCGGTCGAAGGTCAGCTTGCCGTCGGGCTTGGGGTAGTTGATCTTGGTGAACTCGGAGGCCGGGCGCAGGTAGGCGTGGTCCGGCTTGTCGCGGTGCATGGTCCACGGCGCGGACTTGATGCCCAGCTTGGGCAGCAGCCAGTATTCAATGCCGGTGCCGATGGTGCCGCCCCACAGGCCCCACTTGAACCACGCCTTCCAGTTGCGGGCCTGGTTCAGTTCCTTGTACAGCCAGCTGGCCTCGAAGGCCTTGGGGAAGGCGGACAGCTCGTCGGCCTGGCGGCCGGCGGTGACGGCCTCGAAGGCGGCCTCGGCGGCCAGCATGCCGGTCTTCATCGCGGCGTGGCTGCCCTTGATGCGCGGGCCGTTGAGGAAGCCGGCGTCGCAGCCGACCAGCGCGCCGCCCGGGAACACCAGCTTGGGCAGGCTCAGCAGGCCGCCGGCGGTGATGGCGCGCGCGCCGTAGCTCAGGCGCTTGCCGCCCTCGATGTGCTTGCGGATGGCCGGATGGGTCTTCCAGCGCTGCATTTCCTCGAAGGGGCTCAGCCAGGGGTTCTCGTAGTTGAGGCCGACGATGAAGCCCAGCACGACCTTGTTGTCCTCCATGTGATAGAGGAAGCCGCCGCCGTAGGTGCTGGTGTCCAGCGGCCAGCCGGCGGCGTGGATCACCAGGCCGGGCTGGTGCTGCTTGGGATCGACTTCCCACATCTCCTTGACGCCGATGGCGTAGCCCTGCGGGTCCTTGCCGGCATCGAGCTTGAACTTGGCGATCAGCTGCTTGCCCAGGTGGCCGCGCGAGCCCTCGGCGAAGATGGTGTACTTGCCCAGCAGCTCCATGCCGAGCTGGAAGTTCTCGGTGGGCTCGCCCTTCTTGTCGATGCCCATGTTGCCGGTGGCCACGCCGCGCACCGCGCCCTTGTCGTCGTAGAGGACCTCGGCGGCGGGGAAGCCGGGGAAGATCTCCACGCCCAGGCTCTCCGCCTGCTGCGCCAGCCAGCGCACGACGTTGCCCAGGCTGATGACGTAGTTGCCTTCGTTGTGGAAGTTGTCGGGCATCAGGAAGCCGGGCGTGCTGGTCACGCCGGTCTCCGTCAGGAACAGGGCCTCGTCCTTGGTCACCGGCTGGTTCAGCGGTGCACCCAGCTCCTTCCAGTTCGGGAACAGCTCGTTGATCGCGATGGGGTCCATCACCGCGCCGCTGAGGATGTGGGCGCCCGGCTCCGAGCCTTTCTCCAGCACCACCACGGAGATTTCCTTGCCGGCCTTCTCGGCCAGCTGCTTCAGGCGGATGGCGGCGGACAAGCCGGCGGGGCCGGCACCGACGATCACCACGTCGTACTCCATGGACTCGCGGGGGCCGAATTGCTCGAGGATGGCCTGGGGCGTCATTGCTGGATTCCTTTGGGGGCGGGGCTTGTCGAAAACGCGGGATTCTATTCGCCGGGCACCGTACGGCTCTTCCCCGCGCATGTGCGGCGTCGCCGGCTTTCGACAGGGCGAGGGCCGATTTGCCGACAACGCGCCGTGTCCATGTTCGATGCGCCCCGCGGCTACCATGCGCGCTCAGCGTTTCAAACCAACAGGAAGACATTGCAATGAGCTACAGCATCGATCTGTCCGGGCGCGTCGCCCTCGTCACCGGCGCCTCCAGCGGCCTGGGCGCCCAGTTCGCCCGCACGCTGGCCAGGTCCGGCGCCGCCGTGGTCCTGGCCGGCCGCCGCGTCGAGCGCCTGAAGACCCTGCGCGCGGAGATCGAAGCCTCCGGCGGCAACGCCCACGTCGTGGGCCTGGACGTGACCGACAACGCCAGCATCCGCTCCGCCGTGGCCCATGCCGAGACCGAAGTCGGCCACATCGACATCCTGATCAACAACTCCGGCGTCAGCACCACGCAGAAGCTGACGGACGTGACGCCCGAGGACTACGACTACGTCTTCGACACCAACACCAAGGGTGCCTTCTTCGTCGCCCAGGAAGTCGGCAAGCGCATGCTGGCCCGTGCCAAGGGCTCGGCGCCGGGCACCTTCACCGGCGGGCGCATCGTCAACATCGCCTCCATGGCCGGCATCCGCGTGCTGGGCCAGATCGGCATCTACTGCATGAGCAAGGCGGCGGTGGTGCACATGACGCGCTCGATGGCGCTGGAGTGGGGCCGCTACGGCATCAACGTCAACGCCATCTGCCCCGGCTACATCGATACCGAGATCAACCACGAGCACTGGCAGACCGAGCAGGGCCGCAAGCTCATCGAGATGCTGCCGCGCAAGCGCATCGGCAAGCCGGAGGACCTGGATGCGGCGCTGGTGATGCTGTGCGCCAAGGAAAGCCACTTCATCAACGGCGCCATCATCCAAGCCGACGACGGCTTCGCGGTTTGAACGCGAGCGGGCACGTCTGCGCGGGCTGCTCGGGCCCGCCGGCATGCTGCTGGTTTCCTTGAATGGCGGCTAAAGCGCGACGAGTTCGCGCAAGACCTCCCTTCCTGTGCCCCGCATACTCGTTGTACGCTAGCGCCGCTGCGGTGCAGCATCCGTGCGTGGCCGGCCCCACTGGCCTGAATCCAGGAGCGAGCAGATGAACAAGGTGTATCCCAGCGCCGCCGAGGCGCTCAAGGGCGTGGTGGCCGATGGCCAGCTGATTGCGGTGGGGGGCTTCGGCCTCTGCGGCATCCCCGAGGCGCTGATCGACGCGCTGCAGGCCAGCGGCGTCAAGAACCTGACGGCGATCTCCAACAACGCCGGCGTCGATGGTTTCGGGCTGGGCAAGCTGCTGAACACGCGGCAGATCAAGAAGATGATCTCCAGCTACGTCGGCGAGAACAAGGAGTTCGAGCGCCAGTACCTCAGCGGCGAGCTGGAGCTGGAGTTCACGCCCCAGGGCACGCTGGCCGAGAAGCTGCGCGCCGGGGGGGCCGGCATCCCGGCCTTCTTCACCAAGACCGGCGTGGGCACCATCGTGGCCGACGGCAAGGAGGTGCGCGAGTTCGACGGCGCGAAGTACGTGATGGAGCGCTCGCTGAACCCTGCCGTCTCCCTGGTCAAGGCCTGGATCGCCGACAAGGCGGGCAACCTGGTCTTCAACAAGACCGCCCGCAACTTCAACCCCAACGTGGCGCAGGCCGGCAGGATCACCATCGTCGAGGTGGAAAAGATCGTCGAGATCGGCGAGCTGGACCCGGACCAGATCCACCTGCCGGGCATCTTCGTGCACCGCATCGTGCTGAACACGACGCCCGAGAAGCGCATCGAGCAGCGCACCGTCACCAAAGCCGCCTGAAGGAGAGCGACATGCCCTGGACCCGCGATGAAATGGCGGCGCGCGCCGCGCAGGAGCTGCAGGATGGCTTCTACGTCAACCTCGGCATCGGGCTGCCGACGCTGGTGGCCAACCACGTGCCCAAGGGCGTGGAGGTGTGGCTGCAGAGCGAGAACGGCCTGCTGGGCATCGGCCCCTTCCCGACGGAGGACAAGGTCGACGCGGACCTGATCAACGCCGGCAAGCAGACGGTGACCACGCTGCCGGGCTCGGCCTTCTTCTCTTCCGCCGACTCCTTCGGGATGATCCGCGGCGGCAAGATCAACCTGGCCATCCTGGGCGCCATGCAGGTCAGCGAGCGCGGCGACCTGGCCAACTGGATGATCCCCGGCAAGATGGTCAAGGGCATGGGCGGCGCGATGGACCTGGTGGCCGGCGTGGGCCGCGTCGTCGTGCTGATGGAGCACACCGCCAAGGGCAACGTGCACAAGCTGCTCAAGCAGTGCGACCTGCCGCTGACCGGCGTGGGCGTGGTCAACCGCATCATCACGGACCTGGGGGTGCTGGACATCACGCCCGACGGGTTCACCGCGGTGGAGCTGGCGCCCGGCGTCACCCCCCAGGCGCTGCAGGAGGCGACCGGCGCGCCGGTGAAGGTGTCGACGGCCGCCTGAGCCTGACGCGCGGCCCGCGGGGCCAGGGCAGGTGGGCGGCTGAGACAATCCGCGCATGACCATCTGGCTGATCCTCGGGCTGTGCGCCCTCCAACTCCTGCTTCTCCTGCTGCTGCTGCGTTCTCGTGGCGGCGAACCGCAGGCAGAGCGCCTGTCCGCCGAGCTGCAATCCAGCTCGCGTGCACAAGGCGAACGCCTGGAGCGCATCGAGCGCGAGCTGCGCGACGAGCTCGTGCGCAGCGCCGGCGGCACCCGCCAGGAGCTGGGCGCGACGCTCGCCCAGTTCCAGCAGACCCTGCTGGCGCAGCAGGGCGACGTCGCCCGCACGCAGAACGAGCAGATCGACAGCTTCCGCGTCCAGCTGGGCGCCATGCAGCAGGCCATGGCCGATACGCTGCGCGGCACGACGACGTCGCTGACCGAGCAGGCCCTGGCCACGCGCGAGGCCCAGCACGCGGCGCTGCTGGGGGTGACGCAGGCGCAGGAGTCCGCCTTCAAGCGCTTCTCGGACACGCTCAACGAACAGCTGCGCCTGCTCACCGACTCCAACGACCGCCGCCTGGCCGAGGTGCGCCAGACGGTGGAGACCCGCCTGCAGGCCCTGGCAGCCGACAACGAGAAGAAGCTGGAACAGATGCGCCAGACGGTGGACGAGAAGCTGCACGCCACGCTGGAGCAGCGCCTGGGCGAGAGCTTCAAGCAGGTGGCCGAACGGCTGGAGCTGGTGCACCGCGGCCTGGGCGAGATGCAGGGCCTGGCCCAGGGCGTGGGGGATCTCAAGCGCGTGCTGACCAATGTCAAGTCGCGTGGCGTCTTCGGCGAGGTGCAGCTGGCCGCGCTGCTGGAGCAGGTCTTCACGCCCGAGCAGTACGCGGTCAACGTGGCCACCGTACCGCGCAGCAACGAGCGCGTGGAGTTCGCGATCAAGCTGCCCGGCCGTGGCAACGACGGCGAGCACATCTGGCTGCCGCTGGACGCCAAGTTCCCGCGCGAGGACTACGAGCGCCTGCTCGAGGCCCAGGACCGCGCCGACCGCGAGGCGGCCGAATCCGCCGCCAAGGCGCTGGAGGCGCGCATCCGCGACGAGGCACGCAACATCGCCGCCAAGTACCTGGCGCCGCCGCACACGACCGATTTCGCGGTGCTCTTCGTGCCCACCGAGGGCCTGTTCGCCGAGCTGCTGCGCCGTCCCGGCCTGGTGGAGGCGCTGCAGCGCGAGCACCGCGTCACCCTGGCCGGCCCGACCACGCTGCTGGCCATGCTCAACAGCCTGCAGATGGGCTTCCGCACGCTGGCGCTGGAGAAGCGCTCGTCCGAGGTCTGGAAGGTGCTGGGTGCCGTGAAGACCGAGTTCGGCAAGTTTGGAGAGGTGCTGGCCAAGACGCGCAAGAAGCTGGAAGAGGCCAGCAACTCCATCGACATGGCCGAGCGCCGCACCCGCGTGATGACCCGCGAGCTGCGCGGCGTCGAGGCATTGCCCGAGGCCCAGGCCCAGCAGTTGCTCAAGGCCGACGACGAACCCGGCGAGCTGCCGCTCGAGTGAACGGCAGTCGCCAAAGCAAAAGCCGCCCGAGGGCGGCTTTTTCGATCGAGGCGCGTGGCGCTCAGCCGGCGCGGCGGCGGCTGGCCATCCAGCCCGCGGTTGCCATGCCCATGGCGATCAACACATAGGTCGACGGTTCCGGCACCGGGAAGTTGACCTTGGTCAGGGCCTTGCCCGAGGGCGCATCGAACAGGCGCAGGCCGCTGTGGATGTTGGCCGAGATCGTGCCGTAGTCCATCTCGGTCAGCGCGTCGACGAAGGCGGCCGACACGTTCAGCGCGCTGGCGAAGGTGGTGGCGGCGGAGGTGGTCAGCTTCAGGTTGCCCAGGGTCACGTCCAGGTCCACGCTCAGCGGCAGCAGCGACACGTCCAGGTCCAGCGGGGAGGTGACGTCGAAGTTGAAGATCGCGGTGTTCTTGATGACCGAACCACCCTTGACGAAGACGTCGCCGTAGACGACGTTCTTCGTGAAGTCGATCGAGAAGTTGGCCAGGCCCAGGCCGCCGTAGGTCTTGTCGTTCATCAGCAGCAGGCCTGCGCCGGCCGACACGCCCTGCGAGGGAACGAACAGCGTGGACGAGAACAGGTCGATGTTGCCGGTGACGCTGGTGATCGGCAGGTTGTAGGCGCCGGGGGTGCCGCTGACGGCCGTCGTGGTGCCCAGCGCGCTGGTCGAGATGTGCACGAAGCTCAGCACCTGCTGGGCCGCGGTCGAGAAGGTCAGGGTCGCGTTGGCGTCCAGCAGCGTGGTCGGCAGCGTGACTTCCGCAGCGGCGTGGGAGGTGGCCACCACCATCGCAGCGCCGACGAATGCGCGGGAAATCGCGTGGGACATGCTTTTCATCTTGGGGCTCCTGTACTGCTTGGACCAGAACGTCCGATGAAGCGCATTGTCCCGAAAGCGCCGCGTTTACGTTGTGGCAACAGTCACGCGGAGGTGTATCCAGGGACCCGCATCCGCGGGGGTACATAGGTTGAATCTCGGGTGCAACCCGCATCCGGCGGCAGGATTTGCATCTGGGTTCACCCTCAGAGGCCTGCGATGCGCATACGGTCGATCAGCACAGACCCGATTGTCTTGCTGCCGAAGGTGTAGCTGTCCGCGCCCACTGCGGCGATGCCCTTGAACATGTCGCGCAGGTTGCCGGCGATGGTGATCTCCTGCACCGGATAGGCGATGCGCCCGTCCTCCACCCAGAAGCCGGCGGCGCCGCGCGAGTAGTCGCCGGTGACGTAGTTGACGCCCTGGCCCATCAGTTCGATGACGAACAGGCCGCGGCCGAGCTTGCGCAGCATCGCGTCCAGGTCGTCGCCGGCGCGGGTCAGCCGGCTGGCCAGCGTCAGGTTCTGCGAGCCGCCGGCGTGCCCGGTGGTGCGCATGCCCAGCTTGCGGGCCGAGTAGCTGGACAGGAAGTAGCCCTGGACCACGCCCTTGGACACCACGTCGCGCTTGCGCGTGACGACGCCTTCGTCGTCGAAGGGCGCGCTGCCCTTGCCCTTTGCGACGTGCGGGTCCTCGCGCACGGAGATGTGGTCGGGGAAGACCTGCGTACCCAGGCTGTCGACCAGGAAGCTGGCCTTGCGGTACAGCGAGCCGCCGCTGGTGGCCTGCACGTAGGCGCCCAGCAGGCCGGCGGCCAGCGAAGACTCGAACAGCACCGGCGCCTGGCAGGTGGCGATCTTGCGCGACTTCAGGCGCGACAGCGCGCGCTCGGCGGCGTAGCGGCCGATGGCCTCGGGCGCGGCGAGTTCGGCCGGGTCGCGCATCGACGAATACCAGGCATCGCGCTGCATGTCGTCACCGCGGCCGGCGATGGGTGCGACCGACAGCGAGTGGCGCGAGCTGGCGTAGCCACCGCTGAAGCCGCGCGTGTTGCCGGACCAGAAATGCGACTGCTGGGCCGACACGCCCGCGCCTTCGGAGTTGGTGATGCGCTTGTCCACGGTGAGCGCCGCGCGTTCGCAGCGCAGGGCGATCTCGGTGGCCTGCTCGGCGGTGATGGCCCAGGGGTGGAAGAGGTCCAGCTTGCGGGTGGCGTCCTTGCCGCGCGCCAGGTCCTGCTCGTCGGGCAGGCCGGCGGCCGGGTCCTCGGCGGTGTAGCGCGCGATGTCGTAGGCCGCGCGCACCGTCTGCTCCAGCGCCTTGCGCGAGAAGTCGGAGGTGCTCGCGTTGCCGCGGCGTGCGCCCAGGTAGACGGTGACGCCGATGGACTTGTCGCGGTTGCGCTCGACGTTCTCCAGGTCGCCCTTGCGCACCGACACCGACAGGCCGGCGCCTTCGGAGACCTCGGCCACCGCGTCGCTGGCGCCCATGTCGCGGGCCAGCTTCAGCGCGTCGTCCACCAGCTGCCTGAACTGGTCCTGGGTGTAGGCGAATCCCTGGTCCTGGCTTTGGGGCTTGGTGCTGGGGCGGCTGGCTTTGGTGCTGGGCATGAGCGTCGTTTTCTCAGGGCTTAGCGTTGGAGGTGCGAACGTATGATAGCCACGCACCCAGCCTCCTCTTGCCCATGCCTCGCCCATCCCCCGACCCCGAAGAATTCGACGACGTCCCCCCCAAGCCCAGCAAGACGCGGCTGAAGAAGGAGTCGCACGACCTCCAGGACCTGGGCCTGGAGCTGGAGAAGCTGCCGCCGGTCCGCATCCGCGCCATCCCGATGCCGGAGAACCTGTGCGACGCGATCCTGGAACTCAAGCGCACCAAGACGCACGAAGGCCGACGCCGCCAGCTGCAGTACGTCGGCAAGCTGATGCGCGGCGTCGATCCCGAGCCGCTGCGCGAGGCCCTGGCCGCGCTGCACCTGGGCAGCGCCAAGGCCACGCTGGACCTGCACCGCGCCGAACGCTGGCGCGCCGAGCTGATCGCCTCCGACGACGTGCTCACGCGCTGGGTCGACGAGCATCCGGGCACCGACGTGCAGCAGCTGCGCAACCTCGTGCGTGCCGCGCGCAAGGATGCCGCCGCCGCGCCCGAGCAGCGCAGCGCCAAGGGCTTCCGCGAGCTGTTCCAGTTCGTGCGCGCCGCTCTCGACGCGAAGGCCCGCGCCGAAGGCGGCAGCGACGACGACGGCGAGGATGGCGATGACTGAGCCGCTGGATCGCGTGCTGAGCCGTGTACGCATCGGCGTGGTCAGCATCAGCGACCGCGCCAGCACCGGCGTCTACGAGGACAAGGGCCTGCCCGCGCTGCAGGACTGGCTGGGCCGAGCGGTGCGCAATCCGGTGGACTGGGTGCCGCGCCTGATTCCCGACGAGCGCGCGCAGATCGCGCAGACCCTGCGCGGGCTGGTCGACGACGAACATTGCGACCTCGTGCTGACCACCGGCGGCACGGGCCCCGCGCCGCGCGACGTGACACCCGAGGCCACGCTGGACGTGGCCGACAAGGAACTGCCCGGCTTCGGCGAGCAGATGCGCCAGATCAGCCTGCGTTTCGTGCCCACGGCGATCCTGTCGCGCCAGACGGCGGTGGTGCGCGGCAAGGCGCTGCTCATCAACCTGCCGGGGCAGCCGAAGTCCATCGCGCAGACCCTGCAGGGGCTGCTGGACGAAAGCGGGCGGCCGGTCGTGCAGGGGATCTTCGCCGCGGTGCCCTATTGCGTGGACCTGATCGGCGGGCCGTACATCGAGACCGATCCGGCGGTGTGCGCCGCGTTCCGGCCGAAGTCGGCGCAGCGAACTGAGCCCCTCGCCTGACGAGTACGTCAGTCCCCCGTGGGGACGGGGCCGGCTTGGGGCGGCCCGGCGCCCGGTCCTCGCCGCCGCCTCCGCCGCCCAGGCATGCTCACGCGTGCCTCTTCGCCGCTTTGACGCGCGTCGGTTACTTCACGAGGCGGTTCATGCCCTCGGCATCGAACTGCTCGGTGGTGTGGGCGTCCGAGGGCATCTCGGGGCAGGGCCCGCGTTCGGCCTGGATCTTCGCCAGCTGCTGCATCGTCTGCCACAGCAAGGCGATCTGGTGTTCCTGCGACGCGGCGCCGTCCACCAGCCCGCGCAGGGCCTGCGACAGGGGGTCGTCGCCGTCGGTGAGGCCGTAGGACGAGAAGCCCATGCGTTGGGCCGCGGCCTCGTGTTCGTCGGTGCTGCGCGGGGTGTCGGGGCGGCGCTCGATGATGCGCGCGGGGTTGCCCACTGCCGTCGCGCCCGCGGGCACGGGCTTGGTCACCACTGCGTTGGATCCCACGCGCGCTCCCGCGCCCACCGTGAAGCCGCCCAGCACCTGTGCATTGGCACCGACGATCACGCCGGCCTCCAGCGTCGGGTGGCGCTTGGCGCCGCGGGCCAGCGAGGTGCCGCCCAGGGTCACGCCCTGGTAGATGGTGCAGTCGTCGCCGATGACCGCCGTCTCGCCGACGACGACACCCATGCCGTGGTCGATGAAGACGCGCCGTCCGATGGTGGCGCCAGGATGGATCTCGATGCCGGTGAAGAAGCGGCCCCACTGCGAGAACCAGCGCCCCAGCCAGTGCCAGCCGCTGGTCCAGCAGGCGTGGGCCAGGCGATGGAAGAGCAGGGCGTGCAGGCCGGGATAGCAGGTCAGCACCTCGAACGCCGAGCGGGCGGCCGGGTCGCGTTCCAGGATGCAGGCGATGTCCTCGCGCAGGCGGGCGAACATGGGCAGACGGGACGTGGTGGCAGGCCTCGACGGGCCCGGGTGCGTGTCCTCTCGCGGACGCGTCCGGCCTGCCTTTGTCGTGTGGTGGCGGGAGGCGGCAGTGTACCGGCGGCCCCTGTTCCCCACTGCAAGCCGGGGTGGTCGCGCGCGGGAGTGCCCGCTTGTTGCATGCGCAGGGCTGGGCTATCAACCGGCACTGGCGCGCGAGGTGGCTGTGCACCATAGGGAAAAGCGTGGGCACCAGGGCGCGGCGTCTCTGTCGTCGACACGACAGACGCTCCCCGAGGCGGCCACTAGCGTGGCGCACCGCACCAGCTTGTGCGGCTTGGCAGTCGTCCCCGCCGTTCAACCAGACATCACAAGGGTCCGAAGATGAGCCATCCCACCCCCTCGCGCCGCCGCCTGCTCGGCGGCCTGACCGCCTCCGCCGCCGCGGCGATGCTGCCCGGCGCACCGGGCGCGGCACGCGCGGCCGACGGCGGGCCCAGTGGCCAGTACGACACCGAAGTGGTGGTCGTCGGCGGCGGCTATTCGGGCCTGGCCGCAGCGCGCGCGCTGGTGGCTGCGGGCAAGCAGGTGCTGCTGCTGGAGGCGCGCGACCGCCCGGGCGGCCGCTGCTTCAACCAGCGCCTGCCCGCCCCCTACGACCGCTACGTGGTCGAGGGCGGCGCCGAGTTCATCGGCCCGACGCAGGATCGCATGTACCAGCTCGTGCAGCAGCTGGGCCTGCAGACCTACGCCACCTACAACACCGGCAAGCTGGTGAACATCATGGGCGGGCGCCGCACCACCTACAGCGGCGTGCTGCCACTGGCCAACCTGCTGGCCGCAGGCGAGGCCGGCATCGCCATCGTCAAGCTGGAGTCGCTGGCCAACCAGGTGCCGCTGGATGCGCCGTGGGCCGCGCCCAAGGCCGCCGAGTGGGACGCCATCACCGTGCAGACCTGGGTCGACCGCAACATCTTCACCGCCGATGCGAAGAACCTGCTGCGTGCTGCCGTGATCTCGCTGCTGTCGGCCGAGCCGCGCGACGTGTCCTTCCTGCACCTGCTGCTCTACATCCGCGCCGGCGGCGGCCTGACCAGCCTGCTGAGCGTGGGCGGCGGCGCCCAGCAGGACCGCATCGTCGGCGGCTCGCAGCAGATCGCCATCGGCATGGCGCGCGAACTGGGCAGCCGCGTCCTGTACAAGGCGCCCGTGCATGCGGTGACGCAGGACGCGGCCGGCATCGAGGTGGCGGGCGAGGGCTTCAAGGTGCGGGCGCAGCGCGCCATCGTCGCGATGTCGCCGGCCCAGGCCGCGCGCCTGACCTATGCGCCGCTGGACGGCCCGCTGCAGGCGCGCATGCAGCTGATGCAGCGCGTGCCCATGGGCTCGATCATGAAGGTGCAGGCCGTCTACGACCGCCCCTTCTGGCGCGACGACGGCCTCAACGGCCAGGTCACCAGCGACGTCTACCTGCCCAAGGTCACCTTCGACAACACCCCGCCCGAGGCCGGCGCGCCCGGCGTGCTGCTGGGCTTCCTGGACGGCCAGGATGCGCGCGACGCCGTGCTGCTGGCGCCGGCCGAGCGCAAGCGCCAGGTCATCGAGGCCTTCGTCGCCTACTTCGGAGCCAAGGCCGCCAGCCCGCGCGCCTACGTCGAGATGAACTGGCAGGCCGAGAACTACAGCCTGGGCGGCCCCACCGGCCACTTCCCGCCCGGCGTGCTGACGGCCTACGGCCCGACCCTGCGCGCGCCCATCGGCCGCCTGCACTGGGCCGGCACCGAGACGGCCACCGTGTGGACCGGCTACATGGACGGCGCGGTGCGTTCCGGCGAACGCGCGGCGCAGGAGGTGCTGGCGCGATGAGCGGTGCGCGCGAGCCCTCGGCCATCGTCGTCGGCGCCGGGCCCGCGGGCCTGGCGGTGGCGGCCTGCCTGAAGCAGCAGGGCCTGTCCTGCACGATCCTGGAGCAGGCCGGTGCCGTCGGCTGGTCCTGGCGCAACCACTACGAGCGATTGCACCTGCACACCGACAAGGCGCAT
The DNA here is from genome assembly GCA_004322345.1 of Aquabacterium sp. GTDB lineage: Bacteria > Pseudomonadota > Gammaproteobacteria > Burkholderiales > Burkholderiaceae_C > Aquabacterium. Next base: position 54,599 of record SCTQ01000220.1, on the reverse strand, counting down.
TCGGAGCTGCCGGGGCTGCCCTTCCCCAAGACCTATCCGCGCTACCCGTCGCGCCGCCAGGTGCTCGAGTACCTGGAGGCCTACGCCCGCCACCACGACCTGCAGCCGCGCCTGGGCCAGCGGGTGCTCGGCGCGCGCCTGGAAGGCGAGGGCTGGGAGGTGCGCACGGCCGACAGCCTGCTGCATGCAGGCTCGTTGATCGTCGCCGGTGGCTACAACAACCGGCCCAACCTGCCCACGTGGCCGGGGCAGGAAGGCTTCCGCGGCCGCATCCTGCACAGCTCGGAGTACCGCAGCGGCGCGGACTTCCACGGCCAGCGCGTGCTGGTCGTCGGCCTGGGCAACTCCGGTGGCGAGATCGCCATCGACCTGTGGGAACAGGGCGCCCGCACGACCAGCCTGGCGGTGCGCAGCCCCGTCAACGTGATCCCCAAGGAAGTCTTCGGCGTGCCCTTCTTGACCGTGGCCATCAGCCAGCGCCGCCTGCCGCCGCCGCTGGCCGACGCGCTGAACGCGCCGCTGACGCGCGCGCTGGTCGGCAACCTGGAGCCTTACGGCCTGCGCCGCCCGCCCCAGGGACCGGTGACCCAGATCCACCGCCTGGGCCGCGTGCCCTTCATCGACACCGGCACCATCAAGCTGATCAAGCAGGGGCAGGTGAAGGTCTTCCCCGGCATCCAGCGCTTCGTCGAGGACGGTGTGGTCTTCACCGACGGCCGCCGCGAGGCCTTCGACGCCGTGGTGCTGGCAACCGGCTTCCGCCCGGCGGTGGGCGAGTGGCTGCACGACGCGGGTGTCGCGCTGGACCAGGACGGCGCGCCCGCGGCCAGTGGGCGCGAGTCGGCCCGCCCGGGGCTCTATTTCTGCGGCTACTACGTGTCGCCGACGGGGATGCTGCGCGAGATCGCGTTGGAGGCGCAGGCGATCGCCAAGGCGGTGGCAGAGCGGCAGAAGGCCGTCGTGCCCGCCTAGCGGCGACGCTTGGGCTCGGCTTCCAGCATCGTCTTGGCGATGCCGCGCAGGATGTGGATCTCTTCCTGCGTGAGCGGGCTGCGGTTGAGCAGCTGGTTCAGCCTCGGCAGCAGCTTCTTCGGCGCCTGCGGGTCGAGGAAGCCCAGGTGCACCAGGGCCTGTTCCCAGTGGCGCAGCGCGCCCTGCACGGCGGTCGCGTCCGCGTAGGACGGCTCGGCCGTGCGCGGCACCACGTCGAAGCCGCCCAGGGCCTGGCGCCAGTCGTAGGCGATCAGCTGCACCGCCTGTGCGAGGTTCAGCGAGCCGTAGCCGGCCTGCGTGGGGATGCTCAGGCAGGCGTGGCAGCGGTAGACGTCCTCGTTGGACAGGCCGTAGCGTTCGCTGCCGAAGACGAAGGCCAGGCGGTGCCCCGCGGCGGCCAGCTGCGCGAAGCAATCACGCGGCGCATGCGTGGGCGGGCCGAAGTCGCGCGGCGTCATCGCGGTGGCGCAGGCGTAGGTGATGCCGTCCAGCGCCTCGTCCAGCGTGGCGACGATGCGCGCGCGGGTCAGCACGTCGGCCGCGCCGCTGGCCATGGCGACCGTCTCCTCCTGGGACAGCACGTCGGGGAAGCGGGGGGACACCAGCACCAGGTCGGAAAAGCCCATCACCTTCATGGCGCGGGCCGCCGCCCCCACGTTCCCGGGATGGCTGGTCTGGCAGAGGATGAAGCGGGTGGGGTCGATGGCCATGGGTCGGTAGAATCACGCTCATTATCGGCCGCACCCGCCGCAGGCTCGTTCTCCGGGAGTCCTTCTTGCAGGCGTGCGGCCGCGCTCTTTCCCCTCGTCGCCGTCCCCTCCACGCTCCTCGCGTCCGCTCCCGAACAACAAGGCTTTCCATGTCCGCCGCTCTCCATCCCATGCTCAACGTCGCCATCAAGGCGGCCCGCACAGCCGGCTCCATCATCAGCCGCGCCTCGCTGGACCTGGACCGGCTGACGGTGAGCGCCAAGTCCCACAACGACTTCGTCACGGAAGTGGACCAGGCGGCCGAGGAAGCGATCATCGACACGCTGCTGCAGGCCTACCCCGGCCACGCCATCCTGGCCGAGGAATCCGGCCGCAGCCGCGGCGCCAAGGACAGCGACTACCTGTGGATCATCGATCCGCTGGACGGCACGACCAACTTCATCCACGGCATGCCGTATTACGCGGTGTCCATCGCACTGGCCTTCAAGGGCCAGGTGCAGCAGGCGGTGGTCTACGACCCCGCGCGCAACGACCTCTTCTACGCCTCCAAGGGCCGCGGCGCCTACCTCAACGACAAGCGCATCCGCGTGTCCAAGCGCACCCGCATGCTGGAGTCGCTGATCGGCACCGGCTTCCCCTTCCGCAAGGGCGACAACTTCCAGCGCTACCTGAAGATGTTCGAGGACGTGATGCAGGTCTGCGCCGGCCTGCGCCGCCCCGGCGCCGCCGCGCTGGACCTGTGCTACGTGGCCGCCGGCTTCTACGACGGCTTCTTCGAGACGGGCCTCAGCCCCTGGGACATCGCCGCGGGCTCGCTGATGATCACCGAGGCCGGCGGCCTGATCGGCAACTTCACCGGCGAGGCGGACTACCTCTACCAACGCGAGGTCGTCGCCGGCAACCCGAAGATCTACGGCCAGCTGGTGCAGATCCTGGCGCCCTACACGCGCGTGATCGCCGAGGCGCCGGCTGCCGCGGAAGGCACGCCGCAGCAGGCGCTCCAGGGCGCGGTGGAAGGCGAGGAGCCCAAGGCCATCGCCAAGCCCGTGATCGACGCCAAGCTGCCCCCGGGCTCGCGCCCGCGCGGCCCGGTGCGCATCCGCAAGGCGGCCTTCAAGTCCACGGTGGCCAAGACCTCGACCGAGCTGCCGCGCCGCCGCCGCGACGACTGACACGCCACGAGGTAGCAGCCGATGGCCAAAGCGCCACAGGCCGAGGGCACCCACACGCCCATGATGCAGCAGTACCTGGGCATCAAGGCCGACTTCCCCGACACGCTCGTCTTCTACCGGATGGGCGATTTCTACGAGCTGTTCTACGACGACGCGCGCCGCGCGCATCGCCTGCTCGACATCACCCTGACCACGCGCGGCAGCAGCGGCGGCGAGCCGGTGGTGATGGCCGGCGTGCCGGTGCATGCGGTGGAGGCCTACCTGGCCAAGCTCATCAAGCTGGGCGAGTCGGTGGCCATCGCCGAGCAGGTGGGCGAGGTCGGTGCGAGCAAGGGCCCCGTCGAGCGCAAGGTGGTGCGCGTGGTGACGCCCGGCACCATCACCGACACCGAGCTGCTGGCCGAGCGCGCCGACGCCATCCTGCTGTCCGTGGTGCAGGGCAAGGGGCCGAAGCCCGGCTACGGCCTGGCCTGGCTGGGCCTGACGCGCGGCGAGATCACGCTGGCCGAATGCGACGAGCGCGAACTGGCCGGCTGGCTGGCGCGCCTGCAGCCCGCCGAGGTGCTGGCCGATGCCGAGCGCGCGCCTGCGCTGCTGAAGGACGCGCGCGTCACGGTGACCCATCGCCCGACCTGGCAGTTCGAATCCGCCCTGGGCCTGCGCAAGCTGTGCGAGCAGCTGCGCACCACCACGCTGGCCGGCTACAACGCCCAGGAGCTGGCGCTGGCCCATGCCGCCGCGGCTGCGCTGCTGGCCTATGCGGAGCACACGCAGGGCAGGGCGCTGGCCCACGTCGGCACGCTGCGCGTCGAGCGCCCGGGCACGCTGCTGGACCTGCCGGCGGCCACGCAGCGCAACCTGGAGCTGACCCAGACCCTGCGCGGCGAGGACAGCCCCACGCTGCTGTCGCTGCTGGACGTCTGCCGCACCGGCATGGGCAGCCGCACGCTGCGCCACTGGCTGATCCATCCCCAGCGCGACCGCACGCAGGCGATCGCGCGGCTGGATGCCGTCACCGCTCTGCAGGACGGCGGCTTCGGGCCCCTGCGCGAGGCCCTGCGCCGCGTCAGCGACGTCGAGCGCATCACCGCGCGCATCGCGCTGCGCCAGGTGCGCCCGCGCGAGCTGGCCGGCCTGCGCGCCACGCTGCAGGTGCTGCCCCAGCTGCGCACCACGCTGCCTGAAAACCAGGCCGCGCTGCTGCTGGACTGCGCCGAGGCCCTCACCCCGCCGCCGGCCATCGAGCAGATGCTGGCCGCCGCCATCGCCGAGGAGCCCGCCGTGCTGCTGCGCGACGGCGGCGTGATCGCGCCCGGCTACGACGCCGACCTCGACGAGCTGCGCGGCATCGCCCAGAACTGCGATGCCTTCCTGCTGGACCTGGAGGTGCGCGAGCGTGCCCGCACCGGCATCGGCAACCTGCGCGTGCAGTTCAACCGCGTGCACGGTTTCTACATCGAGGTGACCCAGAGCCAGCTCGACCGCGTGCCCTCGGACTACCAGCGCCGGCAGACGATGAAGAACGCCGAGCGCTTCATCACGCCCGAGCTGAAGGCCTTCGAGGACAAGGCGCTGTCGGCCCAGGAGCGGTCGCTCGCGCGCGAGAAGTTCCTCTACGAGCAGCTGCTGGACCAGCTGCAGCCCCACCTGGGCCGGCTGTCCGCACTGGCCCGTGCGCTGGCCGCGCTGGACGTGCTGTCGGCCCTGGCCGAACGTGCGGCCACGCTCAACTGGAGCCGGCCGCAGTTCGTGCCGCACCCATGCATCGACGTCGAGGCCGGCCGCCATCCGGTGGTGGAGTCGCGCCTGCTGGAGTCTGGCGCCGGCCCCTTCATGCCCAACGACTGCCGGCTGGATGCAGCGCGCCGCCTGCTGGTCATCACCGGGCCGAACATGGGCGGCAAGTCCACCTTCATGCGGCAGACGGCGCTGATCGTCCTGCTGGCCTCCATCGGCTCCTGCGTGCCGGCGGCCAGCTGCCGCCTGGGGCCCATCGACGCCATCCATACCCGCATCGGCGCGGCCGACGACCTGGCCAACGCGCAGTCCACCTTCATGCTGGAGATGGTCGAGGCCGCAGCCATCCTGCACTCGGCCACCGAGCAGTCGCTGGTGCTGATGGACGAGATCGGACGCGGGACGTCCACCTTCGACGGCCTGGCCCTGGCCGGCAGCATCGCCGGCCACCTGCACGACCGCAACCGCGCTTTCACGCTGTTCGCCACCCACTACTTCGAGCTGACCGCCTTCCCGCAGAAGCACCAGCAGGCGCAGAACGTGCATGTCAGTGCGGCGGAGTCCGGCCACGACATCGTCTTCCTGCACGAGATCCAGCCCGGCCCGGCCAGCCGCAGCTACGGCGTGCAGGTGGCGCGCCTGGCCGGCATGCCGGCGACGGTGGTACGCCACGCCCGCGCGACGCTGGAGGCGCTGGAGTCCGAGCAGCAGCGTGCCGAACGGCAGATCGACCTGTTCGCCGCGCCCGCCGGGGACGACTACCCGGACGAGCCCGAGTTCGAAGCGCCGATATGCGCCGGCCCGACCGAACTGGAGCGCGCTTTGGCCGAGATCGAGCCTGATACGCTGTCCCCGCGAGAAGCCCTCGAAGCCCTGTACCGTCTGAAAAAGCTCTTGTCATGAAGCCCCCACGCTCACTTCGTTCGCTGCCCCCCGAGGGGGCTCTCAGTACCTTCGCAACGGCCGGGCGGTACTGAGATGACCTACTGCGTTGCCATGCGCCTGAACAGCGGCCTGGTGTTCCTGTCCGATTCCCGCACCAATGCCGGGATGGACCAGATCAGCACCTTCCGCAAGATGAGCATCTTCGAACAGGCGGGCGAGCGCACGCTGGTGATTCTCTCGGCCGGCAACCTGGCCATCACCCAGGCCGTCAAGCAGCTGCTGAACACCGAGACCATCGAGACCCCCGACGGCCCGGCCACCATCTGGACGGCGCGCAGCCTGTTCGACGTGGCGCGCATCGTCGGCTCCGCGGTGCGCCGCGTGCACGCGCGCGACGCAGCGGCGCTCAAGCACCACGGCATCGACTTCAACGTCAACCTCATCGTCGGCGGCCAGATCAAGGGCGAGACGATGCGGCTGTTCAACATCTACGCCGCCGGCAACTTCGTCGAGGCCGGCATCGACGGCGTGTGCTACTTCCAGATCGGCGAGTCCAAGTACGGCAAGCCGGTGATCGACCGCGTGGTCAAGCCCAACACGCCGCTGATGGAAGCCGCCAAGTGCGCGCTGATCTCGATGGACTCGACGCTGAAGTCCAACCTGTCGGTGGGCCTGCCGCTGGACCTGCTCGTCTACGAGGCCGACAGCCTGCACGCCGAGAAGCTGATCCACATCGACGAGCACAACGCCTACTTCCGCATGATCCGCAGCACCTGGGGCCAGCGCCTGCGCCAGGTCTTCGACTCCATACCGGACCCGGCCTGGGACGGGGAGTCCAACGCGCTGTTCGCCGATGCCGCTGCCCAGCAGCCGCAGGCGATGCAGCCCCTGACCATCATCCATGCGCCTGCGGGCTGAAGGCCGCCCCGCCGAGGCGAGCCAGTTCGCCGACCTGCCGGCCCAGCTGTCCGACGAGGTGCCGCAGGTCCGCGGCCTGATCGTCTTCAGCCACGCCAACAGCTTCCCGGCCAGCACCTACCGCCTGCACTTCCGCGCCTGGCAGGCAGCCGGCTACGACGTGATCGCGGTGGAGAAGTTCGGCCACGACCCGCGCTACCCGGTCAACGACAGCTGGACCAACCTGGAGCGCCAGCTGGTCGACTTCCTCGACGAGAAGCTGGCCGAGCATCCCGGCGTGCCGGTCTACATGGTCGGCCATTCCTTCGGCGGCTACGTCAGCCTGATGGCCGCGCTCAGCCGCCCCGAGCGCGTGGGCGGCGTCGTGCTGCTGGACTCGCCCGTGCTCTCGGGCTGGAAGGCCAAGGCCGTGCGCCTGGCCAAGACGCTGCGCGTGGTCAACCAGGTGACGCCGGCGCGCGTGTCCGCCACGCGCCGCAACCACTGGGCCGACACCCAGGCCGCGTGGGAGCACTTCTCCGACAAGCCGATGTTCAAGCGCTGGGCGCCCGAGGTGCTGGCCGACTACATGGCCGCCGGCATCGAGCCGCTGCACGCCGGCAGCATCCCCGGCTCCGGCCGCACGCTGACCTTCAAGCGCGAGGTCGAGACCCTGATCTACGGCACCCTGCCCGAAGGCCTGCTGGAGCGCGTGCGCCGACAGCGCCCGCCTTTCCCGGTGGCCTTCATCGGAGGGCGCCGCTCGCGCGAGCTGCGCCAGGTGGGCCTGGCCGGCACGCGGCGCCTCGTGGGGGAGCGCTTCTCCTGGATCAACGGCTCGCATCTCTACCCCTTCGAGCATCCCCAGCAGACGGCGCAGGAGGTGTTGCGCTGGCTGGGGAACTTCGAGACGTCGCCGGCCTCTGCCTGAGCCGTCTCATCCTTTGCAGGGACTGCTCCCACATGTCTCGTACCCCACTCGCCGCGGGCCTCGCTGCCGCCTGCCTGCTGTCCGCCTGCTCCACGCTGCGCATCGGCGCCATCAACGGCATCGAGACCGGCCGCTCCAAGGCCGCCGTGGCATCCGCTGTCGCCGCGGGCGACGATGAACTCGCGCCGGCCATCGAGCGCGACGAGCTGATCCTGGCGGCGACCGACGACAACCAGCTCGTCAGCTTCAACGCCGCCCGGCCGGGCGCGCTGCTGTCGCGCACCGCATTGCAGGGTCTGCAGGCCGGCGAGCGGCTGCTGGGCATCAGCTTCCGCGTGGCGCGCGGCCAGCTCTACGGGCTGTCGGACCGCGGGCGGCTGCTGCGCATCGATCCGGCCAGCGGCAAGGCCACCCCCGTGGGGCCGGGCATCAAGCTGCCGCACCCGGGCAGCCCGGTGGGCTTCGACATCAACCCGGCCGCCGATCGCATCCGTGTGCTGGACACGGCCGGCGCCAGCCTGCGTGTGCACCCGGACACCGGCGCCCAGGTGGACGGCGACGAGAAGGCACCGGGCCTGCAGCCCGACGCCGACCTGGCCTACGTGGCGGGCGACGTGCTGGGCGGCCGGCAGCCGGGGGCCGTCGGCGTGGCCTACACCTACGAGAAGCAGGACGACAAGCTGTCCACCGGCTACGTGATCGACGCACGCCAGGGCTATCTCGCCATCCTGGGTTCGAAGGCCGGCAGCCAGCCGGTGGTCTCGCCGGTCACGGGCCGGCTCAGCTCGGTGGGGCCGCTGCTGATCAGGCCGTTCGAGGCGGCGGGCTTCGACATCGGCGACGTCGGCAACGCGGCCTACCTGGTGACCACGGCGTCGTGGTCCGCCGGCTCGCGGCTGTACGCCGTGGACCTGGCCACCGGCCAGGCGAAGCTGATCGGCGCGGTGGGTGTCGACGCCCGCATCAGGGCCATCGCGGTGCAGCCCTAGCCGGGCACGGTGGGGCGGCCACCTATAATGCCGCTTTACCACCGCAGCGTAAGCCCCGCCCCCCGGCGAGAAGGCAGCGCGCTCCAGTGCAAATGACCAAGTTCGTATTCGTGACGGGTGGCGTGGTGTCCTCGCTGGGCAAGGGCATCGCGGCCGCCTCCCTGGCCGCCATCCTTGAATCGCGTGGCCTCAAAGTCACCCTCATCAAGCTCGATCCGTACATCAACGTCGACCCGGGCACGATGTCGCCCTTCCAGCACGGCGAGGTCTTCGTCACTGACGACGGCGCCGAAACCGACCTGGACCTCGGCCACTACGAGCGCTTCATCACCACGCGGATGAAGAAGGCCAACAACTTCACGACCGGCCAGATCTACAAGTCGGTGCTGGAGAAGGAACGCCGTGGCGACTACCTGGGCAAGACGGTGCAGGTGATCCCGCACGTCACCAACGAGATCCAGGACTTCGTGCGCCGCGGGGCCGGCCTCAACGGCGCCGATGCCGTGGACGTGGCCATCGTCGAGATCGGTGGCACCGTGGGCGACATCGAGTCGCTGCCCTTCATGGAGGCGGCGCGGCAGATGAGCCTCAAGCTGGGCCCCAACTCCACGGCCTTCGTGCACCTGACCTACGTGCCCTTCATCGCCGCCGCCGGCGAACTGAAGACCAAGCCCACCCAGCACACCGTGCAGAAGCTGCGCGAGATCGGCATCCAGGCCGATGCGCTGCTGTGCCGCGCCGATCGCCGCATCCCCGACGAGGAGCGCGAGAAGATCTCGCTGTTCACCAACGTCCCCGAGTGGGGCGTGATTTCCGTGTGGGACGCCGACAGCATCTACAAGGTGCCGCGCATGCTGCACGAGCAGGGCCTGGACGGCCTGATCTGCGACAAGCTGCGCCTGAACACGCCGCCGGCCAACCTCTCGCGCTGGGACAAGCTGGTGGCCGAGGTCGAGCATCCGCAGCACGACGTCACGATCGCGATGGTCGGCAAGTACACGGACCTGTCGGACTCCTACAAGTCGCTGAACGAGGCGCTGCGCCACGCCGGCATCCACAACCATGCGCGCGTGAAGATCGAGTACCTCGACTCCGAGGCGCTGAACCCGGGCAACGTGTCCCAGCTCGGCCGCTTCGACGCCATCCTGGTGCCCGGCGGCTTCGGCAAGCGCGGCATCGAGGGCAAGATCTGCGCGGCCCAGTTCGCCCGCGAACAGAAGCTGCCCTACCTGGGCATCTGCCTGGGCATGCAGGTGGCCACCATCGAGTACGCCCGCCACAAGGCGGGCCTGGCTGGTGCCAACAGCACGGAGTTCGAGCCCGAGACGCCGCACCCGGTGATCGCGCTGATCGACGAATGGCAGGACCGCGACGGCACCGTGCAGAAGCGCAATGCCAACTCCGACCTCGGCGGCACCATGCGCCTGGGCGCGCAGAGCTCGGACGTCAAGGCCGGCACGCTCGCGCACGAGATCTACGGCGACGTGGTGACCGAGCGCCACCGCCACCGCTACGAGGCCAACGAGCGCTACCTGGACCAACTGCAGGAAGCCGGCCTGGTGATCTCCGCCATCACCCAGCGCGAGCGCCTGACCGAGATGGTCGAGCTGCCACGCACGGTGCACCCGTGGTTCGTCGGCGTGCAGTTCCACCCCGAGTTCAAGTCCACGCCCTGGGACGGCCACCCGCTGTTCAACAGCTACATCAGCGCCGCGCTGGCGCACCAGAAGCAGCGTCAGCCGCGCGCCGTCGCCTGACGCCTGGCAGGGCGGCGGCAGTACCCAGAACAACACGAGGAGACGAGCGATGAAGCTGTGCGGATTCGAGGTGGGCCTGGATCGCCCGTTCTTCCTGCTCGCCGGCCCCTGCGTGGTCGAGTCCGAGCAGCTGCAGATGGACGTCGCCGGCCAGCTGAAGGAGATCACGGCCTCGCTGGGCATCCCCTTCATCTTCAAGTCCAGCTACGACAAGGCCAACCGCTCCTCGGGCACGTCCTTCCGCGGGCCGGGCATGGACAAGGGCCTGGAGATCCTGGCCAAGGTCCGGCGCGAGCTGGGCGTGCCGGTGATCACCGACGTGCACACGGAAGCCGAGATCCCGCAGGTGGCGGCCGTGGTGGACGTGCTGCAGACGCCGGCCTTCCTCTGCCGCCAGACCGACTTCATCCGCGCCGTCGCCCAAAGCGGCAAGCCGGTGAACATCAAGAAGGGCCAGTTCCTCGCGCCCGGCGACATGAAGAACGTGATTGCCAAGGCGCGCGACGCCGCGCGCGAGAAGGGCCTGCCGGAGGACAACTTCATGGCCTGCGAACGCGGCGCCAGCTTCGGCTACAACAACCTCGTCTCCGACATGCGCAGCCTGGCGATCATGCGCGAGACCCTCGCCCCCGTCGTCTTCGACGCCACCCATTCCGTGCAGTTGCCGGGCGGGCAGGGCACCAGCTCCGGCGGTCAGCGCGAGTTCGTGCCGGTGCTGTCGCGCGCCGCGGTGGCGGTGGGCGTTGCCGGCTTGTTCATGGAAACCCATCCGAACCCCGCGCAGGCGATGTCCGACGGCCCCAACGCCGTGCCGCTGGCGCAGATGAAGCCGCTGCTGGAGACGCTGGTCGAGCTTGACCGCATCACCAAGCGCCGCGGCTTCCTCGAAAACGATTTCCGCTGATTCCATCCATCCAACCTTTCAACCATCCAAGTCTCGAGGAGTGATCTGAGAATGAGTGCCATCGTCGATATCGTCGGCCGCGAAATCCTGGACAGCCGCGGCAACCCGACCGTCGAATGCGACGTGCTGCTGGAAAGCGGCACCATGGGCCGTGCGGCCGTTCCCTCCGGCGCCTCCACCGGCTCGCGCGAGGCCATCGAGCTGCGCGACGGCGACAAGTCGCGCTACCTGGGCAAGGGCGTGCTGAAGGCTGTAGAGCACATCAACACCGACATCTCCGAGGCCGTGCTGGGCCTGGATGCCTCCGAGCAGTCCTTCCTGGACAAGACCCTGATCGAGCTGGACGGCACCGAGAGCAAGGGCCGCCTGGGCGCCAACGCCACGCTGGCCGTGTCCATGGCCGTGGCCCGCGCCGCGGCCGAGGAAGCCGGCCTGCCGCTGTACCGCTACTTCGGCGGCACGGGTGCCGTGCAGCTGCCCGTGCCGATGATGAACGTCATCAACGGTGGCGCCCATGCCAACAACAACCTCGACCTGCAGGAACTGATGATCCTGCCGATTGGCGCGCCGACCTTCCGCGAGGCCGTGCGCTACGGCGCCGAGGTGTTCCATGCGCTCAAGAAGATCATCCATGACAAGGGACTGAGCACGGCCGTGGGCGACGAGGGCGGCTTCGCCCCGAGCGTGGCCAGCCATGAGGCTGCGATCCAGCTGATCCTGGAAGCCATCGACCGCGCCGGCTACACCGCAGGCGAGCAGATCGCCCTGGGCCTGGACTGCGCCTCCAGCGAGTTCTTCAAGGACGGCAAGTACCACCTGGAAGGCGAGGGCCTGACCCTGAACGCCGCCGAGTGGACCGACATCCTGGCCACCTGGTGCGACAAATACCCCATCGTCTCCATCGAGGACGGCATGGCCGAGGGCGACTGGGCCGGCTGGAAGACGCTGACCGACAAGCTGGGCAAGAAGGTGCAGCTGGTGGGCGACGACCTGTTCGTCACCAACACCAAGATCCTGAAGGAAGGCATCGACAAGGACATCGCCAATTCCATCCTGATCAAGATCAACCAGATCGGCACGCTGTCGGAGACCTTCGCGGCGATCGAGCTGGCCAAGCGCCACAACTACACCGCGGTGATCAGCCACCGCTCGGGCGAGACCGAGGACTCCACGATCTCCGACATCGCCGTGGGCACCAATGCCGGCCAGATCAAGACCGGCTCGATGAGCCGCTCCGACCGCATCGCCAAGTACAACCAGCTGCTGCGCATCGAGGAAGACCTGGGCGAAGTGGCGGTGTACCCGGGCCGCTCGGCGCTGTACAACCTGCGCTGATCCGCCTGCGGACTCCATGAAGCGCGCTGTCACCTTCGTCCTGGCCCTGCTGGTGGGCTGGGTGCAGTTCGAACTCTGGTTCGGCAAGGGCAGCGTGCCGCATGTGATGTCCCTGCGCTCCGAGGTCGCCACGGCCAAGGAGCGCAACGACGCCTCGCAGACGCGCAACGAGCGCCTGGCTGCCGAGGTGCGCGACCTGGAGGAGGGCCTCGAGATGGTCGAGGAGCAGGCGCGCTGGGACCTGGGCATGGTCAAGCCCAACGAGATCTACGTCCACGTGGATCCGCGTGCCGTCGGCGATGCGCCGGCGCTGCCGCCTTCCGCCTCGCCGGCCTCCCCGCCCACGCAGCTGCGTTGAACGCGATCTCGTCCTTCTGGGATGCGGCGGCCTGGCCGCTGTTCACCGTCTTCGGTGCACCCGTCACGCTGATGGAGGCCGCCGGCTTCGTGCTGGCCGTGGCGATGGTGCTGTTCAACATGCGCGTCAATCCGCTGGGCTGGCCGCTGGCCATCCTCAGCTCGCTGCTGTATTGCGCGGTCTTCGCGCACAGCAAGCTCTACGGCGAGGCCGCGCTGCAGATCGTCTTCGCGGTGCTGGGCGCCTGGGGCTGGTGGCAATGGCTGCGCGGGCGCGGCGACGACGGGCAGTCGCTGGCCGTGCGCCGCATCGGCGCGCGCGGCGTGTTCGCCGGTGTCGCCTTCGTCCTGCTCGCCTGGCCGCTGCTGGGGTGGCTGCTGCAGCGGCATACCGACAGCGACGTGCCCTATTGGGACGCCTTCCCCACGGTGGCGAGCCTGCTGGGCCAGTACCTGCTGGGCCGCAAGTACGTCGAGAACTGGCCGACCTGGCTGGTGGTCAACATCGCCAGCGTGGCGCTCTACATGCACAAGGGGCTGTGGCTGACGGTGCTGCTCTATGCCTGGTTCGTGCTGATGTCCGGCGCGGGCTGGCGAGCGTGGCTGAAGCTCGCGCCGGGCCGCCGGCCCGCTGCTGCCTGAGGCGGGCCGCATGGCGGCTTTCCTCGTCGCGGTCCAGGGGGCGGAGAGCACCGGCAAGACGACGCTGTGTGCGCAGCTGGCGGGCTGCCTGCGCCGCAAGGGCTTATCGGCCGTCGTCGTCCCCGAGACCCTGCGCGACTTCTGCGACCGCGAGGGCCGCACGCCGCGCGAGGACGAGCAGGCCGCGCTGGCCGCCGCCCACCACGTGCGCATCGAGACCGCCGCGGCCTCGCCCGATGCGCAGGTCGTGATCGCCGACACCACTTCGCTGACCATCGCCGTCTACAGCGAGGTCGTCTTCGGCGACCGTTCGCTCTACGGGCAGGCGCTGGAACGCCAGCAGCGCTTCGACCTCAACCTGCTGACGGCGCTGGACCTGCCCTGGGTGGAGGACGGCTTCGTGCGCGATGGTCCGCACGTGCGCGAGCCGGTGGACGCGCTGCTGCGCTCGGCCCTGTCCTCCATCGACGCGGGCTACAGCCTGGTCCACGGCAGCGGCGAGGCGCGCCTGCGCGCAGCGCTGGCCATCGTCGAGCATGGATTGCAGGTGCACCGCGATGGCCGCGTGCCGCAGACCTGGCAATGGCGCTGCCCCGACTGCGACGAGCCGCGTTGCGAGCGGCATCTCTTCAAGGGCTTGCCGGGCTGGCCCGGCGACTGAAGCGGGCAGCCTGGGGCCGGCGTTTCAACGACGCAGGGGCGTCCTCACTGCAGCCGCTCGGATGCGGGCGGATGGTCGGCGCCCGGCGTGAACACGTCGGCCGCGTCCACCGCGTCGAAGCGGTAGGCCTGCCCGCAGAAGTCGCAGGCAACCTCGGCCTCGCCCAGGTCCGTGATGATGCTGTCGACTTCCTCGCGCCCCAGGCTGCGCAGCATGCCCGCCACGCGCTCGCGCGAGCAGGTGCAGGCGAAGCGCGGGCCCGTGGCGCCCTCGGCCGGGGGGAAGACCAGCAGCTTTTCCTCCCAGAACAGCCGGTGCAGGATGGTCTGCGGGTCCAGCATCAGCAGCTCCTCGCCGCTCAGCGTCGAGGCCAGGTGCACGATGCGGTTGTAGTCTTCGTTGCGCCCGATCTCGTCCTCGTTGGCGGTGCTGCCGGACTGCCCGGACAGGTTGCCCTCGCCGGTCACCGGCAGGCGTTGGATCAGCAGGCCGGCGGCCACCTTGTCGTTGGCCGCGAGCACGAGCTTGGTGTCGAGCTGCTCGGATTGCAGCATGTAGTGCTCCAGTACCTGCTCGATGCGCTGCAGCGGCTCGTGCCGATCGCCGTGCAGCGGCACCACGCCCTGGTAGGGCGTCTGGCCGGGCAGGCGTTCCTTGGGGTCGAGCGTGATCGCGCAGCGGCCCTTGCCGTGCACATTGACCAGGGCGGGCAGCTCGTCGGTCAGCTGCACCGGCCCGACGACCTTGGCCGTGGCGCGCACCGACAGGTCGGGCTGGGCCTCGGCCACCGCCAGCTTGACGGGGCCGTCGCCGAAGATCTGCAGGATCAGCGAGCCGTTGAACTTGATGTTGGCCTGCATGAGCACGCTGGCGGCCGTCATCTCGCCCAGCAACTGCCAGACGGCCGGCGGGAAGCCGCCGGCGGCTTCCCGCCGCTGCTGGATCTCCTGCCAGGCATCGGTCAGGCGGACCAGCATCCCGCGCACCGGCAGGCCGTCGAACAGGAACTTGTGCAATTCACTCATGGGATCCGATCAGCCTACGCGCTTGAGGCCCTTCTTGAACTTGGCGGCGCGCTCGACGTAGAAGGTGGTGCCCAGATGCATGCGGGCGATCTCGGGTTCGGTGAGCTTGCGCACCGCCTTGGCCGGGCTGCCGAGGATCAGCATGCCGTCCTCGAACACCTTGCCTTCGGTCACCAGTGCGCCGGCGCCGACCAGGCAGTTGCGGCCGATGCGGGCATTGTTCAAGACCACCGCCTTGATGCCGATGAGGGCGCCGTCCTCGATGGTGCAGCCGTGCAGCATGGCCTGGTGGCCGACGGTGACGTCGGCGCCGATGGTCAGCGGCGAGCCGAGGTCCGTGTGCAGCACCGAGCCTTCCTGCACGTTGGAGCGCGGCCCGATGCTGATCAGCTCGTTGTCGCCGCGGATGGCGACATGGTCCCAGACGCTGGATTGCTCGGCCATCGCCACCTTGCCGATCAGCACGGCGGTCTCGGCGATGTAGGTGGTCTCGTGGACGGTGGGCTCGTCGTCTTCTATGCGGTACAGGGGCATGGTGCGGCCTCTCGCGGGGGGAGGGGGATTGTAGAAGTGGGCGGCAGCAGGAGGCGGCGTCTGGGCTGCATGCACGGCCCGCGCCAAGATCTCGCTGGCGCCGCGCCCCTGCGCTCGGAGAGAATATGCGGCCGCCTCGTTGCGGGGAATATCGCGGCGCGGGAGATATTGCCCGGGTCCAGTTGTCACAAAGCGGCGGACCCGTCGTATGACAACTGCATGACGGAATGCGACAACTCTTCGCAAGTTTCCGTTTACCTGGCTGTTGCCCAGGGAAGAAGGGGCGGACATGAGCCGGTTGGAAATGGGATTCATGGAGTTGTCACAAACGTCACCTAGATTCCCGCCTGCAACATTTCCGTATCGGTGAAAGGTCTCGCATGAAAACCAAATTCCTCCGCTCGGCTCTCGCTCTGTGCGTCTCCACCCTGGCTGCTTCCGCCGTCTGGGCCCAGGACGTGACGGGTGCCGGCGCATCCTTCCCCGCTCCGATCTATGCCAAGTGGGCCGACGCCTACAACAAGGTCACCGGTGCCCGCATCAACTACCAGTCGGTCGGCTCCGGCGCCGGCATCAAGCAGATCAAGGCCAAGACGGTGGACTTCGGCGCCTCCGACATGCCCCTGAGCGACGAGGACCTGGCCAAGGACGGCCTGCTGCAGTTCCCGACCGTGATCGGCGGCGTCGTGCCCGTGATCAACGTCAAGGGCATCAACCCCGGCCAGCTGAAGCTGACCGGCCAGGTGCTGGGCGACATCTACCTGGGCAAGATCACCAAGTGGAACGACAAGGCCATCGCCGACCTGAATGCCGGCGTCAACCTGCCCGACGAGCAGATCTCCGTGGTTCGTCGCGCCGACGGCTCCGGCACCAGCTTCATCTTCACCAACTACCTGTCCAAGACCAACGCCGAATGGAAGTCCAAGGTCGGTGAAGGCACGGCCGTGAACTGGCCCACCGGCGCGGGCGGCAAGGGCAACGAAGGCGTGTCCTCCTACGTCAAGCAGCTGCCGAACTCCATCGGCTACGTCGAGTACGCCTATGCCAAGCAGAACAAGATGACCCACGTCCTGCTGCGCAACCAGGCCGGCAGCTTCGTGGCTCCGGACGACCTGACCTTCAAGGCGGCCGCCGCCGGCGCCGACTGGTCCAAGAGCTTCCACCAGGTGCTGACCGAGCAGCCCGGCAAGGATGCCTGGCCGCTGACCGGCGCCACCTTCATCCTGATGCACAAGGTGCAGGAGAAGCCGGCCAACGGTTCCACCGCGCTGAAGTTCTTCGAGTGGGCCTACGCCAACGGCGACAAGTCCGCCGCGGAGCTTGAGTACGTGGCCCTGCCGGACACGGTTAAGGCCCTGGTGCGCAAGCAGTGGGAACAGAACCTGAAGGACGGTGCCGGCAAGGCCATCGCCTACAAGTGATCGGGCAACCGGTTTACTGAAGGTGGCCGGCAAGCAATAGCAATAGAAGAAGGTATCGGGAAGGGGGATGTCTCCCTTCCCGGTCGTCTGTTTCGAGTGTTCACGCGGAAGTCCAGCGCTTCGGAGGATCACATGTCGGCTTCAATGCCAGCTCCTGCAGTCCGAGACATGGACGCCAACAAGACCCAATCCGGCTCCCGGCCTCCCCAGCGCCGCGTCAACGCGCCCTGGGCCGACCCGGTCTTCGCCTTCGCCACCCGCGCGGCCGCCTTCCTGGTGCTGAGCCTGCTGGTGGGCATCATCATCTCCCTCATCATCGGCGCCTGGCCCTCCATCAAGGAGTTCGGCCTGGGCTTCCTCGCCAGCACCGACTGGGATCCCGTCCAGGACCGCTACGGCGGCCTGGTGATGATCTACGGCACGCTGGCCACCTCGCTGATCGCGCTGATCATCGCGGTGCCCGTCAGCTTCGGCATCGCCCTGTTCCTGACGGAGCTCTCCCCGGGCTGGCTCAAGCGCCCGCTCGGCATCGCGATCGAGCTGCTGGCCGCCGTCCCCTCCATCGTCTACGGCATGTGGGGCCTGCTCGTCTTCGGCCCCATCCTCGCGCAGTATGTCCAGCAGCCCCTGCAGAAAGCCTTCCACGGCGTGCCGGTGCTCAGCTCGCTGGTGTCCGGCCCGCCCGTGGGTCTGGGGCTGCTGTCGGCCGGGATCATCCTGGCCATCATGATCATTCCCTTCATCGCCTCGGTGATGCGCGACGTGTTCGAGGTGACGCCGCCCATGCTCAAGGAGTCGGCCTACGGCCTGGGCTCCACCACCTGGGAGGTTGTCTACAAGGTCGTGCTGCCCTACACGAAGACCGGCGTCATCGGCGGCATCATGCTGGGCCTGGGCCGCGCACTGGGCGAGACCATGGCGGTCACCTTCGTGATCGGCAACCAGAACCAGCTCAGCTCGCTGTCGCTCTTCGAGCCGGCCAACAGCATCACCTCGGCCCTGGCAAACGAGTTCGCCGAGGCCAGCGAGGGCCTGCACCAGGCCTCGCTGATCTACCTGGGCCTCATCCTCTTCTTCATCACCTTCGTCGTGCTGGCCTGCTCCAAGCTGCTGCTGGCCCGCCTGCAGAAGTCCGAAGGGACAAGTTCATGAGCACCGCACTCGCAGCGCACCGGGCATCGATGCATTCCCGCCGCAAGGTCGTCAACGCCATTGCGCTGACGCTGTCGCTGGGGGCCATGGCCTTCGGCGTGTTCTGGCTGATCTGGATCCTCTTCGAGACGATCCGCCTGGGCCTGGGCGGCCTGGCGCTGGCCACCTTCACCGAGATGACGCCTGCGCCGCAAGCCGAAGGTGGTGGCCTGGCCAACGCCATCGCCGGCTCGCTGATGATGGTCGGCCTGGGCACGCTGCTGGGCACGCCCATCGGCATCCTGGCCGGCATCTACCTGGCGGAGTACGGCCGCTCCACCTGGCTGGGCCGCACGACGCGCTTCATCAACGACATCCTGCTGTCGGCGCCGTCCATCGTGATCGGCCTGTTCGTCTACTCGGCAGTCGTCGCGACGACCAAGACCTTCTCCGGCTTCGCTGGCGTGCTGGCCTTGGCGCTGCTCGTCATCCCGGTGGTGATCCGCACGACCGAGAACATGCTGATGCTGGTCCCCAATGCCTTGCGCGAGGCCGCCTACGCGCTGGGCACGCCGAAGTGGCGCGTGATCCTGTCCATCACGCTGACCTCGGCGCGCGCGGGCGTGATGACCGGCATCCTGCTGGCCATCGCCCGCATCGCCGGCGAGACCGCGCCGCTGCTGTTCACCGCGCTGAACAACCAGTTCTGGACCTCCGACCTGACCAAGCCGATGGCCAGCCTGCCGGCGACCATCTTCAAGTTCGCGATGAGCCCCTACGAGAACTGGCAGAAGCTGGCGTGGGCAGCCGTCTTCCTGATCACGATCGGCGTGCTGGGCCTGAACATCCTCGCCCGCAGCCTGTTCCGCAAGCAACACTGAGTCTGAACGGGCGGCCCGCGCCGCCCACCCCAGGAGCCATCACATGGATGCCAAGGTTCAACCCGAAGTCTCGCAACAGGCCAAGCTGTCTGTGCGCAACCTGAACTTCTATTACGGCAAGTTCCACGCCATCAAGGGCGTGAGCATGGAGATCCCGGACCGCAAGGTCACGGCCTTCATCGGCCCTTCCGGCTGCGGCAAGTCGACCCTGCTGCGCACCTTCAACCGCATGTTCGAGCTCTACCCCGAGCAGCGCGCCGAAGGCCAGATCCTGCTGGACGGCGAGGACATCCTGGCGAAGAAGGAAGACGTCTCGCTGATCCGCGCCAAGGTCGGCATGGTGTTCCAGAAGCCCACGCCCTTCCCGATGTCGATCTACGACAACATCGCCTTCGGCGTGCGCCTGTTCGAGAACCTGTCGCGCGCCGAGATGGACGAGCGCATCGAATGGGCCCTGAAGAAGGCCGCGCTGTGGACCGAGGTCAAGGACAAGCTGAACCAGAGCGGCTCCGGCCTGTCCGGTGGCCAGCAGCAGCGCCTGTGCATCGCCCGCGGCATCGCGATCAAGCCCGAGGTGCTGCTGCTCGACGAGCCGTGCTCCGCGCTGGACCCGATCTCCACCGGCAAGATCGAGGAATTGATCCACGAGCTGAAGAGCGACTACACCGTCGTCATCGTGACCCACAACATGCAGCAGGCCGCGCGCTGCTCCGACTACACCGCCTACATGTACCTGGGCGACCTGGTCGAGTTCGGCGAGACCAAGGACATGTTCATGAAGCCCAAGAAGAAGGGCACCGAGGACTACATCACCGGCCGTTTCGGTTGAGCAGGGTTCCCAGAGCGTCACAGGCCTACAAGGAGAGATAGCAATGAGCGACAAACATATGTCCAGCCAGTTCGACGTCGAACTGGCCGACATTTCGGCCCGCGTGCTGGAGATGGGCGGGCTGGTCGAGTCCCAGGTGGCCCAGGCCGTCTATGCGCTGACCAACTTCAGCGGCGAGACGGCATCGCAGGTGCTGGTGCAGGAAGAGCGAGTGAACCAGAAGGAAGTCGAGATCGACGCCGACCTGTCGACGATCATCGCCCGCCGCCAGCCCACCGCGCGCGACCTGCGGCTGCTGATCGCGATCTCCAAGACCATCGGCAACCTCGAGCGCGTCGGTGACGAGGCCGCGCGCATCGCGCGCACGGTGCAGCGCCTGATCAACTCGGGCGTGTCCACCCGCCTGCGCCTGCCGCTGGGCGACGTGTCCTTCGAGGCCACGCTTGCGATGACCTCGCTGCGCAAGGCCCTGGACGCCTTCGCACGCCTGGACGCCCAGAAGGCGCTGGAAGTCATCAAGCAGGACAACGAGATCGACCAGGAGTTCGACGGCCTGATGCGCAAGCTGATCACCTACATGATGGAAGACCCGCGCACCATCTCCACCAGCATCGACCTGGTGTTCGTCGCCAAGGCCATCGAGCGCGTCGGCGACCACGCGAAGAACCTGGCCGAGCAGATCATCTACATCGTCAAGGGCACGGACGTGCGCCACAACTCCGTGGACGCCGTCGAGTCCCTGGTGAAGTGAGCGGACGGAGAGGCCACAGATGAGCCGAGTACTGGTTGTAGAGGACGAGTCGGCGATCGCCGAACTCATCTCGCTGAACCTGCGCCACGCGGGCTACGAGGTCACGATCGCCACCACGGCCGACCAGGCCCAGCTGGAGATCACCCGCGTGCTGCCCGACCTGGTGATCCTGGACTGGATGCTGCCGGGGCAGTCGGGCCTGGCGCTGGCCAAGCGCTGGCGCTCGGAGTCGCGCACCAAGGACCTGCCGGTGATCATGCTGACCGCCCGTGCCGACGAGACCGACAAGGTCGCCGGCTTGGATGCCGGTGCGGACGACTACCTGACCAAGCCCTTCTCCACCAACGAGCTGATGGCCCGCATCCGCGCCGTCCTGCGGCGCAAGGCACCGGAGGCCCTGGACTCCGCGGTGGAGCTGGGCGGCCTGCGCCTGGATCCGGCCACCCGCCGCGTCAGCGTGGGCGAGCAGGAGGTCAAGATCGGCCCCACCGAGTTCCGCCTGCTGCATTTCCTCATGACCCATCCGGAGCGCGTGCACAGCCGGGCCCAGCTGCTGGACCGCGTCTGGGGCGACCACGTCTTCATCGAGGAACGTACCGTCGACGTGCATGTCAAGCGCCTGCGCGAAGCGCTGACGCCGGTCAAGTGCGCCCAGCTGATCGAGACCGTACGCGGCGCCGGCTACCGCATGACGCAGCAGATGTCGGCGACCGTCGGCTGACCCGGGACCCTCGATGCCATCCTGGCTGATCCCGCGCGTCCTCAAGCTCTGGGCGGCACTCGGCCTGGGTAGTCTGGTCGGGTTCCTCGGCGGCCGGCAGATCCATGCGCCACTGATGGGTACGGTACTGGGGCTGGGCGGCGCCTCCTTCCTCTTCCTGCTGCGCGATCTGCTGCCGGGCTACCGCCTGGCCAAGTGGCTGCGCGAGCCGTCCGAGCAGCCTGCGCCGGCACTGCACGGGCCGTGGGGCGAGGTCGGCTACCGCGCCGAACGCCTGCTGCGGCTGCGCGAGCGCGAGCTGGAGGAGCAGCGCCGGCGCCTGGAGCAGTTCTTCACCGCCATCGATGCCGCGCCCAACGGCGTGACGCTGCTGGACGCCAGCGACCACGTGCTGTGGTTCAGTTCGATGGCGGCCGATCATTTCGGGCTGGAGCCCAAGCGTGACATCGGCCAGCGCATCACCAACCTCGTGCGCGCCCCGGCCCTGCTGTCCTACCTGCAGGCGGGCAACTTCGACGAGCCGGTGAAGATCACCCAGCCGTCGGGCCAGGGCACGCTGATGCTGGTGCTGCGCGCCTACGGCGACGGGCACAAGCTGATGCTCAGCCAAGACATCACCGAGCGCGAACGCGCCGAGACCATGCGGCGCGACTTCGTGGCCAACGTCTCGCACGAGATCCGCACGCCCTTGACCGTGCTGGCCGGCTTCATCGAGTCCATGACCCACTTGCAGCTCACCGACGTCGAGCGCAAGCGCGTGCTGGGGCTGATGGCGCAGCAGACCGATCGCATGCAGGCCCTGGTCAGCGACCTGCTGACGCTGGCCAAGCTCGAGGGCAGCCCGCGCCCGGCGATGGACCGCTGGGTGCCCGTGTCCAAGCTGATGGCCCATGTCGAGAGCGACGCGCGTTCGCTGTCCGGCGGTCGCCACAAGCTGAGCTTCACGTCGCTCGACGATGCCGCTGTGAAGGACATCGAGCTGGCAGGTTCGGAAACCGAGCTGATCAGCGCGCTGGCCAACCTCGCGGGCAACGCCGTGCGCTACACGCCTGCCGACGGCAGCGTTGACGTGCGCTGGGCCATCCTGCCGGACGGGCAGGGCGAGTTCTCGGTGACGGACACCGGCGTGGGCATCGACCGTGAGCACATCCCGCGGCTGACCGAACGCTTCTACCGCGTCGATGGCAGCCGCGCCCGCGAGACCGGCGGCACGGGCCTCGGGCTGTCCATCGTCAAGCACGTGGCCCAGCGCCACGCGGGCGAGCTGCGCATCGACAGCGAAGTGGGCAAGGGATCGCGTTTCAGCCTGCTGTTCCCGGCGGCACGCGTGCGCGGCGGCAGCCAGAGCAGCCCCGGCGCGGCGCCGGCCCTGAATGCCGACGTGCAGGAGTCGTGGCCGCCGCTGCGCGTGGTCAAGTGACCCGCGCGCAAGGCGGGCTCAGTCCTCGCGCGTGCGGCGGTAGATGACCACCTGGTCGCTGGCGCCGCCGCGCTGGCGTTCGCGGGCGAAGGCGACCCACCCGGGCACCTGCGGCGACTGGCCGCGTCCCGGCACGTTGAGCACCAGGTAGTTGCAGCGCGGGCTGCGGGCCAGCGGGCCGCCGTAGACGCGCAACTGCGCGAAGTACTCCAGGGCGGTCAGCAGGCCGGCGTTGGCGTCCGGCGCCAGGACGCATTCGCCGCGCGGCACGTGCCGGCCCAGGCGCTCGACCTGCGAGCGATAGCTGCGCCCGTGGTCCAGCAGGGGCAGCCACAGCGTCATCAGCAGCAGCCAGCACAGCGAGACGCCGGATGCCGGCAGCACCAGGCTCTTCCACAGCGCCTTGCGGTTGCGGCTGGTGCGCCAGCGCACGACGGCGAACCAGGCCAGGGTGGCGGCGGCGGCGACCAGCAGCACCGGCCAGGAGAATTCCGAGCGGAAACCGGGTGCGGCCAGCTTGGCCACGTTGGCCGCGGTCTTGGCCGGCACGCCCGTCTGCACCGCCGAATAGACCACCCAGATGCCGATTGCGCAGGCGGTGAAGAAGAACACCGCGAACCAGTCGATGGCCGAGGACACGCTGCGCTTGAGCGTGGGCAGCGCGAAGGCCGCCAGCACCGACAGCCCGGGCAGCGAAAGCAGCAGGGCGCGGTCCGATCCGTTCATGCCCAGGCAGGAGAGGATCGCGATCAGCGCGATGCCCAACGGTGTGGCGATGTGGGTCTGCAGCAGGTGGCCGCGCCAGCGCCACAGGGTCCACACGGCCAGCGGCCAGGCCGGCCAGGGGAACCAGATCAGCGAACGCAGGATGGGCAGCAGGGCCGGGTGGTCGTGCACACGCCAGGCCCAGGTGGAGGTGGCCCAGCCGGTGAGCGCGGCCAGCGCCGCCGAGGCCAGGATCCACGGCGCCAGCGCCCGCAGCCCGGCATCGCTGCCGCGCAGACGCGAGATCAGCACGCCGGCGGCCGCATACAGCATCGCCATGCTCGGGCTGCCGCTGCCGGCCAGCAGCGGCAGCGCGGCGAGCACCGCGATGCGCGCGGAGAGCGGTCGCGGCACCGCGGCCGTCAGCGCGTAGAGATAGAGCGTGGCGCCGCCGAGCTGCATCAGCTCGGGCGTGGTCTCGTGGCCCAGTTGCAGCAGGCCCAGGCAGGCGATCAGCGCGAGCAGGCCGCCGTCGGCGATGGCGCGCGCGTAGTCCACGCTGCTGGCCTCGCCGCCGAAGGCCAGCGGCAGGGGCTGGGCGGCATCGGTGCGGGCCAGGTGGTAGGTGCTGTACCAGGTCAGCAGCAGGATGGCGCCCAGCAGCAACGCGAAGGGCAGGCGGGCGGCGAAGGCCGGGTCCAGCCAGGGCAGCAGGTGGATGAAGGACGCACCCAGCCAGTAGGGCAGCAGGCCGCCGCCGTCCACCGGCACGCCGGCCACGCTGGGGTGGAACCACGAGGTCCAGCCGCGGGCGATGCCCAGCATCTGGCCGAAAGCCGCGATGTCGGCGTGTTTCCAGGGATCCCGGCCGAAGAGCCCGGGCAGCAGGTAGGCAGCGCACAACAGCCACAAGGCCAGGCGCGGCAGACGCTGGGCGCTGCTCTGCGTGACCAGGGCGGGGGTCGGCGTGTTCACGTCGTGGGAGAGGCGTCGTCGCCGGGGTGGGGGGGCTGGGGCCGGATATTAGGCGCTGCGCCAGCCGGCTCATGGGGCTGGCAAAAGAAAAGGCGGCCGCAGCCGCCTTGTCCAACACAGGGCGACGAGCGCCCGGGTGTGTTTACTTCTTCAGGTGCGCAAACTTGTTGCGGAACTTCTCGACGCGGCCGCCCAGAGAGTCCACGCTCTTCTGCGTGCCGGTGTAGAAGGGATGCGATTCGCTGGAGGTTTCCAGCTTGAACAGCGGCACTTCGCGGCCGTCGTCCAGCTTGATCGTTTCCTTCGTCTGGGCGCAGGAACGGGTCACGAACTTGAAGCCGTTCGACAGGTCGACGAAGCACACGTCGCGGTAGGCGGGATGGATGCCTTCTTTCATGGAAACCTCACTCGTCAGTTGCGGCAGCCGCTGCCTGCCTGGCATTTGCTCAGGGGACGCACTTTCCGCGTAGATGGACGGCCGCAGTGGCCGAAAAGCCCGCGAGTATAGCCCAGAATCGGGCTGTTCCCGCGGTGCCAGCGGGCGGGGGGTCAGCCGCCGCGCCGCATCATGTCGAAGAAGTCATGGTTGTTCTTCGTCGACTTCATCTTGTCGAGGATGAACTCCATCGCCTCGATCTCGTCCATCGGGTAGAGGAGTTTGCGCAGGATCCAGGTCTTCTGGAGGATCTCCGGCTTGAGCAGCAGCTCCTCGCGGCGGGTGCCGGACTTGTTCAGCAGGATGGACGGGTAGACGCGTTTCTCGGCCATGCGGCGGTCCAGGTGGATCTCGCAGTTGCCGGTGCCCTTGAACTCTTCGTAGATGACTTCGTCCATGCGGCTGCCGGTGTCGACCAGCGCGGTGCCGATGATGGTCAGCGAGCCACCTTCCTCGATGTTGCGCGCGGCGCCGAAGAAGCGCTTGGGGCGCTGCAGCGCGTTGGCGTCCACGCCACCGGTCAGCACCTTGCCCGACGAGGGCAGCACGTTGTTGTAGGCGCGGGCCAGGCGGGTGATGGAGTCCAGCAGGATCACCACGTCCTTCTTCAGCTCCACAAGGCGCTTGGCGCGCTCGATCACCATCTCGGCCACCTGCACGTGGCGGGCGGCGGGCTCGTCGAAGGTGGAGCTGATGACCTCGCCGCGCACCGTGCGCTGCATCTCGGTCACTTCCTCGGGGCGCTCGTCCACCAGCAGCACGATCAGGTGCACGTCCGGATGGTTGGAGACGATGGCGTGCGCCAGGTTCTGCATCATCACCGTCTTGCCGGTCTTCGGCGGGGCGACCAGCAGGGCGCGCTGGCCTTTGCCGATGGGCGCGATGAGGTCGATGATGCGGCTGGTGATGTTCTCGTCGGCCTTGATCTCGCGCTCGAGCTTGAACTGCTCCTTCGGGAACAGCGGGGTCAAGTTCTCGAACATGATCTTGTTCTTGTTGACCTCGGGCGGATGGCCGTTGATGCGGTCCACCTTCACCAGCGCGAAGTAGCGCTCGCCGTCCTTGGGCACGCGCACCTCGCCTTCGGTCATGTCGCCGGTGTGCAGGTTGAAGCGGCGGATCTGGCTGGGCGACAGGTAGATGTCGTCCGTCGACGCCATGTAGCTCGCGTCGGGCGAACGCAGGAAGCCGAAGCCGTCGGGCAGCACCTCCAGCACGCCGTCGCCGAACACCTGCTCGCCCTGCTTGGCGCGCTTCTTCATGATCGCAAACATCAGCTCCTGCTTGCGCATGCGGCTGACGTTCTCGAGTTCGAGGGATTCGGCCATCGCCACCAGTTCGGTGATGTGCAAGGCCTTGAGTTCGGAAAGGTGCATGGGTGGGGACCCTTGGCGGACAGGTGGCAGGCCGCGGGATGCGGTGCCGAATATCTGTGGGGCGAGACCGTCAGGCGTGCGGCTGGTCCAGCTGCACCGGCTCGGCGCTATCGGGCGAAAAGTGTCTTGGGGGAGGTGGCGGCGCTCGCCGCCGGGATTTGCCCGCGACCGCCGCTGCGAGGACTTCGTGCATCCTGCCGGTTCGTGACCGGTTGTGCGCAGCAGCTGTCTGGGTTTTCTGCCGCCGCGGACTTCGGGGTGCAACCCCGTCCGCGGTCGACAGTGCGCGAATTATAGGTTCGCGTCGATGAAGGCCGTCAACTGGGCTTTCGACAGGGCGCCGACCTTCGTGGCGGCCAGCTGGCCGTTCTTGAACAGCATCAGGGTGGGGATGCCGCGGATGCCGAACTTGGCGGGAACCTCGCGGTTCTCGTCCACGTTCAGCTTGGCGATCTGCAGGCGTGCGCCATAGTCCTGGGCGACTTCGTCCAGGATGGGGGCGATCTGCTTGCAGGGGCCGCACCATTCGGCCCAGTAGTCGACCAGCACGGGCTGGCTGGCCTTGAGGACGTCGCCTTCGAAGGTGGCGTCCGAGATTTTCTTGATCAGTTCGCTGCTCATGCTCCTGTCCTCATGCAACGAGCGTCGCTGCCAAATGACGGCGGCTGGCGCGGCTCGTGGGGGGATCGACAATGCCGTCGAGTGAAAAAGATTCTGACATAAAGGCTTCAATTCAAGAGGCCGCCCCCGGACCGCCCTGCCTATGACCACGATAGCGACCCCCCTCACGCGACAGCAGCAGCCGCTGGAAGGCGATGCGCAGGCGTGGTGGACGCGCTGGGCTGCGCAGGTGCGCGCCTGGCTGCATGCGCAAGGGCTGCAGGCGCGCGATACCGTGGTCTTGCTGCCGCTGGCTGCGCACCTGCCGCTGGCGCGCGCGGCCTGGGCGGAAGGTGAGGACGGCTGGCTGCCGCGCATGGGCACCGTGGCGACCTTCGCGGCCGAGGCCGGCGGGCGGCTGCGGGGCGAGGGCGTGCTGCCCACCGGCGACGGCAGCATGGACGTGCTGGCCGCACGCGCGCTGCTGCTGCGCGAGGAATGGGCACGCGCCTGGCGCAGGCGCGACCGCCGCGGCTTCGAGCTCGGCGTGCAGCGCGTGCTGGAGGCCGCGCAGGCCTGGGCTGCTCAGCTTGCGGCCCGCCCGCCCGCGGACCGCGAGGCCTACGTCGCGCAGATGCGTGCAGTGCTGGGTGCCGTGGCCGGCGTGCTGGCGCGCGAACGCATGCTGGCCCTGATCGGGCTGGAGTGGGCTGCGCGCATCGTCGAGCACCGCACCGACGTGCTCTGGGCCTGGCGGCCGGTGGCCTGCGTGCTGGTCGGCGGCACGGGTGACGATGCCTTCGTGTCCGCATGGGCTCGCGGGCTCGCCGGCCAGGGGACGGCGTTGCTGCGGCTGGATGCCGACCCGCGCGACGACGTGGCCCGCCTCAGGCTCGCCGCCTGCACCGACTTCGAGGACGAGGCCCAGCGTGCCGCGGCCGAGTTGATCGTGCAGGCACGGCCGGGCCTGCCAGTGGCCCTGGTCGCGCAGGACCGCGAACTGGTGCGGCGCGTGCGCGCCTTGCTCGAGCGCAGCGGCCTGCGCGTGGCCGACGAGACCGGCTGGAAGCTGTCCACCACGCGCGCGGGCTCGGCGCTGATGGCCTGGCTGCGCGCCTCGCACCAGCGCGCCACCGCCCAGCAGTTGCTGGATGCCCTGCATTCGGGATGGGCTGGCCGCGAAGGCCTGGACACGGACGCCTGGCGCGACCTGGAGGCCTGGCTCGCGCGCCAACGTCGCGCGGGCATCTGGCTCGCCGGCGACGACGAAGCCGGTGCCGAGGCGGTGGACCTGGAGGCCGCCGCCCTGGACTGGTGGCAGGCAGCGCGCCGCGCCACGGCCGCGTTGCGCTGGCGCGGCGCGCTGCCGCTGGAGCAGGCGCTGCAGAGGCTGCAGGGCCTGCTGCAGCAGCTGGGCAGCTGGACGCAACTGGTAGCCGACGAGGCCGGCGCCCAGGTGCTGGCTGCCGTGCGCCTGCTGCCGCGGGCGGGCGAGCCCGCCGAGCTGGCCGCGGCATGGTCACGCGTCGCGGCCACGACCGAACTCGACGCGGATGCCTTTGCCGACTGGGTCGATGCCTGCCTGGAACAGGCGTCCTATGCGCCCTCGGCGCCGCCTTCGCCGCAGGTGCTGATCACGCCGCCGGCGCGTGCCGTGCTGCGCCCGTTCTCGGCCATCGTCTGGCCCGGCGCAGACGACGAGCACCTGTACGTGCCGGAGCCCCCCATGTCCTGGCTGGGCGGCCGCCTGCTGGACGAACTGCAACTGCCCGGCCGCACGCAGATGGCCGAACTCAGCTGGGCGGCCGTGCGGCTGGGGCTGGCGGGCGCGGCAGTGTGGTTGTCCTGGCGCCATGCCGACGGCGAGCGGCTGCTGCAGCCGGCCGGCCTGCTGCAGCGCTGGGCAGTGGAGTCCGGGCTGGGGGACCTGTCCGCCTTGCCCGTCGCTGGCGACGCACGGGTGCGCCGCAGCCTGCCGGCTGCCGCGACGACGGCGCCGCGGCCCAGCCTGCCCGAGCAGGCCGTCGCCAGGCTCCTGCCGCGCCGGCTGAGCGCGTCCGCCTACGAGGACCTGCGTGCCTGCCCCTACCGCTTCCACGCGCGCACCCTGCTGGGCCTGCGCGAGGAGGACGAGGTCGAGGAAGAGGTATCCAAGCGCGACTACGGCACCTGGCTGCACGAGGTGCTCAAGCGCTTCCACGAAGGCGAACGCGGGGCAGCTCCGGAGGGGGACCTGGAGCGCCTGCAGGCCGCCGCCCGCGAGGTCAGCGCCGAATCCGGATGGGACGATGAGCAAAGCGGCGCGGCCGACTTCCTGCTCTTCGCCGCCGCCTTCGAGCGCATGGCCCCGCTTTACCTCGACTGGTGGCGCAAGCAGCGTGCGGCCGGCGTGGACGTGCGCCGCATGGAGGCACCCTTCGAGGCCCCGCTGCCGGCTTTCGACCTGCAGGTGCAGCCCGTGATGCTCCAGGGGCGCATCGACCGTCTCGATCGGCTCGGCGGCACGACGCCATCGCAGCCCGCCTGGCGCATCGTCGACTACAAGACCCGCTCCGCCACCCGGCTGCAGGCACTGGTGCGGCAGCCCACCGAGGACACGCAGATGGCCTTCTACGCGGCCGCGCTGGAACTCGCCGGCCTGGATGGCAGCATCGCGGCGAGCTACCTTGCGCTGGAGGACCGCGCGGTCGAGGAGGTCGTGCATCCCGAGGTGCAGGAGACGGCCTCGGCCCTGCTGGCGGGGCTGGCCTCGGACCTCTCGCGCATCGCGGCCGGGGCCGAGATGCCCGCCCTGGGGGAAGGCGAAGCCTGCGACTGGTGCGCGGCGCGCGGGCTGTGCCGGCGTGACCACTGGGAGGGGCAGGCATGAGCGCGCAGGGCGGTCCGATGCCCGGCCCTTCGTACTGGATCGACGGCCAGCTCGCCGGCAGCGAGCGCTTCTACGCCGTAGCCTGCGACCCGCGGCGCAGCGTCGTCGTCGAGGCCTGCGCGGGCGCGGGCAAGACCTGGATGCTGGTCTCGCGCATCCTGCGCGCGCTGCTCGACGGCTGCGAGCCGCAGGAGGTGCTGGCCATCACCTTCACGCGCAAGGCCGCGGCCGAGATGCGCGAGCGCCTGACGCAATGGCTGGACGCCTTCACGCGCGCGGCGCCGCACCAGCGCGAGGCCGAGCTGCTGGCCCGCGGCGTCGCGGCGGCCGACGTGTCGCGTGCGGCCGAGGCGCTGGGCTCGCTGCGCGCACGGCTGCTGGCCAGCGGCCGCGCGGTCTCCATCCATACCTTCCACGGCTGGTTCTCCCAGCTGCTGCGCGCCGCGCCGATGGACATGCTGGCCTCGCTGGGCCTGGCGCCGGACCTGGTGCTGGTGGAGGACATCGAGGACCTGCTGCCCGACCTGTGGCGTGCCTTCCATGCGCGCGTGGGCGCCGATGCACAGCTGCGTGCAGCCTATGTGGACTGGGTCGGCCGCCTGGGGCGCCATGCCGCGTCGGCGTGGCTGCTGGCGGCGCTGGGCAGGCGCATCGAGTTCGAGCTGGCCGATGCCGCCGGCGTGGTCGATGCCAGCGTGCCCGAAGTGGCCGAAGGCTGGCCCGAATTCGCCGCCTGGACCCATCCCGCGGCCGCCTGCGGGGACGCGCGTTTCGTCGAGTCCCTGCGCCAGCTGGTGCGCGACTGGACCGGCCACAAGAGCGTGACGGCCGGCAAGGCCGCCGCCAGGCTGGACGCCGCATTGATGGAGACCGACCATGCGCGCGCGCTGGCCCTGGTCCGCGAGGCCCTGCTGACCAAGTCCAACACCGTGCAGGCCCGCTTGCCCGAACACCCCTGCCTGGACCATGCCGCAGGCTGGCTGCTGCGCGTCATCGAGGCCGTGGACCAGCACGAGGCGCGCGAGCTGCACCTGAGCGCCGCGCGCCTGACGCGTGTGCTGCTGGCCGAATACGCGCAGCTCAAGCGCGAACGTGGCCTGGCCGACATGGCCGACCTGGAGCTGGCCGCGCTGCACCTGCTGCGCGACGCGAGCCTGGCAGGCTGGGTGCAGGAGCGCCTGGACGCACGCGTGCGCCAGGTGCTGATCGACGAGTTCCAGGACACCAGCCCGCTGCAATGGCAGGCGTTGCAGGCCTGGCTGGCGGGCTACGCCGGCGCGGGTGGCGGCGCCAGCGGGCAGCAGCCCCCGGGCGTCTTCATCGTCGGCGACCCCAAGCAGAGCATCTACCGCTTCCGCCGCGCCGAGCCGCGCGTCTTCATCGCCGCGCAGCGCTTCGTGGCCGACGGGCTGGGCGGCTCGCTGCTGGCCTGCGACCACACGCGGCGCAACGCGCCCGGCGTGCTGGAGGCGCTGAACAGCGTGTTCGAGCAGGCGACGCAGCAAGGCGAGTTCGCCGGCTTCCGCGCCCACACGACGAGCCGCGGGACCGACCCGATGCCGCCGCCGCTGCGTGCGCTGCCGGCCATCTCCCGCGTCAAGGCGGCCCGGGAGGATGCAGCCGGCGGGCAGGCCTGGCGCGACAGCCTCGGCGTGCCGCGCGTGGCTGCCGAGGAGGCCCTGCGCCTGCGCGAAGGGCGGCAGATCGCGGCGGCCATCCAGGCGCTGCTGGAGCAGGGGCTGCCGGCCAGGGAGATCTTCGTGCTCGCGCGCAAGCGCGAGGCGCTGCGCTGGGCGGCCGAGGCCTTGCGCGAGCGTCGCATCCCCCACGTGCTGCCCGAGGCGCGCAGCCTGCTCGACGCGGCCGAGGCGCGCGACCTGCTCGCGCTGCTGGACGTGCTGACCTCGCCGCATCACGACCTGGCCCTGGCCCAGGTGCTGCGCAGCCCGCTGTTCGCCGCGGGCGACGACGACCTCGTCGCTCTGGCCCTGCGCGTGCGCGGACGCGGGCAGTGGTGGGCCGCGCTGCAGGACTGGGCGGCCGAGGCGGACGACACCTTGCCGCAGCCCTTGCGCCGCGCCGCCGGCCTGCTGCGGCGCTGGCAGCAGGCGGCCGACCACCTGCCGCCGCACGACCTGCTGGACCGCGTGCTCGACGAGGGCCGGCTGCGCGAGCGCCTGGCCGCCGCGGTGCCGCCGTCGCAGCGCAATGCGGCGCTCGGTCATGTCGACGCCGTGCTGGCGCTGGCGCTGCGCCTGGACAGTGGGCGCTATGCCACGCCCTACGGTTTCCTGCAGGCATTGAAGCGCCGTGCGCTGAAGCTGCCGGCCACCGCCGCGGCCGATGCCGTGCAACTGCTGACCGTGCACGGCGCCAAGGGTCTGGAGGCCCAGGCCGTGTTCCTGGCCGATGCCGACGCCGGCCCCGGCAAGGCCGACACCAACACGCTGCTGGTGGACTGGCCGGTGGAGGAAGGGCATCCCCTGCGTTGCGCCTTCCTGCGTTCCGAGTCGCGCCCGCCGCCGGCCTTGCGCGCGGCGCTTCAGCAGGAGCAGGAGGCGCGCCAGCGCGAGGAACTCAACGCGCTCTACGTGGCGATGACGCGGGCCAAGGACCTGCTGGTGCTCAGCCGCTGCGAGCCGCATCGGCGGGGCACGGCGCCCAGCTGGTGGCAGCGGCTGCTGGCCGCACAGGTGGTGGCCGAGGAGCGTCTCTGGGAGCCGCCGGCGGGCATCGCGCCGACGGTCTTGCCGTCCGCGGAAGCCGCGGAGGTGCCGGGGCTGCCGGAGGCCACGCACGCCGGCGACGCGGCGCCCGGGCCCGTCGGCGTCACCTGGGACCTGCCCTTCGACGATGAAGCCGGGGACGAGCCGGACGACCTGATCTCCCGCACCGGCCAGGCCTTCCACCGCCTGCTGCAGTGGCTGACCGCGCTGCCCCCGGCCGAGCGCGAGGCCGCACGGCCGGCACTGCTCGCCCAGGCCGGCGCCGAGTTCGGCCTGCCCGCCGAACGCGTGGACTTCGTCGACGCGGCTGCCGGCCGCGTGCTGCGGCGCGAGGAACTCGCGGCCCTGCTGGATCCGCGGCGGGCCGAATGGGCGGGCAACGAGGTCGAGCTCAGCCACCGCGGCCAGGTGCTGCGGCTGGACCGGCTGGTGAAGCTGGCCGACGGCGGCTGGTGGGTGCTGGACTTCAAGCTGGACTCGCGCCCCGATGCGGATCCCGCCTTGCGCGCCCAGCTGCGGCGCTATGCCGAGGCCGTGCAGGCGGCGGTGGGCGAGCGGCCGCGCTGCGCCTTCGTCACGGCCCGCGGCGAACTGATCGAGCCC
Source organism: Aquabacterium sp. (assembly GCA_004322345.1). GTDB lineage: Bacteria > Pseudomonadota > Gammaproteobacteria > Burkholderiales > Burkholderiaceae_C > Aquabacterium. The sequence continues at coordinate 21,626 of SCTQ01000220.1, read as the reverse complement.
GGCTGATCCCGCCGGGCAACCGGCTGCTCCGAAAGACGTCCACTGAAGCGGAGGAATCGCACCTCCGATTCCTCCGCTTCAGTGGACTAGCCCGTAGGGATGCGGCTTTTTCACGTTTAGCAACGGCCTCGCAAGTCGTCCAATCGAGACCTCACCGACTGCCGTCCCGCATGGTTGCCTCCGCCCGTCCCCTCAGTTCCCGCCTGGGTCGTTACGAACTCCGCCAGCCGCTGGGCAAGAGTTCGCTGACGATGACCTGGCTCGCGGTGGAAGCGGGCTCGGGCCACGAGGTGCTGATCTGCATGCCGCGCGCGCCCCTGACCGGCGTAGCCGCGCAGATCTGGCGCCAGGGCGTCCAGACGGCGCTGCGCCTGAAGCATCCGCGCATCGCCGCGGCCATCCAGGTGGACGAGCAGGAGCACTGGCCCTACATCGTCTACGAGCGCCAGGGCCTGGTCACGCTGTCCGAGCGCCTGGCCTCCGGGGCCGGCCCCACGCCGCAGGAATGCGTGCAATGGACGATGGACCTGCTCGACGGCCTGGCCTATGCGCACGAAGGCGGCGCGGCCCACCTGGACATCGGGCTGCACACCGTCGTGCTGGACAACACCGGCAAGGCCAGCCTGCTGGGCATGGCCGTGGCCGCCTGGCCGCCACCCGCCGCGCCCGGTGCCGGGGGCAAGGCCGCCGGCGGCGCCATCGACACCGAATGGCTGAACGCCCGCCGCGAGGCCGGTGACCGCGACCTGCTGATGGCCGGCCTGGTGCTGCATCGCCTGCTGGCCGCGCACCCGGCGCTGGACGACCCCGACATCGCCAGTGCCGCCGAACGCGTGGGCCGCGAGATCGTGCGCCTGCCGTGGACGCTGCCGCATCCGGTGGCCGAGCCGCTGCGCGCCATCGTCAACCGCGCCACCGACCGCCAGCCGCGCCAGCGCTACATCGGCGCACGCAGCCTGCTGCGCGCGCTGCACAACTGGCTGGAGACCAGCAGCCAGGAGTCCGGCGGGCCGCTGGTGCTGCTGCTGGACCGCCTCAACAGCGTCGGCCACCTGCCCGGGCGCCCGGGCCTGGCGCGGCGCGTGGCCCGGCTCGCGCGCATGGAAGGCCAGCGGCTGGACGAGATGGTCGAGCTGATCGTGCAGGACCCGGCCCTGGTGTGCGAGCTGCTGCGCCAGATCAACGCCGCCCACTTCATCGGCCACGGGGACGGGCCGGTGAGCTCGGTGCGGCGCGCCGTGCACCTGATGGGCATGCAGGGCGTGCAGGCCGCCACCCAGGGTCTGCGCAACTGGCCCGGCGCGATCGCCGAAGGCGTCGATGGCCCCGCGGCCCAGGCCCTGGCCAACGAATTGAAGACCGCCTGCGTGGCGGGCGTGGCGGCGGAGATCCTCTGCCCGCCGGGCACGGACGCGCAGGAGGCGCTGATCGCCGGCATGTTCCAGCACCTGGGGCGGCTGCTGGTGCTCTACCACTTTCCCGACGAGGCGGCCCAGGTCCATCGCCTGACGCTGCCGGCTCCGCCGGCCGAGCCCGGCGGTCAGGAGACGCCCGGCATGATCGAGGAGGCCGCGGCCTACGCGGTGCTGGGCGTGGACTTCGACTCGCTGGGCCTGGCCGTGGCGCGCCACTGGGGCCTGGACGAGGCGCTGATCCACGCGATGCGCCCGCTGAGCCTGACCAGCATCGTGCGCCGGCCCGACGCGCGGCCCGACATCCTGCGTGCCTCGGCCAGCCTGGCCAACGAGGCCATCGCCGCCAGCCGCCTGCCGGCGCAGAAGCAGGGCCACGCCTTCCAACTGGTCGTGCAGCGATACGGCCGCGTGCTGGACGTGGACTTGCGCGAGATCCAGCTGGCCCTGAGCCAGGCCCGTCGCACGGTGGACGAAGGATCGATGGAGGAGGCCGCACGCCCTGCGGCGGCGCCGGTTCCCGAGGCCGCGGCGGGCAGCGGGGAGTAGTCCGCCACGGGCCTATCGCGTGGCCTGGCGCCGGCGGCAGGCGTCGCCGAACGCGGCGAAGAGCTTCATCGACACCGCGTTGGTGGCAGCCAGCCATTCCGGATGCCATTGCACCGCCAGGTTGAAGGCCGGTGCCGTCGGCAGCGTGAAGGCCTCGACCAGCCCGTCGGGCGCGCGCGCCTCCACGCGCAGGCCCGGCGCCAGCTCGCGCACACCCTGGCCGTGCAGGCTGTTCACCATGAACTCGCGCAGGCCGAGGATGGATTCCAGCAGCCCGCCGGGCGTGGTGCTCACCGGGTGGGCGAGGGCGCCGTACTGATGCTCCACCGGCTGGCTCTCGTCCTCGCGGTGGTCCTGATAGCCGCCGGCCTCGTGCACGGCCTGCAGCAGCGACCCGCCCAGGGCCACGTTGACCTCCTGGAAGCCGCGGCAGATGGCGAACAGCGGCACACCGCGTTCCAGCGCACCGCGTACCAGGGCCAGGGTCAGGGCGTCGCGGTCGGGGTCCAGCGGCAGCTCGGGGTTGTACACATCTTCACCGAAGTGGCTGGGATGCACGTTGGACGGCGAGCCGGTGAGCATCACGCCGTCGGCCAGGTCCAGCAGTTCGTCGAGCGCGTCGGCCTCGGTCGAGGGCACGACGACGGGCAGGCCGCCGGCGAGCTTGACGGCCTCGACGTACTTGCGGCCGAAGGTGTGGAAGACGTGGCCTTCCAGCTGGCGCTGGCAGGTGGGAAGCAGGACGCGGGGGCGGGCGGCGGGCATGGCAGCAGCAGTCTTCGTGATGAGTCGGATTCAGCAACCCCTGTGCCAAGACAGGGCTGCCGCTTCGGGTCAGCTGCGGCGGCCACCCCTGGCCTTCAAGGCGAGCGCCGCATCGCGCACGAGCTCCGGGCCTTTATAGATGAGGCCGGTGTAGATCTGGACAAGATCGGCACCGGCATCCAGCTTGGCCCGGGCAGTCGCAGCATCCACCACGCCGCCCACGCCGATGATCGGAAAAGCGGGGCCGAGGTTGGCGCGCAACAGGCGGATGACGCGGTTGCTGGCCTCGAAGACCGGGGAGCCGCTGAGACCGCCGGTCTCGTTCGCATGCGGCAAGCCCTGCACCGCCTCGCGCGCGATCGTGGTGTTGGTGGCGATCACGCCGTCGATCGCGTTCTTCTTCAGCGTGGCCGCGATGACCTGCACCTGGGCTTCGTCCAGGTCGGGCGCGATCTTCACGAACATCGGCACGCTGCGCCCCAGGCGCGCATTGACCTGCAGCCTGCGTTCCTGCAGCGTGGACAGCAGGGCGTCCAGCGCTTCGTCGGACTGCAGCTCGCGCAGGTTCTTCGTGTTGGGCGAGGAGATGTTGACGGTGACGTAGTCGGCATGCGGCATCACCCCTTCGAGGCAGGCCAGGTAGTCGTCCGCCGCGCGCTCGATCGGCGTGGCGGCGTTCTTGCCGATGTTCAGGCCCAGGATGCCGCCGCTGGCGCGGAAGCGCGCGCGCTTCACGTTGGCCAGGAAGGCGTCCAGCCCTTCGTTGTTGAAACCCAGGCGGTTGATCAGCGCGGTGCGTTTGGGCAGGCGGAACATGCGCGGGCGCGGGTTGCCGGGCTGGGCCTTGGGCGTGACGGTGCCCACCTCGATGGCGCCGAAGCCCATCGCGCCCAGGCCGTCGATGCAGCGGCCGTTCTTGTCCAGGCCCGCGGCCAGGCCCACGCGGTTGGGGAAGCGCAGGCCGGCCACCACCACCGGGTCGTCCACCCGCGGCTGCGACCAGGCGGCCTGCAGCGGCGTGTTCTGCAGCCGGGCCAGGGCGTCCAGGGTCAGCTCGTGGGCACGCTCCGGGTCCAGGTTGAAGAGGATGGGGCGGGCGAAGGAGTAGGGCAGCAGGGACATCGACGCGGCGTGGGCAGGGAGGACCAGGGTCCGGGATTCTCCCAGACCGGCCTGCCACGGCTGTGGATTCAGCGGTTTCCCGCGCTCCCGTGACCTTGCTCACGAAATGGCTGCCTGACACTTATCTGCTTAAGCAGTAATATAAATACCAGTGAATGCTTCGACAATGACTGCCTCCACACCCATCAACCCAGAGGCCCCCATGTCTTCCCCCCGCTTCTACGAAGGCCAGTCCTACGACCCCAGCTGCAGCATCGGCTGGCTGCTCAAGCGCACGCTGCTGACCATGCGGCGTGCCGTGGACGGCCGCATGGAAGCCCACGGCCTGACCGACGCGCAATGGAGCCCCATGCTGATGCTCGCGCTGGGCCGGGCCAGCACGCCGGCCGAGCTGGCGCGCGAGCTGGGCATCGACACGGGATCCACCACCCGCACCCTGGACCGCCTGGAAGACAAGGGCTTCGTGCAGCGCACGCGCTCCGCCGAGGACCGCCGCGTCGTCAAGCTGGAGCTCACGCCCGCTGGCCGCCAGGTCGCCGGGCTGGTGCCCGACGTGATCAGCGAGGTGCTGAACCTGCATCTCGTCGGCTTCAGCCAGGCCGAACACGACCAGCTGCGCGACTTCCTGCAGCGAATGATGGCCAACGGCGAACGCATGGAGGCCGCACAGCAGGCCGCCGGCGAGCCCCCCCAGGCCTGAGCCGTACACGTTTCCGCACCAGACCGAACAAGACCGAACAAGACCGCAAAGAGGCACCCCGATGTCCACGCCAACCTCCCGCCGCCTCGCCTTCGCAGCTTCCGCCGTCGCACTCGCCGTGCTCGCCGGCTGTGCCACGCCGGGCGAGAGCACCCAGCGCGCCGAACTCGCCACGCCGCAATCCCTCGGCGCCGCCGATGGTCAAGCCGACTGGCCGGCTGCCGACTGGTGGCACGCCTACGGCGACGCCGAACTGGGCAGGCTGATCGACCGCGCGCTGGAGCAGGCACCGACCGTGCGCATCGCCGAGGCCCGCCTGGCCCAGGCCACCGCGCAGGCCCAGGCCGCCGGCGGCGCGCTGCTGCCCAGCCTGCAGGTGGCCGCCTCGTCCACCCGCGAGCGCCTGAGCGAGAACTACATCTATCCCGCGGGCCTGGGCGGCTCCACCGTCAACGACAACGTGCTGCGCCTGGGCGGGTCGTGGAACCTGGACCTCTTCGGCCGCGACCGTGCTGCGCTGGACGCCGCCATCGGTGCCCGCCGTGCCGCCGACGCCGACCGCGCCGCCGCGCGCTGGGTGTTGTCCACCCAGATTGCCCGCAGCTGGTACCAGATCGCCCGCCTGGTCGACCTGCGCGAGGTCTCTGCCTCCACGCTGAAGCAGCGCGAGCAGATCCGCGAGCTGGTGGCCGACCGCGTCAACGTCGGCCTGGACACGAAGGTCGAGCTGCGCCAGGCCGAGGGCTCGGTGCCGCAGATCCGCCAGGACATCGAGGCCATCGACGAGCAGATCGAGCTCGCGCGCAACGGCCTGGCCGCGCTGGTCGGCGTGCCGCCGCAGAGCCTGGCCGAGGTGGCGCCGCGCCTGCCCGCCAAGGTCTCGGCGCAGCTGCCGTCCGTGATCCCGGCCGATCTGATCGGCCGCCGGCCCGACGTGGTCGGCGCACGCCTGCGTGCCGAGTCCGCGCTGCGCAGCATCGACGAGGCGCGTGCGATGTTCTATCCGAACATCAACCTGACGGCCTTCATCGGCTTCCACAGCATCGGCCTGGACCGCTGGGTGGAGGCGGGCAGCCGCGAGACCGGGCTGACGCCGGCCATCTCCTTGCCGCTGTTCGACGGCGGCCGCCTGCGGGCCAACCTGCGTGCGCACGAGGCGGGCGCCGACGCGGCCATCGAGACCTACAACCAGACCCTGCTGCTCGCCGTGCGCGACGTGGCCGATGCGGTCGCCTCCACGCGCTCGGTGCAGCGCCAGATCGCCGAGCAGCAGCAGGCTCAGGCCGCGGCGGAGAGCGCCTACGACCTGGCCGTCACGCGCTACCAGGCCGGGCTGGGCACCTACCTCACCGTGCTCAGCGCAGAAAGCAATGTGCTGACCCAGCACCGCCAGGCTGCCGAGCTGAAAGCCCGCACGCTGGACCTGCAGATCGCGCTGACCCGTGCGCTGGGCGGCGGCTACCGGCAACCCGTCGAAGCTTCCGCAAACCAGCACGCCGCGGCGAGCGCCGCATCCAAGGCCGAGTGAGCCGGCCACGCCCACACCGCATTCCACGCAAGCCGTTCCCGAGGAACCCAAGATGAACGCCACCACCGAAACCTCTGCCGCGAACAGCCAGGCCAAGCGCCGCAAGGCCTTGCTGGGCATCGGCGCCGTCAGCGCCGCCGTGATCGTGGGCTACGGCCTGTACTGGGGCCTGCACGCGCGCTGGTTCGTCTCCACCGACAACGCCTACGTCGCCGGCCACGTCGTGCAGATCACGCCCCAGGTGCCCGGCACCGTGCTGGCCGTGCGCGCCGAGGACACCGACTTCGTCAAGCTGGGCCAGCCGCTGGTGACGCTGGACCGCGCCGACGCGCAAGTGGCGCTTGACCAGGCCCAGGCCCAGCTCGGCCAGACCGTGCGCGAGGTGCGCACGCTGTTCTCCAACGAGGGCACCTACGCCGCCAACGTGAAGCTGCGCGAGGCCGACATCACCCGCGTGCATGCCGACGTGGTGCGCGCGCAGGACGACCTCAAGCGCCGCCAGGGCCTGACCGCCAAAGGCGCGGTGTCCAAGGAAGAGCTGGAGCACGCGCAGTCCGCGCTCAACGTCGCGACCAGCGCCGAGGCTGCGGCCCGCGCCTCGCTGGTGGCGGCGCAGGAGCAGTGGTCGGCCAACCATGCGCTGATCGAAGGCACCGTGGTCGAGCGCCATCCCAACGTCGAGCGTGCGGCGGCCAAGGTGCGCGAGGCCTACCTGGCGCTCAAGCGCGCCGACATCCCCGCCCCGGTCAGCGGCTATGTCGCCAAGCGCAGCGTGCAGGTGGGCCAGCGCGTGCCGGCCGGGACGCCCTTGATGTCCATCATTCCGCTGGACCAGGTCTGGGTCGACGCCAACTTCAAGGAAGTGCAGGTCGCCAGCATGCGCATCGGCCAGCCGGTGAAGCTGACCGCGGACCTCTACGGCAACAAGGTGGAGTACGACGGCAAGATCGTCGGCCTGGGCGTGGGCACGGGCGCGGCCTTCGCGCTGCTGCCGGCGCAGAACGCCACCGGCAACTGGATCAAGGTGGTGCAGCGCGTGCCGGTGCGCATCGCCATCGACGCCCGGCAGCTGGCCGAGCATCCGCTGCGCGTGGGCCTGTCGATGGAAGCCACGGTGGACGTGCACGACCAGTCGGGCAAGGCCCTGGCCGACGCGCCGCGCGTGGCCGGCGACGGCGACGCCGTGCTGGGCGACTTCTACGGCTCGGCGCGCGACCCCCAGGCCGAGACCCTGGTGCGCGACATCATCGCCCGCAACGCCGGCCCCGGCGCTGCCGCCCGCGTGGCCCTGGCCGATCGCCAGCGCGCGGCCCAGGTCGCCAAGGCCGGCAAGGGCACGGCGTCGGCCGCCTCCGCGGTGCCGTCCGTGCCGGCCGCACTGCCGGTGAGCCACACCAGCGTCCAGGGCGGCCTCGCCCCGCGCGCCCTCTGACCGCCCGCGCAGGCACCGAGCCCGCCGTCCACACGATCGCCTGATCGGGGATCCGCCATGACCACCCTCACCGCCAACCCGGACGACGCGCTGCCGGGCGCCGGCGCCAAGCCCGCGCCGGCCGCGCCGCCGGCCCGGCCGGCCGCGCATCCGCCGCTGACCGGCGCCCAGCTCGTGCTGGGTACGCTGGCCCTGTCGGCCGCGACCTTCATGAACGTGCTGGACACCTCGATCGCCAACGTGTCGATCCCGGCCATCTCCGGCGACCTGGGCGTCAGCCCCACCCAGGGCACCTGGGTCATCACCAGCTTCGGCGTGGCCAATGCCATCTCCGTGCCGCTGACCGGCTGGCTGGCCCAGCGCTTCGGCACCGTGCGCCTGTTCATCACCAGCGTGCTGCTGTTCGTGCTGTCGTCCTGGGCCTGCGGCCTGGCGCCCAGCATCGAGGCGCTGATCGCCATGCGCGTGCTGCAGGGCGCGGTGGCCGGGCCGATGATCCCGCTGTCGCAGACCCTGCTGCTGGCCAGCTACCCGCCGGCCAAGGCCGGCATGGCGCTGGCCATGTGGGCCATCACGACCCTGGTGGCGCCGGTGGTCGGGCCGCTGCTCGGCGGCTGGATCACCGACAACATCAGCTGGCCCTGGATCTTCTACATCAACGTGCCCGTGGGCCTGCTGGCCGCCGCCGCCACCTGGGCCGTCTACCGCAAGCGCGACACCCCGGGGCGCCGCATCCCGATCGACAAGATCGGCCTGGGCCTGCTGGTGCTGTGGGTGGGCTCCATGCAGATCGCGCTGGACAAGGGCAAGGAGCTGGACTGGTTCAGCTCGCCGGTGATCGTCGGCCTCTTCGTCATCGCCGCCATCGGCCTGGCTGCCTTCCTCGCCTGGGAGCTGACCGAGGAACATCCCATCGTCGACCTGACGCTGTTCAAGCGCCGCAACTACTGGATCAGCACGCTGGTGCTGTCGGTGGCCTACGGCCTGTTCTTCGGCAACGTGGTGCTGCTGCCGCTGTGGCTGCAGCAGTTCATGGGCTACACGGCCACGCAGGCGGGGATGGCGCTGGCGCCGGTGGGGCTGTTCGCCATCCTGCTGTCGCCCTATGTGGGCAGCCGCGTGTCCAAGGTGGATCCGCGCTGGTTCACCACCATCGCGCTGGCCACCTTCGCGCTGGTGCTGTTCATGCGCTCGCGCTTCTCCACCGACGCGGACCAGCTGACCATCATGATCCCGACGCTCATCCAGGGCATCGCGATGGCCTTCTTCTTCATCCCGCTGGTGACCATCGCGCTGGGCGGAATCGAGCCGCACCGCATCCCGGCCGCATCGGGCCTGAACAACTTCATGCGCATCACGGCGGGCTCCTTCGGCACCTCGATCTTCTCGACGATGTGGGAGGACCGCGCGTCCATGCACCACGCCCAGTTGGTCGAGCACATCACCTCGGCCGACCCGGCCGCGCAGGCGGCACTGGGCAACCTGGGCAACGCCGGCTTCAGCGCCAGCCAGTCGGCGGCCATGGTCAACCGGCTGATCGACCAGCAGGCGGCCATGCTCAGCGCCGACGAGCTGTTCATGATGTCCAGCGTGCTGTTCCTGTGCCTGATCGGTGTGATCTGGCTGGCACGGCCGGTGCGTGCGACGACGGGGTCTTCGGACGCTGCCGCAGGTGCCCACTGATAATCCGCCCATGAACCAAGACGAACTCAAGGCCCTGGTGGGCAAGGCGGCCCTGGCCCACGTGGTGGAGGGCAGCATCGTCGGCGTGGGCACCGGTTCCACGGTCAACTGCTTCATCGACGCGCTGGCGACGATCAAGGGCCGCATCAAGGGCGCTGTCTCCAGTTCCGAGCGCAGCACCGAGCGCCTGCGCCTGCACGGCATTCACGTGTTCGAGGCCGGCGAAGTCGAGCACCTGCCCGTCTACATCGACGGCGCCGACGAGATCGACCACCGCGGCCACATGATCAAGGGCGGCGGCGCGGCACTGACGCGCGAGAAGATCGTCGCGGACCTGGCCGAGCGCTTCGTCTGCATCGCCGACGAATCCAAGCTGGTGCAGGTGCTGGGCCGTTTCCCGCTGCCGGTGGAAGTCATCCCGATGGCGCTGCCGCAGGTGGCGCGCCGCTTCGCCGCGCTGGGCGGGCAGGCCCGGGTGCGCGCCGGCGTGGTCACCGACAACGGCCAGGCCATCCTGGACGTGGCGGGGCTGTCCATCACCGATCCGCTGGCGATGGAGCAGGAGGTCAACCAGTGGCCGGGCGTCGTCAGCGTGGGCATCTTCGCCCGTCATCGCGCGCGCGTTTGCCTGCTGGGCACGGCCCAGGGCGTGAAGACGCTGACCTTCTGAGCCTTGCCTCCCCAATGGAAAAGCCGGCCCGAGGGCCGGCTTTTGCGTTCGAGCCCGGCAGCGATCAGGGCTTGATCGTGATGGCCTTGGCCCACTCGGCGCCCAGGATCTTGTTGGCAGCGTCGGTCGGGTGGTTGTCGTCCCAGAACAGGTAGTTGTCGGGATCCGGGCAGACGGGGCGGTCTTCCTCGTAGATCGACAGGTTCAGGCCGCCGGGATGGCAGGCCTTCTTGGTCTCGATGCCGCGTGCCTCGGCGGCCTTGAGCTCGCGCGCGAAGAAGCCGTAGGTGTCGTGCGTGATGATCTTCGCGTTGGGATAACGCCATGCCCAGTTCTTCAACTGCTGGGCCAGAACCGTGGCGAACTGGGCGCTGAACTTGGCGCAGTTGGCCTTGTAGCCGGGGCTGCTGGCGTCACGCGCGGTGGCGCGCGGCGTCGTCGCCAGGTCGGGCATGTTGGGGATGAAGAAGTAGCGGGCGCCGCCGTTGTAGAGCGAGACCACTGCCTGCACGATGTTCAGCGACGCGGTGTAGGCGGTGGTGGAGTTGAGTCCGCCCAGCGAATAGAAGTCATCCGGGCCGGTCCAGATCACGTGCAGCGCCTTCGGGTCCGCGCGGCCGGTGCCGGGCAGCAGGCTGGTGATGGTGCTGATGATCGGGAAGGTCGTGATCGTCGGGATCACCGCGTTGTTGTTCAGGTACTCGTTGACCTGGCTCAGCGTGCCCACGGGCAGCAGCAGCAGCGAGCCGTAGTCGGTGCGCGCGCCGGCGAAGGAATAGTTCTTCAGCGGCAGGCCGAGGTTGCTGGCCAGGTACTCGACGGCGACGGGGCCGTTGCTGAAGCGGCCGCGCAGGGCCGGCGGCGCCTTCGGGTAGCCGGTGCCGAAGATGTTCTCGTTGAACTCGTAGTAGCGATGGTCGTCCGACAGGCTGTCACCGAACACCACGACCTGGGTGTAGTCGGCCCAGGCGGCCGGGACGGCCGCTACGGCCAGCGCGCAGCCAGCCAACCATTGCTTTACGTTCATCAAACTCTCCTCTGTGGATTTCTGACAATCGTAAAGCGCAGATGTGGGACGCCAGTGACAGGCCCGCCCCCGCATCAACGGGGTAATCGTTCGCGTTTCAATGCGCAACGAACCCTGCCCCGGTGAACCCCCTTGTGATGATTCAACAAAGTGCGAAATGCGGTCCGACGGCGGGTCAGTCGCTGGCCGGCCCCGATAACGGGCCTGGGACAGGGTGCTGGCGCCGGCGCAGACGAGCCTGCCGGTGCCTCAGAACCGGAATCCGGGCGTGCCCGCGGGCAATTGCGCAGGCGCGCTGTCGCGGGGCGCGCTCGCTGCGGCGGGTGCGGATGCCGGGGCGGGCGCCAGCGGGGTCGCCGGCGGCAGCTTGTAGGTGGACGGTAGCTTGGATTGCGCGGGGTAGCCGGCCGCGTCCAGATAGCTGGCCCATTCGGAAGCCGAGAAACCGTTGATGCGTTGCCCGCCGATGCGCAGCAGCGGCAGCAGGTCGGTGCCTTCCAGGCGGCGCAGCGCCTGGTTGTCCTCGCGGCTGTCGGCGGTGCGTTCGACATAGGGGATGCCGCGCTGGTTCAGGAAGCTGCGGGCGCTTTCGCAGCCGCCGCATTCCTTGCGCGTGTACAGCGTCACCGGGAAGCGGCTGGCGATCTGCTGCAGGTCGTAGGGCAGGCCGGCGGTCGCGGACGGCGCGCCGCTTTCCCCGCGCACCTCGACGGTGGTGGCTTTGCCGCCGGCCGGCGGCTTGTCGCTGTAGCCGATGACGCGACCCTTCTCGTCCTTGATCTGGTAGAGGCTCCAGGCCGGTGCGGCGCAGGTGGCCAGTGCCGTCAACAGCAGGAGACCGCGCGCGGTGCGCGCGGGAAGACCGAAACCGCTCATGCAGAGTCTCCGCAACAAGGATGGCCGATCCTAGGCGATGCAGGGCCCGGCGCAGCGGCGGCGGTCCTCAGGCCATGCCCTGATGGCGCAACAATGCATCGATCGTCGGCTCGCGTCCGCGGAAGCTGACGAAGTTCTCCATCGCGGCGCGGCTGCCGCCGGCCTCCAGGATGGCCTCACGGTAGCGGCGGCCGGTCTGCGGGTTCAGCACGTTGCCGCCCTGGGCGCTCTCCTCGAAGGCGGCATAGGCGTCGGCCGACAGCACCTCGGCCCACTTGTAGCTGTAGTAGCCCGCCGCATAGCCGCCGGCGAAGATGTGCGAGAAGCTGTGCTGGAAGCGGTTGAAGGCCGGGGGCAGCATCACGGCCACCTCGGTGCGCACCTCGTCCAGCAAGGCTTGCACGCGCTGGTCGCTGCCGGGTTCGGCGTGGATGCGCATGTCGAAGAGCGAGAACTCGATCTGGCGCAGCGTCTGCAACCCGCTCTGGAAGTTCTTCGCCGCCAGCATCTTGTCGTAGAGCGCACGCGGCAGCGGCTCGCCGCTGTCCACGTGCGAGGTCAGGCGCTGCAGCACCTCCCACTCCCAGCAGAAGTTCTCCATGAACTGGCTGGGCAGTTCCACCGCGTCCCACTCGACGCCGCTGATGCCGGCCACGCCGATCTCCTCGACCTGGGTCAGCAGGTGGTGCAGGCCGTGGCCGAACTCGTGGAAGAGGGTGGTGACGTCGTCATGGGTCAGCAGCGCCGGCTTGCCGCCGACGCCGGCCGCGAAGTTGCACACCAGGTGGGCCACGGGCGTCTGCAGGCCCTCGGTGTCCGGGCGCCTCCAGCGGCCGCGCACGTCGTCCATCCAGGCGCCGGGACGCTTGCCGTTGCGGGCGTAGGGATCGAGGTAGAACTGCCCGATGAGGCGGCCGCCGCGTTCGATGCGGAAGAAGCGCACCGACTCGTGCCACACCGGCGCGGTGTCGGGCTTGATGCTGACCTCGAACAGCGTCTCGACGATGGCGAACAGGCCCTCGAGCACGCGCGGCTCGGTGAAGTAGCGCTTCACCTCCTGGTCGCTGAAGGCGTAGCGGGCTTCCTTCAGCTTCTCGCTGGCGTAGGCCACGTCCCAGGACTGCAGGTCGGCCAGGCCCAGTTCCTTGGCGGCGAACTCACGCAGTTCGGCGAGGTCGCGTTCGGCATAGGGGCGGGCGCGCCGCGCCAGGTCGCGCAGGAAGTCGGTGACCTGCTTCGGGCTGTCTGCCATCTTGGGCACCAGCGAGACCTCGGCGAAGCTGGCGTAGCCCAGCAGCTTCGCCTCCTCCTGGCGCAGCGAGAGGATCTCGCGCATCGGGCCGCCGTTGTCGCGCTCGGCCGGGCCGAATTCGCTGGCGCGGGTGACATAGGCGCGGTAGAGGGTCTCGCGCAGCGCGCGGTTGGCGCCGTACTGCATCACCGGCAGGTAGGTGGGCATGTGCAGGGTCAGCTTGTGGCCGTCCTTGCCGGCGGCCTGGGCCGCGGCCTTGGTGGCCTGCTTGACGTCCTCGGGCACGCCTTCGAGTTCGTCCTCGCGCGCCCAGTAGGCGTAGGCGTCGGTGGCGTCCATCACGTGCTCGGAGAAGGACTGCGACAGGGCGGCCTGGCGCTCCTGGATCTCGGCGTAGCGGGTCTTGGCGGCACCCTGCAGTTCGGCGCCGCTGAGCACGAAGTCGCGCAGCGCATTGGACAGGGCGCGCTTGCGTGGTGCGCTCAGGGTGGCCGCCGCGGGGCTTTGGTTCACCGCCTTGTACTTGGCGTAGAGGCGTTCGTCGGCGCCCAGGCGCGTGTAGAACTCGGTGACCCGCGGCAGGTTCTCGTTGTAGGCGGCGCGCAGTTCGGGCGTGTCGGCCACGGCGTTCAGGTGGCCCACGGCGCCCCAGGCGCGACCCAGCTTCTCGGTGCTCACGTCCAGCACCAGCGACAGCGCGTCGTAGTCCGGCGGCACGTCCGGGCCCGTCACCTTCTCCAGCGCCGCCTCGGCCTCGCCCAGCAACTGGGTGATGGCAGGGCTCACGTGTTCGGGACGGATGGCGTCGAAACGGGGCAGGCCATCGGCCGCTTGCAGCAGGGGGTTGGTGGCGGTGTTCATGGGTGATGCGAGTCCTTCGGCAGGCTGAAGTTCGTCGGGTTCAGTTCACTTGCGCAGGCGTTCGGCGGCTTCCACGGTGTTGGACAGCAGCATGGTGATCGTCATCGGGCCGACGCCACCGGGCACCGGGGTGATCCAGCCGGCGACCTCGCTGACGGGGCCGAAATCGACATCTCCCGTCAGCTTGCCGTCCGCCTTGCGGTTGATGCCTACGTCGATCACGATCGCCCCGGGTTTGACCATGTCGGCCGTCACCGTGCCGGCCCGCCCCACGGCAGCGACGACCACGTCCGCCTGCCGGGTGTGCAAGCCCAGGTCCGGCGTGCCACTGTGGCAGATGGTGACGGTGGCATTGGCCTGCAAGAGCAGCAGGGCCATCGGCTTGCCGACGGTGTTGCTGCGGCCGATGACCACCGCGTGCTTGCCCTTGAGGCTCTGGCCGGTGCTCTCGATCAGCTTCATCGCGCCCCAGGGCGTGCAGGGGCGGAAGCCGGGCAGGCCGGCCATCAGCTCGCCTGCGCTCAGCGTGGAGTAGCCGTCGACGTCCTTGGTGGTCGAGATGGCCTCGATGACCTTGTGCGGGTCGATGTGCCTGGGCAGCGGCATCTGCACCAGGATGCCGTGGATGGCGGCGTCGGCGTTCAGCGCGGCGATGCGGGCCAGCAGGTCGGCTTCGCTCAGCGTGGCGTCGTACTTCTCCAGCACCGAGCGCATGCCGGCGTCCTCGCAGGCCTTGACCTTGTTGCGCACGTAGACCTGGCTGGCCGGGTCCTCGCCCACCAGGATCACGGCCAGGCCCGGCTGCAGGCCGGCGGCGGTGAGGTCAGCGGTGCGCCGGGCGAGGTCGGCGCGGATCTGCTTGGACAGCGCATTGCCGTCTATGAGTTGGGCGGTCATGGGTGGCTTGGAAGAGTCAGGAAGTCGGGGCCGAAATGACAACGGGCCGCTGGGCGGAGGCGCCCGGCGACCCGGTGTGTGGCGATGGCGGTAGACAGCGACGCGTCAGCTCTTGGCCTGGGTGGCACCGGAGGCACCCAGGGCGATCTTCAGCAGGTCGGCCACGGTGTTGGCGTTGAGTTTCTCCATCACGTTGGCGCGGTGCGCCTCGACGGTCTTGATGCTGATGCCCAGGTCGTCGGCGATCTGCTTGTTCAGGCGGCCGGCGACGATGCGCTCCAACACCTGGGCCTCGCGGGTGGTCAGGCGCGACAGCAGGGCCTCGCGGGTGGCGGCTTCCTGGGAAGCGGAGAAGGCCTCCCGGGCCTGCTCCAGCATGCGCTCGACGAGGGACACCAGGGCGTCCTCGTTGAAGGGCTTCTCGATGAAGTCCACCGCGCCCTTCTTCATCGTGGAGACGGCCATCGGCACGTCGCCGTGGCCGGTGATGAAGACGATGGGCAGGGGCGACTTGCGCTCGGTCAGCTTGTCCTGCAGTTCCAGGCCGGTCATGCCGTCCATGCGGATGTCGCTGATGAGGCAGGCCACCTCGCGCGGGTCGAAGCGGGCGAGGAAGGATTCGGCGGAGTCGAAGCAGCGGACGCGGTAGTCCTTGCCCTCCAGCAGCCATTGCAGCGAATCGCGCACGGCCTCGTCGTCATCCACAACGTACACGGTGCCTTTTTTCGGGATCAGACTCATGGGCTATCGGTGATGAGGTCCAGGGGAGGGTCGGAGCGGGTGGTAGGCACGTAGTCCGGATCCAGCTCGACGGGCAAGGTGAAGGTGAAACGGCAGCCTGTCACCTCCGAGTCATTGTAGATGTTCTCGGCGCGCATCCTGCCCCGGTGAGACTCGATGATCGAACGGCACAGGCTCAGGCCTATCCCCATGCCGTCGGACTTGGTGGAGAAGAAGGCCTCGTACAGGCGCTCCAGCACGCCGTCGGGAATGCCCGGGCCGCCGTCGGTGACCGTGAACTCGACCACGTCGCCTTCGTCCTCCAACTGGCGCTGCACCACGCGCACTTCGACCTTGCGGCGGGAAATGGGCAGGCCGGCGTTGTCGATGGCCTCGGCGGCGTTCTTCAGCAGGTTGAGCAGCACCTGCTCGACCAGGATGGGGTCGCACATCAGCGTGGGCAGGCGTGGCGCGACGTAGGTGTGGATGATCACGCGGCGGCGCTTCAGCGCGATCGCGGCCAGTTCCACCGCGTCCTCGACGATCTCCCGCGCGCGCGCCGGCTGGCGCTGCGGCTCGCTGCGTTTCACGAAGGAACGTATGCGGTGGATGATCTGGCCGGCGCGCTGGGCCTGGCGGGCGGTCTTCTCCAGCGCGGCGATCAGGTCCTCGTCCTCGATGCTGCGCGACTTCACGCGCGAGACGATGCCCGAGCAGTAGTTGCTGATGGCCGCCAGCGGCTGGTTCAGCTCGTGGGCGACGGAGGAGGCCATCTCGCCCATGGTCACCAGGCGGCTGGTGACGGCGGCCTTCTCGGCCTGCTGCGCGGCGATCTCCTCGGCCTTGTGGCGGGCGCTGATGTCGGTGGCGATCAGCATCTGGGCCAGGCGGCCGTCGGTCCATTGCACGTAGCGCGTGCGCACGTCGAACCACTTCTGCAGGCTGTCGACGTGGATCTCGCGGGTATCGGAGCCGGCCTCGGTCAGCTGCTGGGTGGGCAGGCCGCCGAAGCTGTCGACCAGGTCGTCCTTGTCGATCGACGACGGCGCCTGCTGGCTGGCGTCGCCCGCCAGCACGCCGTGGCCCTTGGCATCGGCGCCGAACCACAGGCGATAGGAGCGGTTGGCGAAGAGCAGGTCGCCCTGCTGCACCGACACCACGGACACCGCCGCGTCCAGGCCTTCCAGCACGGTGGTGAAGCGCTCGTGCGCGGCCGAGAGCTGGTCGCGCACGCGCTTGGCCTCGGTGATGTTGGTGACCGAGGACATCCAGCCCGTCTGGTGGCCCTGTGCATCGATCAGCGGGGAGACGTACATGCGCGCGTCGAACTTGCTGCCGTCCTTGCGCATGATCTTCACCTCCACCCCGCCGGCCGGGCTGCGGCCCTGGATCTCCTGCTGGAACAGGCGGTTGCTCTCCTCCAGGCGGTCCTGCGGCCAGTAGGGGTAGGGTGGCATGCGGCCGATCAACTCGGCCTCGGAGAAGCCGGTCATCGCGCAGAAGGCCGGGTTGACATAGGTGACGCGGCCCTCGCTGTCGATCACGCGCAGGCCGGTCAGCATGGAGTTCTCCATCGCGCGGCGGAACTGGGTCTCGTCCATCAGCGTGCGCTGGATGTCCATGCGCCGGCGCATGTGGCGCCAGGTGCCCAGCAGCATCCACACCGTCAGCGCCGACAGCGCGACCACCATCCAGAACAGCGTGTTGCCGATCAGGCCGAAGGAGGTGCGAGAGCCCTCGCCGCGCAGGATCAGCCCGTTGCCCACGGGGGTGATGATGACCTCGTGGGTGATCTGGGTGTTGGCCGACTCGCGACCGACGATGGTGCTGGCCAGCAGTCGGCCGTTGTAGTCGGTCAGGCTCATCACGTGGCGGCCGGAGACCTCGCTGGGCACCAGGTAGCGCAGCAGGGCCTCGACGGAATACTCCGCCACGAGGGTGCCGGCGAAGCCGCGGCGGTCGATCAGCGGGACGTGCACCTGCACCACCGGTGTATCCAGCGCGTTGACGTGGGGGCGGGAGTAGACCGGCTGCCGCTGTTCCTTGGCCGCCTCGAAGGTCTGGGTGAACTCGGGCAGGCCGCTGGGCAGGGCGCGGTTGTTGGGTGTGGAGGCCGGCGCGTCCGGCGTGATCGCCATGTCCAGACCGCGCAGGGTGTCGATCTCGAAGTTGGGCGAGAGCTGGCTGGCCTTGATGCTGTGGTCGGCCTGGGTCCAGCTGAGGCTGACGATCTCGGGCCGCGTCTGCACGAAGCCCGAGGCCTGCTCCAGGAACTTGTTGGCGTCGGTGTCGCGGGTGACGACGTCGCGCGCGATGCGTACCAGCTGCTCCTGGTTCTCGATCAGGCGCATGCGGATCTGCTGCTGCACGACCTCGGTGTCGCGCTTGACCGACTCCCGCTCGCGCTCGATCTCCTCGTTGCGCAGGTACCAGAAGGCCGCGACGATGGCTGCCAGGAACAGCATCACGGAAACCAGCGGGCCCAGGGTGGCGTAGCGGTCCTGGCGGGCCGGGGACTGTTCCCGCCACCAGCGGCGGAAGAAGCGTCGCAGGCCGTTGCCGTAGGCGCCGCTGGGCATGGAGGGCAGGGGCGAGGCAGGGGAAGGCGCGGGCATGGGCCGTCATTATCCAGGGTTCATCTTGGAGACAGCCGGGGTGCTTCTGCTGTTTTTCGTCGTAAGCGATGATCGCCAAGAGGGCCACACTTTGGCATCGTCCTGGGCTGCCGCCCCACAAGAGGAAACACATGTCCGCCATCCCCGAGTCCCTCCCGCCTGCCGACGCCTCCGATCCCGATCCGCAGGAAACCAGGGAGTGGTTGGACGCACTGGGCGCCGTCATCCACAGCGAGGGCCCGCAGCGTGCCCACGACCTGCTGGAGCGGCTGCTGCAGGAGGCCCGGCAGGCCGGCATCGACCTGCCGTTCTCGGCCACCACCGCCTACGTCAACACCATCCCGCCCGACCAGGAGACCCACAGCCCCGGCAACCTGGAGATGGAGGAGCGCCTGCGCGCCTTCATGCGCTGGAACGCGATGGCGATGGTGGTCAAGGCGAACCGCCTCAACCCCGACGACGGCGGCGACCTGGGCGGTCACATCTCCTCCTTCGCCTCGCTGGCCTCGGTGCTGGGTTGCGGCTTCAACCATTTCTGGCACGCCGAGCACGAGGGCCACGGCGGCGACCTGCTCTACGTGCAGGGCCACTCGGCGCCCGGCATCTATGCCCGCGCCTACCTGGAGGGCCGCATCAGCGACGACCAGCTGCTGAACTTCCGCCAGGAGGTCGGCGGCAAGGGCCTGTCGAGCTATCCGCACCCCAAGCTGATGCCCGAGTTCTGGCAGTTCCCGACGGTGTCCATGGGCCTGGGCCCGATCATGGGCATCTACCAGGCGCGCTTCCTCAAGTACCTGCACGCCCGCGGCATCGCCGACACGGCCAACCGCAAGGTCTGGGTCTTCTGCGGCGACGGCGAGATGGACGAGCCCGAATCCCTGGGCGCCATTGGTCTCGCCACGCGCGAGAAGCTGGACAACCTCGTCTTCGTCATCAACTGCAACCTGCAGCGCCTGGACGGCCCGGTGCGCGGCAACGGCAAGATCGTGCAGGAGCTGGAGGGCGAGTTCCGCGGCGCGGGCTGGAACGTCATCAAGCTGCTGTGGGGCAGCTCCTGGGACCCGCTGCTGGCCCGCGACAAGCAGGGCATCCTGCGCAAGATCATGATGGACATGGTCGACGGCGACTACCAGGCCTGCAAGGCCAACGACGGCGCCTTCGTGCGCAACACCTTCTTCGGGCGCCACCCCGAGGCGCTGAAGATGGTGGCCCACATGACCGACGAGGAGATCTGGCGCCTGCAGCGCGGCGGCCACGACTCGCAGAAGGTCTATGCCGCCTTCGACCGCGCAGTGAGGCACCAGGGCCAGCCCACGGTGCTGCTGATCAAGACCGTCAAGGGCTTCGGCATGGGCAAGGCCGCCGAGGGCAAGAACATCGCGCACCAAGCCAAGAAGCTGACCGACGACGACATCCGCGCCTTCCGCGACCGCTTCAACATCCCCATCCCGGACGACAAGCTGGCCGACATCCCGTTCTACCGGCCGGCCGACAACACGCCGGAATCCGAATACCTGCATGCCCGCCGCCAGGCCCTGGGCGGCTACCTGCCCAAGCGCCGTGCGAAGGCCGACGAGCAGATCCCGGTGCCGGAGCTGGAACACTTCAAGACCATCCTGGAGCCGACCGCGGAAGGCCGCGAGATCTCCACCACCCAGGCCTTCGTGCGCTTCCTGTCGCAGCTGCTGCGCGACGAGAAGTTGGGCCCGCGCCTGGTGCCCATCCTGGTGGACGAGGCGCGCACCTTCGGCATGGAGGGCCTGTTCCGGCAGATCGGCATCTACGCCCCCGAGGGCCAGAAGTACACGCCCGTGGACCGTGACCAGGTGTCCTACTACCGCGAGGATGCGGCCGGCCAGATCCTGCAGGAGGGCATCAACGAGGCCGGCGGCATGAGCTCGTGGATCGCGGCGGCGACGTCGTACTCGACGAACAACCGGATCATGCTGCCGTTCTATATCTTCTATTCGATGTTTGGCCTGCAGCGCATCGGCGACCTGGCCTGGGCCGCGGGCGACATGCAGGCCCGCGGCTTCCTGCTGGGCGGCACGTCCGGGCGCACCACGCTCAACGGCGAAGGCCTGCAGCACGAGGACGGCCACAGCCAGCTGGTGGCCGGCACGATCCCCAACTGCGTCAGCTACGACCCGACCTTCGCCCATGAGGTCGCGGTCATCATGCAGCACGGCTGCAAGCGCATGGTGGTGGACCAGGAGAACGTCTTCTACTACCTGACCCTGCTCAACGAGAACTACGCGCAGCCGGGCCACCGCGTCGGCACCGAGGCCGAGATCATCAAGGGCATGTATCTCCTGCAGGGTGACGACCCCTCACTCCCCGAGGGGGACGGCTCGGCTAGGGGCGGCCCGTCGCCGGGCCAGGGCGCCAAGCTCACCCCGCGCGTGAACCTGCTGGGCAGCGGCTCCATCCTGCGCGAGGCCATTGCCGCGCGCGAGCTGCTGGAGCAGGACTGGGGCGTGGCCGCCAACGTCTGGAGCTGCCCCAGCTTCAACGAGCTGGCCCGCGACGGCCAGGATGCCGAACGCTGGAACCTGCTGCACCCCACCGAGAAGCCGCGCGTGCCCTTCGTCGCGCAGCAGCTGGCCAAGCATGCGGGCCCGGTGGTCGCCTCCACCGACTACGTGAAGGCCTTCGCCGACCAGATCCGCGCCTTCATGCCCAAGGGCCGGACCTACAAGGTTCTGGGCACCGACGGCTTCGGCCGCAGCGACTTCCGCTGGCGGCTGCGGGCGCACTTCGAGGTCAACCGCCACTACATCGTCATCGCCGCGCTGAAGGCCCTGGCCGACGAGGGCACGGTCCCCGCGGCCAAGGTGGCCGAGGCCATCAAGCGCTACGGGATCGACGCCGAGAAGGTGAACCCGCTCTACGCCTGACCCCATACGACAACAAGACAAGCACATGCCCCTGATCGAACTCAAGGTTCCCGACATCGGCGACATCAGCGATGTCTCGGTCATCGAGCTCCTGGTCAAGCCCGGCGACGCCATCAAGGCCGAGCAGAGCCTGGTCACCGTGGAGAGCGACAAGGCCTCGATGGAGATCCCTGCCACCAGCGCCGGCGTGCTCAAGGAGCTGCTGGTCAAGGTCGGGGACAAGGTCAGCGAAGGGACGGTGATCGCGAGGCTGGAGGCGGCGGAAGGTGCCGCGAAGCCGGCTGCCCCAGCTCCCGTCGCCGCGCCAGCTCCCGCGCCTGCCGCTCCCGCTGCATCGCCCGGGCCTATCGCTGCCGCACCGGCCCCCGCAGCCGAGGCGGCCGCACCCACGGAGCCCACCGCGGCCGGCAGCCTGCCGCATGCCTCGCCCTCCGTGCGCCAGTTCGCCCGTGAACTCGGCGTGCCGCTGGCCCAGGTGGGCGGCAGCGGTCCCAAGGGCCGCATCACGCACGAGGACGTGCAGCGCTACGTCAAGGGCGTGATCGGCGGGCAGGACGCTCCCGCGGCCGCGCCTGCCGGCGGTGGCGTGGGCGGCCTGAGCCTGCTGCCTTGGCCCAAGG
>SCTQ01000219.1 GCA_004322345.1 Aquabacterium sp. | reverse complement strand
CAGGACTTTGGGTCGCGCGCGCAGCGCGCTTCGTCATCTGACTGGGGGGCGTGTGTCCGAGCGCAGCGGCGCAGCCGCGTAGCGAGTTCGACCCCCGACCCAAAGTCCGAGCACCGCAGGGCACCGCCCGCGAAGGCGGGCGGCGAGGACGTCGGGGTGTGTTCTTTGCCTACTTTCTTGCACAAGCAAGAAAGTAGGTCGGCCGCCGGGCCGAACTCCCGGCGCAGCGCACCGAGCAGAACGGGACAAGAGCAAGCCGCTGCGGCCAGGCGACCCCAAGCCCAGGCGCGTATGACAAAACGCAAACACGTATGAAGCATCGTTCATTTGAACGACTGCCCTTCACGCCCCGCGATCCCTATCGTCATCCCCATCAACCCGCGGCCTGCAAGCACATCGGACAAGCAGCCCCCGCAACTCGGCAACCTGATGGAGAAGATGATGCGTAACGACGTGCCGGCACCTTCCGGCTGGAAGCTTGCAATCGTGGCCGGGGCCTTTGCAGGCATGGCATCGGGCCAGGCCATGGCCGCGGACAAGGGGGAGATCACCGTCTGCACGGTGGACGACCTGTCCGGCGACTTCGCCATCATGGCCACGCCCAAGACCTACGGCTACCAGCTGGCGGTCAAGGAGATCAACGACGCCGGCGGCGTGCTGGGCAAGAAGATCAAGCTGGTCACCTACGACGGCCAGTCCAACGTCAAGCGCTACCAGGAGCTGGCCCAGGCCTGCGTCTTCAAGGAGAAGGCCGCGGTCGTGATGGCCGGCTACACCGGCGCCGAGCGCGAGGCCGCGCGGCGCGAGGTGGTGCGCAACAAGACCATCTACTGGCACAACAACCAGGGCGAGGGCGGCATCGCCGACCACTATTCCTTCTTCTCCGGTCCCACGCCCGAGCAGCAGGTGCTGCCGGCACTGAAGTACATGATCGAGAAGATGGGCCCGCGCATGACCTTCATCGGCGCGGACTACAACTTCTGCCGCGCCATCGGCGCCTGGACCCGCGTGGCCGCCAACCTCTACGGCGGCAAGATCGAGATGGAGGAGTACTTCCCCTTCGGCGTCTCGCAGTGGTCCTCCACCATCAGCAAGATCCAGCAGGTCAAACCCGACTTCCAGGTGCACTGCCTGGTCGGCGGCGAGCATGCGCAGTTCTATCCGCAGGCCCAGGCCGCGGGCCTGAAGATCCCCGCGTGGTCCAACGTGACCATCACCGACGGCTACGAGCACAAGCGCTTCGCGCCGCCGGCGCTGGAGAACATGTACGTGCCCCCGGGCTACATCGAGGACGTGCCGGGCAAGAACAGCGAGGCCTTCGTCGCCAAGATCCGCAAGATGTTCCCCAGCGTGCCGTACGTGAACGAGCACGCGGCCTTCGGCTACGTCGCGGTCAAGGCCATGGCCAAGGCCTGGGCCAAGGCCGGGACCACCGACACCGAGAAGACCATCAAGGCGCTGGAGTCCGGCATCGAGGTCGAGGACGCGCCGGGCGGCAAGTGGGTGATGAGCGGCAGCCAGCACCACGCGGCCATGCCCAGCTACCTGTTCAAGGTCGACGGCCAGCACAAGCTGCAGCTGATCGCCGAGCTGGGCTACACCGAGCCGTCCTTCCTCAAGAGCCTGGGCGTGGACCTGACCAAGGCCAACCCGAGCCGCCAGTACCTGCCGGCGGACAACCCGGCATGGAAGGCATTCTTCAAGCCGCAATGAACGGTTGAAGCACGGACGCGGCGGGGACGAGCATGGCCTTCAGCTTCTTCTACCAGTACCTGGACAACGTCGGCTTCCTCATCCTGGCCGCGGCGGGGCTGATCATCATCTTCGGCATGATGGGCGTGATCAACATGGCCCACGGCGAGCTGATGATGATCGGCGCCTACACGACGGCCAGCAGCTACCACGCCGGCGTGCCGACCGTGCTGGCCGTGGTGCTGGGAGGCCTGGCCGCGGGGCTGGTGGGCATCGTGCTGGAGCGGCTGGTCATCCGCCGCTTCTACAACCAGCTGCTGTCCTCGATGGTCGTCACCTGGGGCATCAGCCTGGTGCTCAGCCAGGGCTTCCTCGCCGTGTTCGGGCCGTCCACGCTGAACGTGCCCACGCCCTTCTCCAGCTTCGCGGTGGGCGAGCAGACCTACGCGGTCTATCGCATGGTCATGGCCGCCGTCGCCATCCTGCTGGTGGCTGCCGTGTGGGTGCTGTTCACCTACACCGCCTTCGGCGTGCGGGCCCGCGC
>SCTQ01000218.1 GCA_004322345.1 Aquabacterium sp. | reverse complement strand
CTGCAAAACCCGCCCGAATCTTGCATGACCTGAAGCATCCGCATCAAGCCAGCAACGACCATGAAGCAACTCGGCCTGGGCCTGAACCTGTCGACCAAGAAGACGCGCAAGCGCGAGTTCTTGGAGGAGATGGACGCGTGGTTCCCTGGGCGGTGCTGGTGCAGATCGTGGCGCCGCACTACCCCAAGGCCAAGACGGGCCGCCCGCCTTTCGGCATCGAAACGATGCTGCGCATCCACTACCTGCAGCAATGGTTCGGCCTGAGCGATCCGGCGATGGAAGAAGCGCTGCACCCGCCGACATGAACCAGGATCTCGTCGAGGCCGTTCGCCAGCAGAAGCGGCTGGCGCGGCGCAACCAGTCGGTGGGCCGGGCGTGCTACCGATGGAGCAGATGCCCAACCGGGACAAATGCCCCGGCTGCGGCCTGCTGATGAACGAAAGGCTGCTTGCGAGGCGGCGTTGAAGCCCCCCGCAGGCGCGAAAGGAGATGGCAACCATGCTCAAGACCTATCGAGGAAGCTGCCACTGCGCGGCGGTCCGCTTCGAGGCTGACCTGGACCTGACGCAGAGCACCTACCGCTGCAACTGCTCGATCTGCCGGCGCACGCGCTTCTGGCCAGCGGTCGCGCGCGAAGACGGGTTCCGCCTGCTGGCCGGCGAAGGCGAGCTGACGAAGTACCTGTTCAACACGCGCAAGAACGAGCACTGGTTCTGCCGCCACTGTGGCGTGCGCGCCTTCGGCATCGGCACGGACACGCCCATCGGCCGCATGGTGGGCGTCAACCTCGGCTGCCTGGACGAGGTCGGCGACGAGCAGCTGTCCCGGCTGGCCATCACCTACGTCGACGGGCGCGAGGACCGATGGCAGCATGTGCCGGCGTTCTTCGCCCACCTGTAGCCTGCCGCGGAAAGAGAGGCTCGCCATGCCCGGCACATTCGTCATCACCCCGCTCTATGCCGGTGCCCTCGGGCTGTGGTTCCTCGTGCTCAGCGTGCGCGTCGTGCTCGGCCGCGCCGGCCCCGGCCGCCCCAGCCTGGGCGACGGCGGTGACCCGATGATGCAGCGGCGCATACGCGGCCACGCGAACTTCGGCGAGTACGTGCCGTTGGCACTGCTGCTCATCGCCCTGCTGGAACTGGCCGGCCAGCCGGCCTGGGTGCTGCATGCGCTGGGCGCCACGCTGCTGCTGGGGCGCCTGCTGCACGGCTGGGCTTTCTCGTTCACCGCCTACTGGGCGTTCGGCCGCAGCGCGGGCATTGCGCTTACGTTCCTGGCCTTGGCCGCGGCCTCCCTGCTGTGCCTGCACGTGGGGCTGCAGCGGCTCTGACTGCGCAACGGCGCCCAGACGCCGGGCCTCCAGGGAGGGTTCATCCGATGATTTCCATGCGTCAGCTCGAGGGCAGCTCGCATGCGGCCGTCGAGCCGTTTTGCGACCTCGTGCGCGGCGTCGTCACCGTCGAACCCCTAGACTCGCATCCCACTGCCCCTGGCGACATCCGGAGACCTCCCATGAACGCTGCAGCTCGTTGCGCCCTGCTGGCCGCGGCCCTGTGCATCGCGCTGCCCGCGGCCGCCCAGTCCTTCCGCTGCAAGGCCGACCTCGTCACCCTGGGCGAAGGCAAGGCCGCCGTGCTGCAGAAGTGCGGTGAGCCCGCCTTCAAGGACGCCTCCTGCCGCGTCCCCGCGCCGGGCGCCGCCAGCGAGCCCTGCGTGACGGTGGAGGAATGGGTCTACAACCCGGGCCCGGGCCAGTTCATGACGACGCTGCGCTTCGAGGCGGGCGAGTTGAAGACGATCAAGTACGGGGACCGGGCGCAGTGAGCCCTGCCGCCGCTGTCCCGCCGTCCTTGCCCGCGGGCGTCGGGATCCGCGCCGCCGAGCCGCAGGACGCACAGGCCATCGCGCAGATGGCCTGCGCCCTGACCGACGAGATCTCGCAGCGCCTGGGCGTGCAGCACTTCGCCCTGGAGCCCGCACGCAGCGCCACCCTGTGCGCCGGCCTGCTGGCCGCCGGGCGCTACGGCGCGCTGGTGGCCTGGCGGGGCCGCGAGCCGCTGGGCTTCGCCGGCTTCAGCGAAAGCGTGGCCCTCTATGCCGAAGGCGCCTTCGCCACCATCCAGGAGTTCTACGTGCACCCCGACTGGCGCAGCCGCGGCATCGGCGCCGCACTCATCGCGGCCGCCACCCGGCTGGCGCAGGAGCGCGGCTGGACGCGCCTGGAGCTGTGCACGCCCCCGCTGCCGCAGTTCCAGCGCAGCCTGGACTTCTATGCGCGCGAAGGCTTCGAGGTGACGGGCGGACGCAAGATGAAGTGGGTGCCGGGAAGCTGACGATGGACGACGCCAGCCTGCCCCGCCTGGCCACCCTGCTCGCCGCCCTCGGCAGCGGCCTCATCGGCGGCGTCTTCTTCGCCTTCTCCACCTTCGTGATGCAGGCACTCGCCCGCCTGCCGCCCGCCCAGGGGCTGGCCGCGATGCAGCACATCAACGTCACCGTGCTCAACCCGCTCTTCCTGGGCGTGTTCATGGGCACGGCGCTGCTGGGCGTGGCGCTGGGCGGCTGGACGCTGCTGCGCTGGCCGGCCTCGGGCGGCGCGTGGGTGGTCGCGGGCTGCGTGCTCTACGTGGTCGGCTGCTTCGGCGTCACCGTGGCTGCCAACGTGCCGCTGAACGACAAGCTGGCCGCGGTGCAGGCCGGCAGCGCCGAGGGCGTGGCGCTGTGGCAGGCCTACCTGCAGGACTGGACGCGCTGGAACCACGTGCGCACGCTGGCCTCGCTGGCGGCCGCGGCGGCGCTGGGCTGGGCCGTGTGGCGGCTGCCCGCGGCCTGACGGCCCGCGTTCAGTTCGCCCGCAGCTTGCGCGGCCTCATCATCACCCGCGCATTGGCCCAGATGTAGAGCAGGAAGACCTTCAGCCCCGACTCGCGCGGCTGCGGTTCGTGGCCGCGGCCGATGCGCTGGAGCTGGCGGGTGTACCAGGTGATCTCCATCAGGCCCATGCGGTCGATGCGCTTGATGCCGGTGGTGATGGGGCGCACCTGCTCGCGCGGCTCGTCGCCGGCCAGCACGCGGTTGGGCAGGTCGGTCTCCAGC
>SCTQ01000217.1 GCA_004322345.1 Aquabacterium sp. | reverse complement strand
GTGTGCTCTTCCGATCTGCCCCAGGTGCTGGAAGGCGGCCAGCGTGGCCATGCGCCCGCGCGGCGTGCGCTGCAGGAAGCCCTGCTGGATCAGGAAAGGCTCGATCACGTCCTCGATGGTCTCGCGTTCCTCGCCGATGGCTGCCGACAGGTTGTCCAGCCCCACCGGCCCGCCGTCGAACTTGTGGATCACCGCCTCCAGCAGCTTGCGGTCCATCACGTCGAAGCCCAGCGGATCCACGTCCAGCATGGCCAGCGCCTTGTCGGCGATGACGCGCGTGATGCGGCCGTCGCCTTTGACCTGGGCGTAGTCGCGCACACGGCGCAGCAGCCGGTTGGCGATGCGCGGCGTGCCGCGCGAGCGGCGGGCGATCTCGAAGGCGCCGTCGCCGTCGATGGGCACGTTGAGCAGGCCGGCCGAGCGCACGACGATGCGCTCCAGTTCCTGCGCCGTATAAAACTCCAGCCGCGCGACGATGCCGAAACGGTCGCGCAGCGGATTGGTCAGCATGCCCGCGCGCGTGGTGGCGCCCACCAGCGTGAAGGGCTGCAGGTCCAGCTTGATCGAGCGCGCGGCGGGGCCCTCGCCGATCATGATGTCGATCTGGTAGTCCTCCAGCGCGGGATACAGGATCTCCTCGACCACGGGGCTGAGGCGGTGGATCTCGTCGATGAAGAGGACGTCGTTGCGTTCCAGGTTGGTCAGGATCGCGGCCAGGTCCTTGGGTTTCTCCAGCACCGGGCCGGAGGTCTGGCGCAGGTTCACGCCCAGTTCATGCGCGACGATGTGCGACAGCGTGGTCTTGCCCAGCCCGGGCGGGCCGAACAGCAGCACGTGGTCCAGCGCCTCGCCCCGCGCGCGGGCGGCGCCGATGAAGATCTCCAATTGCTCGCGCGCCTTGGCCTGGCCGACGTATTCAGCCAGGCCCTTGGGGCGCAGCGCGCGTTCGAGCGCTTCCTCCTGCGGCGATCCGGCCTGGGGCTGCACGTTGCGCTGGGGCCGGTCGGCGCCCCTCAGGTCGTCGGTCTGGATGCTCATGAGGCCGGATTATCGGCAGCCGCCGTACATCCGGAACCGGCATGTCCATATTCGCAATTCCGGACAGCCTGTTGTCCGCTTGCGACACCGCTCGGCCGTATGACAGTTCAACGGTAGATGAGCCGAAAGGCCTCTGTTTCAATGGCGGCCGTCTTCCCACGGGAAGCCGGTCCCCCACGAGCCGCGCCTCGCTCGCGCCCCCGAAGCTCCTGGAGCGGGCCACATTTCAACTTGGAGATCTGCATGAAAAAGTCCGTTATCGCCCTGGCCGTGCTCGGCACCGTGGCCGGCGTCGCATCCGCCCAATCCTCCGTGACCATCTACGGTCGCGTCGACGGCGCCTACTCGAAGAGCATCGGCACCAAGGTTCGCGGCATCAATGACACCCAGCAATCGCGCCTGGGCTTCAAGGGCACCGAGGACCTGGGTGGCGGCCTGAAGGCTGTGTTCAACCTCGAGTCCGGCCTGAGCACCGACACCGGCGCCTCTGCCAGCTCGTCCTCGTTCTGGAACCGCCGCGCCGTCGTCGGCCTGGAGACCGGTTTCGGCCGCGTGCTTCTGGGTCGTGAGTACACCCCGGCCTACACGCTGGTCGAGTCCGTTGCGTCGCCCTGGGGCACCGACACCGTCGCCGGCAACACCACCGGCCTGCGCAAGCTGATCACCGGCGCCGAGATCGATCCGATCCGCAACGACAACAGCGTCAACTACTACTTCTCGTCGTCCGGCTTCACCGGCTCCGCCCAATGGGCCGCCAAGGAAACCACGGCCAACACGGTGAAGAACCCCTTCGGCTTCGCCGCCAGCTACGCAGCCGGCCCGGTGTATGTCGGCCTGGGTTACACCAACCCGTCCGACCGCGACGACCACTGGACCACGCTGTACGCTGCCTACGACTTCGGCATCGTGAAGCTGGGTGGCTTCTTCGGCACCGGCCGCCAGGCCGACGAAGACAAGGCCCGCAGCTGGCTGCTGGCTGCCACCGCCCCCATCGGCGGCGGCGAGCTGCGCGTGAGCTACGGCCAGTTCAAGGAGAAGTGGGGCACCACCGCTGCTGAGGGCAACGTGCGTTCGGAAGCCAAGATCACCGCCCTGGGCTATCACTACTTCCTGTCCAAGCGTACCCGTATCTACGTGGACGTCGCCAACGACAGCAAGAACACCGTCAGCAAGACCGGCTACGACTTCGGTGTGCGCCACGACTTCTGATCGAAGACTCGGCTGAAAGTCGAGTGTGTTTTTGGCAAGAACGGTCACTTCGGTGACCGTTTTTGCTTAGCACATAAAACACCTGTTTGTGTCGGTGCGGCCACATGGAGGGGAACCCCGATTCCGGTGGGTTAAGGGGACGAAAAGAATCCCATCCGCTCGCCCTGCGTCCATGCCGGGCGCATAAGGCACCAAAAGGAGAACCTGTGCAAAAGACTCTCATCACCAAGGCCGCGCTGCTGGCTATCGCTTCGCTGGCTACTGGTGCAGCGACTGCTCAATCGAGCCTCACCATCTACGGGAACCTCGACGTTGCGTACACCAACGTCAGCAAGAAGGAAGGTGACGTGTCGGGTACGGCGCTGCCGGCTGCTTCCTTTGCCACTCCTTCGACAGTCAACGGCATCACGTCCAGCGTGTCCTCCGTCAACGCCCTGGGCTTCAAGGGCACGGAAGACCTGGGCGGTGGCTACAAGGGCGGCTTCATCCTGGAAGGCCAGTTCCAGCTCGACACCGGCGCGCAGAGCGGCCAGGACGGACGCATGTGGGGCCGCCAGGCCTTCGTCAGCCTGACCACGCCGGTCGGTGAACTGCGCCTGGGTCGCCAGTACGCCCCGATGTTCTACTCCTTCGCCGGCACGACGGTCGAGGCCCTGGGCGGCGCCGACCTGCAAGGCGTGGGTCTGGTGCTGAACAACCTGCAGGTGCGCCAGGACAACCAGGTCAGCTACTGGCTGAAGCTGGGTGGCTTCTCCGGCGTGCTGTCCTACTCGCCGAACGCCGGCGTGGCCGACCGCATCAGCAGCAACCGCACGATCACCGGCACCGTGACGACCGGTTCAGGCCAGATCATCGGCGGCCAGACCGCTGGCGCCGAGACGACGGATGACCGCGGCAAGACCTTCGGCCTGTTGGCCAACTACTCGTTCCCGTTTGGCCTCCTGCTCTCCGGAGCGTTCAACTGGAACGACTTCGGCGGCGTGCCCGTCGGGTCGTCCACCGGCCCCGGCTACGTCAACTTCTTCAACGCAGAGAAGTACCGCTCCTGGGTGTTGGCTGCCAAGTACACGATTCCTGACGTCGGCACGGTGATCAGCGCACAGTGGCATCAAGGCAAGCTGGACACCTCTGCGGCGGCCGCCCAGACGGCGCTGCCGGTGGCGGGCCGTGACCTGGGTGACATCAAGACCCGCACGTTCAGCCTGGGCGTCAAGCACCCGATCGGCAACTTCTCGATCGGCGCCCAGTTCTCGCGCACCGAATTCACCAACTTCACGGAAGGCAAGGACACCGCCTTCATGCTGATCGGCGACTACAACTTCTCCAAGCGCACGAAGCTGTACCTCCGCGCTGGTCAGATGAAGGATGACCGCGGCAACGTGGTCGCCACGCACCCCGGCACCGTGACGGCTGTGCCCATCGCAGGTGGCCCGTTCCCGCTGCTGACCGGCCTGGGCTCGCTGGAGACGCCGTTCTTCAGCGGCGGCGGCGCGCACATCGACAGCCGTGCCACCGTGGTGGCCATCGGTATCCGCCACACGTTCTGATCGGCTCCGGCTTTCGCCGGAACGAAGAAGCCGCCCTGCAAGGGGCGGCTTTTTTCTTTGCTGCGGCGATCCGGGACGCGTGAGGCGCGGTCCTTCTACTCGGGCTTCTCGTGCGCGAACAACTCCTGCGTCGTCTCCCGCCGCCGCACCAGCTGCGCGGACTGGCCGTCGACCAGCACCTCGGCCGGCTTGCCGCGGCTGTTGTAGTTGCTGGCCATGCTCATGCCGTAGGCGCCGGCGGACATCACCGCCAGCAGGTCGCCCGGCTGCACAGCCACCTGGCGCTCGCGGCCCAGCCAGTCGCCGGATTCGCAGACCGGGCCGACGATGTCCCAGGTCAGGGCGGGCGCGGTCGTCGCCTCCTTGCAATTGACGATGCCCATGTGGGCCTCGTACAGCGCGGGGCGCAGCAGGTCGTTCATCGCCGCGTCGACGATGCAGAAGTTCTTCTGCTCCGAGGGCTTGAGGAAGAGCACCTCGGTCACCAGCACGCCGGCGTTGCCCACGAGGGAGCGGCCGGGCTCGAACAGCAGTTCCCGATGGGCGTGTCCGCGCGACTGCAGGCGCTGCAGCAGCAGGCCGATCAGCGCGTCGGCCGACGGCGGAGTCTCGTCCGCATAAGTGATGCCCAGGCCACCGCCCAGGTCCAGGTGGTGGATGGGAATGCCTGCTGCCTCGATGGCCTCGACGAGATCCAGCACGCGGTCCAGGGCGTCCAGGTAGGGATCGGTCTCGGTGATCTGCGAACCGATGTGGCAGTCGATGCCGGCGACTTCCAGCCCCGGCAGCCGGCTGGCGTGCAGGTAGGCCTCCAGCGCCTGCGCA
The DNA here is from genome assembly GCA_004322345.1 of Aquabacterium sp. Classification (GTDB taxonomy): domain Bacteria; phylum Pseudomonadota; class Gammaproteobacteria; order Burkholderiales; family Burkholderiaceae_C; genus Aquabacterium. Next base: position 1,283 of record SCTQ01000217.1, on the reverse strand, counting down.
TGGGCGATGCCGAACTTGTTGCCCTTCAGGCCCGTCGAGATGTAGGGGTGGGTCTTGGGATCCACGTCGGGATTCACCCGCAGGCTCACCGGCGCGCGGCGGCCGATGGAGACGGCGACCTCGGACAGCACATCCAGCTCGGCGATGCTTTCCACGTTGAAGCAGCGCACGCCGGCCTCGATGGCCTGGCGCATCTCTGCGCGCGTCTTGCCTACGCCGGAAAACACCACCTTGGCCGGATCGCCGCCGGCGGCCAGCACGCGTTCCAGCTCGCCGCCGGAGACGATGTCGAAGCCGCAGCCGGCCTCGGCGAAGACCTTCAGCACCGACAGGTTGGAGTTCGCCTTCACCGCATAGCAGATCAGGTGGGCGCGGCCCTGCAGCGCGGACTGGTAGGGGCACAGCGCCGCCAGCATGGCCTGGCGCGAATAGACATAAAGAGGCGTCTGGAAGCGTTGCGCCAGATCGCGCAGCGAGCAGCCCTCGGCGTGCAGTTCGCTGCCGACGAAAGAGAAATAGGGGTGGCCGGGGAGGGTCATGGGCGGGCGGGCGTGGAAGCGGGGGCGCTGGCCGGCAGCGGGGCGGGCGCAGCAGGCGCGTGCGTGTGCGTGTGGTTGGGCGGCGGGGCCGTCTCGGCCGGCAGGTACAGCGGCCCCTTCTGGCCGCAGCCGGCACCCACGGCGGCTGCGGCGAGTACCGTGGTCAACGTTGCCAGCGCGGAGATACGCGCCAGGATCCGGCTGCCTAGAATGTTTGCAATGCGTTCTTCGGACATCCGGCGATTCTAAAGATCATGACTGCCATGAACTCCCCCGCACCCACACCCCTGACGCCGGCCCAGTACCAGGACGAGACCGAAGCCGTGCTGGCTGCCGTCGAGTCGCAGCTGGATCGCTGGCTGGAGGAGGACGTAGTCGACGTCGATGCCGCGCGTACCGGCGGTCTGCTGGAGCTCAGCTTCCCGGACCGCAGCAAGATCGTGATCAATACCCAGCCGCCGCTGCACGAGCTCTGGCTGGCCAGCCGCAGCGGCGGCTACCACTTCCAGTTCGTCGACGGCGTCTGGCGCGACACGCGCGACGGCCAGGATTTCTTCGCCAAGCTGTCGGCCTGCGCCAGCGAACAGGCCGCCAGGCCCCTGGTCTTCACCGCGCGCGACTAGCTGTTGAGTTGCAGGACGTTGTTCACAGCCGGGATCCGGATCATGGGTGGCTGGTGGGCAAGGGCTGAGTGTGGTCGATGCCAGTTGTAGTGGTGGATGAAGGGCTGGAGGGCGGCCTCGC
>SCTQ01000216.1 GCA_004322345.1 Aquabacterium sp. | reverse complement strand
GGCGTGGTTCTGGGTCAGCCGTCCGCTGGACCTGGCCGCGCCGAGCGTCGGGGCGGCCATCGAGCCCGGCACGCTGCCGCGCGAGGTGGCGCGGCTGTGGGTGGACGCCGGCGTGCAGGCGCCGGAATGGGCGCTGTACGGCTGGTTCCGCGCCTCGGGCCAGGCCGCTCGCATCCGCGCCGGCAACTACGAACTGACCCAGGGCATGTCCGCGCGCGACCTGCTGCGCATGATGGTGCGCGGCGACGAGCGCCTGGCCACCGTCAAGCTGATCGAGGGCTGGACCTTCAAGCGCTTCCGTGCCGAGCTGGCCCAGTCGGCCGACCTCAAGCCGCTGACGGCCACCATGAGCGAGTCCCAGGTGATGGAAGCCCTGGGCGAGCCGGGCGTGCCGGCCGAAGGCGCCTTCTTCCCCGACACCTACACCTACGGCAAGGGCAGCGAGGACCTGGCCGTGCTCAGGCGCGCGCGCCGCGCGATGAAGCAGCACCTGGACGCCGCCTGGGCCGTGCGCGATCCCGGCACGCCGCTGCGCACGCCGCAGGACCTGCTGGTGCTGGCCTCGATCGTCGAGAAGGAGACCGGCCGCGAGGGCGACCGGCCGCTGGTGGCCTCGGTCTTCCTCAACCGCCTGCGCATCGGCATGCCGCTGCAGACGGACCCCACCGTGATCTACGGCTTGGGCGACGCCTTCGACGGCAACCTGCGCCGCCGCGACCTGCAGGCGGACTCGCCCTACAACACCTACCTGCGCGCCGGCCTGCCGCCCACGCCCATCGCGATGCCGGGCAAGGCCTCGCTGCAGGCGGCAGTGGCCGCGCCGCGGACGAAGGCGCTGTACTTCGTGTCCCGAGGTGATGGGACGAGCGAGTTCAGCGAGTCGCTCGAGGCCCACAATCGCGCGGTTGACCGATATCAACGTCCCCCCCGTACGCGCTGACGCGCGCCCCCGGGGCGACACTGGCGGCCCGGTGAAGCCGGATCCGCGGTGTCCGCTGGGTTGGCTGGGCGATGCGGGCGGTTTTGCAGAACAAGGGAGATTCCATCGATGTCAGGACGATTCCTCAGCCTCGAAGGCATAGACGGCGCCGGCAAGACCACGCACCTGGAGGCGCTGGAGCGCCGCTGGCGCTCCCAGCACGCCGACGTCGTGCGCACGCGCGAGCCCGGCGGCACGCCGCTGGCCGAGAAGCTGCGCGAGATGGTGCTGCACGACGCGATGGATCCGCTGTGCGAAAGCCTGCTGGTCTTCGCCGGCCGGCGCGACCACCTGGCTACCGTCATCGAGCCCGCGCTGGCGCGCGGCGCCTGGGTGCTGTGCGATCGTTTCACCGATGCCACCTTCGCCTACCAGGGCGGCGGGCGCGGGTTCGACCTGGCCGTGCTCGGCCAGCTGGAGAGCTGGGTGCAGCAGGGCCGCCAGCCCGACCTGACCCTGTGGTTCGACCTGCCGCCGGCCATCGCCGCCCAGCGCCTGGCCGCCGCCCGCCAGCCCGACCGCTTCGAGGCCATGGACCAGGCCTTCTTCGAGCGCGTGCAGGCCGGCTACCGCGCCCGCGCCGAGGCCCAGCCGCAGCGCTTCGTGCGCATCGACGCCGACCAGCGCGTCGAGGCGGTGGCCGCGCAGCTGCAATCCGAGCTGTCGCGCCGCGGTTGGTGGTGAGGCACCTGTCCCGATCCCGATGAAATCCGCGTCCACCATCCGTCCCCACGACCCGCTGGCCGATGCACTGCCCTGGCTGCAGCAGCCGCTGGCGCAGGCGCTGCGGCACCAGCGCTCCCACGCCTTGCTGGCCGTGGGCCAGCCCGGTGTCGGCCAGCTCTCCTTCGCGTTGGCCCTGGCGCGCGCCTGGCTGTGCGAGGCCGACGGCCCGCGATCGGCCCAGCCGCGTCGCGAGCCGGCCTGCGGACGCTGCGCCAGCTGCCTGCTGGTGTCCGCGCGCACCCATCCCGACCTGCTGGTGATCGCGCCCCAGGCCGTGCAGGAAGCCCTGGGATGGAGCGGTGACGAGGACGATGCGGGCGACGCCGGTGAAGGCAAGGGCAAGGCCAAGGCCAGCAACGAGATCAAGGTCGAGGCCGTACGCCGCGTCGTGGCCTTCGCCCAGCAGACCTCCTCGCGCGGCGGCGCCAAGGTGGTCGTGCTGCATCCGGCAGAGCAGATGAACGCCATCTCGGCCAACACGCTGCTCAAGACACTGGAGGAGCCCGCTGGCACCGCGCGCTTCGTGCTGTCCAGCGGCGCGCCCGACCGCCTGCTGCCGACCATCCGCAGCCGCTGCCAGGCCATCGCCCTGCCCACGCCCGGGGCGGACGCCGCCCGCGCCTGGCTGCAGGGGCAGGGCGTGGCCGATGCCGGCGTGCTGCTGGCGGCCGCCGGCGGCCAGCCGCTGTCCGCGCTGGAACTCGGCGAGCAGGGCATGGACCGCAAGACCTGGCTGGCGCTGCCCCAGCAAATGCGCGCCGGCAGCACGCAGGCGCTGGCAGGCTGGCCGGTGCCGCGGGTCATCGACATGCTGCAGAAGCTGGCTGTCGACGCCCTGCGCGCAGCCAGCGGCCGCGAGGCCGTCTACTTCCCCGATGCGGGTCTGCCGCAGGGCGGCGATCTGGTGCGCCTGAGCGCCTGGGCCTCGGAATTGCGTGCAGCCCGGCGGCATGCCGAACATCCGCTGAATGCCAACCTCCAAACCGAGGCGCTTGTCCAGCGCGCCCGGGCGGCACTGCAGACCGCCTGACCTTGAACCACCCGTTTGCGCGGCATTAGTGGTGGATCTTCCCCGCTGAACTGCAAAAACCACCCGATACACTCCGGCCGATGAGCGAGATTGCCAGCCCTGCCAAGCCTCCTGCCCAACCTGCCGCCGCCGCAGCCGGCGGCAACCGCCCGAGCGTCATCCAGCTGGTGTTCCGGGAAAAGGGCGCCCTGTACGCGGCCTACATCCCGCTGTTCACCGACGGCGGCCTGTTCGTGCCGACCACCCGCGAATACAAGCTGGGCGAGGACATCTACCTGCTGCTCTCCTTGCCCGACGATCCGCAGCGCTACCCGGTGGCCGGCAAGGTCGCCTGGATCACCCCGCCCAATGCCTCGTCCGGCCGCACCCAGGGTGTCGGCGTGCGTTTCCCCGCCGACGAGAAGACCCGGCTGCTGCGGGTCAAGATCGAAGAGGTGCTGGGCACCTCGATCTCCTCGGCCAAGCCGACGCAGACGATCTGACCGGCTCACGCCCTTGACCGCGGCCCGCTGATACCGGGCCGCCTTGCATTCCATGTTCGTCGACTCCCACTGCCACCTCAGCTTCCCCGAGCTGCGCGAGAACCTGCCCGCCATCCGCCAGGCCATGGCCGAGGCCCGGGTGACCGGCGCGCTGTGCATCTGCACGACGCTGGAGGAATTCGAGGACGTCTACGCACTCGCCGAGGGCAACCAGGACTTCTGGGCCTCGGTCGGCGTGCATCCCGACAACGAAGGCGTGCGGGAAGCCAGCCTGGACGACCTGCTGGAGCGTGCCGCGCGCGACAAGGTGGTGGCCATCGGCGAAACCGGCCTGGACTACTACCGCCTGGGCGAGCGCACGGTGGCCGACATGGAGTGGCAGCGCGAGCGCTTCCGCACCCACATCGAGGCCTCGCGCCGCAGCGGCCTGCCGCTGGTGATCCACACCCGCTCGTCCAGTGCCGACACGCTGGCCGTGCTGGACGAGGCCGGGCAGGGCGCGACACGCGGCGTCTTCCACTGCTTCACCGAGACCGCGGAGGTGGCGCGCGCCGCACTGGACCGCGGCTTCTTCATCTCGTTCTCCGGCATCGTCACCTTCAAGAACGCCGCCGACTTGCGCGAGGTGGCGCGCTTCGTGCCGCTGGACCGCTGCCTGATCGAAACCGACAGCCCCTACCTGGCGCCCATGCCCTACCGGGGCAAGACCAACTCGCCGGCCTACGTGCCCTACGTGGCCAGGCAGCTGGCCGAGCTGAAACAGGTGGACGTCGAGGCGATCGCCGAGGCGACCACCGCGAACTTCAAGGCGCTGTTCGGCGTCGCGCCCGGAGCCGCCGCGGCGGCCTGATCCGACAAGTTGCTCACGGAAAAGCCGGGCTGCGCGCCGACACGGGGTGCGCCTCCAGTGCTATCCCTTGTCAGTCGTTTTCCGACAGCGCATTTGTCCCGCTCCTGACTGGTTGGCCTGGGGGCCTGAACCTAGAGTTCATCCCATCGCAGGCCTTCCTTCACACCCTCAGGAGTTCACGTATGCAGCGCCAGGAAATCATCGCCAACCCCTTCGCCCTGATGATGGACCCCGAGTCGGTCGTCAAGGAGATGGAGCGCTCCGAGCGCCTGGCCCGTCTGCAAAGCCGGATCTGCCGTCCGCTGGACAAGCCGCTGATCCCGAAGGTGGGTGAAGAAGAAGCCTCCAACACCGGCCGCTACGACGCCGAAGTCGAGGCCGAGCCCGAGATCGAAGCCGAGGATGAAGTGATCGTCGCCAAGGGCGAGCTGATCCTCTGATCCGCCTCGACGGGCAGCGTGCCCGCTGGATTCCCGCAGATCCCGAGTAGTCCCTGCAGTACTGAACGCCCGCGCTCGCGGGCGTTTTGTTTTCCCGGGCCCGATCAGGGGGCGATCAGCCGCCGCAGCGCCGCGATCTCCGTCGCTGCCGCCTCGGACAGCGCAGCCTCGATCGCGCGGTAGTCAGGCGCGCCGGTAGGACATGTTGATCTCGCGTGCCGCGGCGGAGATGGAGCCCGTGCGGGCGATGGCCTCGAGCAGGGTGACCTTGCCGGGGCCGACGGCGACGACCTCGTCGCGGTAGAGGCGCAGGCGGAACTGGAGGTCGGGCTTCATGGGGGGCCGATTGTTGCAAGATCGCCGCGCGGCACACCCCTTGCCACCTGCCGGCTCGATGGAGGTTTCTGATGCAACTCGTCTGCCCCGCCTGCTCCACGCGCAACCGCGTCCCCGACGAACGTCTGGACGATGGTCCCAAGTGCGGCCAGTGCGGGCAGCCGCTGATGGAGCTGGCGCCCGTGGAGTTGGGCGATGCGTCCTTCGACGCCTATGTGTCCGGCACCGGCCTGCCGGTCGTCGTGGACTTCTGGGCCGAATGGTGCGGGCCCTGCAAGATGATGGCGCCGCAGTTCGCCGCCGCGGCCGCGCGGTCGACCCGGGTGCGTTTCGCCAAGGTCGACACCGAGGCCGCCCGGCAGACCGGCCTGCGCCACGGCATCCGCAGCATCCCGACCATGGTCCTGTTCCGCCAGGGCCGGGAGGCGGCACGGATCAGCGGTGCGATGGGCGCGGACCAGATCCTGGCCTGGCTGCGCTCCCAGGGTGCCTGATGGGCGCCCGCATTCCGTTCACGGCCAGGGCGACCACCCCACTCAAGGAGGCCCGATGAACGCGATGAACGATCCGCATGGCCTGCGCCCGGCCACCGAGCTGGCGCAGCAGTCCCCCTGCCGTTTCCCCAACGAGAGCCCCGACTACCGGCGCGCACGCACCGCGCTGCTGGCCGAGGAGATCGAGCTGCGCCGCCACATCGAGCGCGTGGCTGCGCAGCGCCGCGCACTGCCGCCGGGCGGCCCCTTGCCCGAGGACTACCTGTTCGAGGGCGAGCACGGGCCGGCCAAGCTGTCGCAACTGTTCGGCGGCCACGACACGCTGATCACCTACAACTGGATGTACGGCCCCCGCCGCGAGCGGCCCTGCCCGATGTGCACCTCGCTGCTGTCGGCCTACGACGGCCAGATGCCCGACATCCTGCAGCGCGTGGGCTTCGCGGTGATCGCGCGCTCGCCGATCGAGCGGCTGGTGGCCTTCAAGCAGGTGCGGGGCTGGCGGCACCTGCAGCTGTACTCGTCGGCGGACAACGGCTTCAACCAGGCCTACGCGGGCGAGGATCCGCAGGGCGAGGACGTACCCGCCTTCAACGTCTTCACGCGGCGCGACGGCGTGCTGCACCACTTCTGGGCCGCGGAGATGGGCGCGGTGACACCGGACCCCGGACAGGACCCGCGCGGTGCGCCGGACCCGATGCCGATCTGGAACCTGCTGGACCTGACCCCGGCCGGGCGCGGCAAGGACTGGTACCCGAAGCTGTCCTACTGAGACGGGGACGTGGGCCGGGTCGGCATCGCCAGCAGCGCCGTCAGCCCCATCGCCACCAGCAGCGCGCCATAACCGAGCGCCGTGGCCTGCAATCCGAAGAGCCCGGCGCACAGCCCGGCGGCGATGGCCGGCAGGCTGAAGGCGAGGTAGCTGAGCACGAAGAAGCTGGACATCAGCCCCGCGCGCTCATGCGCGGCGGCCAGCGGCACCAGGCTGCGCACCGCGCCGTTGAAGCTGGCGCCGAAGCCCAGGCCGGCGACCAGGGTGCCGCCGAAGAACAGCGCGCCGCAGGACAGGTGCACGCCGCCCAGTGTCAGCAACAGCCCCGCACTCAGCAGGCTGGCCGCGCCCAGCAGCACCGGCCGCGCAGGCCGCGCACGGACATAGAGGATGGAGACGGCGCCGGCCAGCACCAGGGTGGCGATGGCCGCGCCGCCGACGACGTGGGTGCGCTGCCCCGTGACGAGCTTGGCCAGCGTCGGCCCCAGCGACAGGTAGAAGCCGCCCAGCGCCCAGGCCGCGGTGTTCAGCGGCAGGATGCGCAGCAGCGTGGCGCGTGCCGCCGATGGGATGTGGATGCGCGGCTTCATCGATTGCCAGGCGCCGGGCCGCGGCTTCAGGGTGTCCGGCAGGAAGACGGCCGCCAGCGCCTGCAGGATCAGCAGCACCAGCAGCAGCTCGAAGACCAGGCGCGTGGGCTGGGGCGCGTACTGAACGAGGGCACTGGTGCCCAGGGCGCCCAGCGCCATGCCGAACATCGGCGTCACGCTGTTGAGCAGGGCGCCGCGGGCGGGGTCCAGGTCGAGCAGGGTGGCGCTCAGCGAGGCCGTGGCGATGCCGGTGGCGAAGCCCTGCACGATGCGCGCGGCCAGCAGCCAGGCCGGCGACTGCGCCTGCCAGAACAACAGCACCGAGACGATCTCCAGCACCACCGCCGCGACGATGACGACCCGCCGCCCCAGGTGGTCCGACAGCGCGCCGAACACCAGCAGCGCGGCCAGCAGCGCGATGGCGTAGCTGGAGAAGATCAAGGTCAGCGTGAGGGCCGAGAAGCCCCAGGCCTCCCGGTAGAGCCCGTACAGCGGCGAGGGCGCGCTGGAGGCCGCCAGGAAGGAGACCACCAGCGAGGCCACCAGCCACAGGGCGGCCGACGGCCCCAGCCGGCTGCGGGAGGAGGGCGCGAGCGCCTGGGCGGCAACGGTGCTGGGCATGGGCTTCTCCCCTGGGCGGTTTGCGAGCAAAAGCAAATCTTTTGCGTTAACGCATTGTGCGCCCAGGATGCCGCTAACGCAAAGGCTTTGCGTTAGCATGGTTCACCATGAGTTCACGAACCCTCCGACCCGGCGGCCGCGCGGCGCGTGTGCAGGCGGCCGTGCACCAGGCAACGCGCGAACTGCTGGACGCGCACGGCCGCGCCGGCCTGACGGTGCCGATGATCGCGGCCCAGGCCGGCGTCACGCCCTCGACCATCTACCGCCGCTGGGGCGACCTGGGCGAGCTGCTGGCCGACGTCTCCACCGAATGCATGCGCCCCGACGGCGAGCCGGCCGACACCGGCAGCGTGCCGGGCGACCTGGCCGCCTGGGGCGAGCAATACCGCGAGGAGATGTCCACCGAGGTCGGCCGCGCGATGCTGCGCGACGTGCTGCAGTCTTGCGGCAACTGGGGCCCGGGGGGCGGGCGCTCGCCCTGCATGAGCTTCACCGCGGACCAGATCGGCATCATCGTGGCCCGCGGCGTCGCTCGCGGCGAGCGCGTGCCCTCGGTCGATGCCGTGCTGGACACCCTGGTCGCCCCCATCATCTACCGCCTGCTGATGGACGCCGTGCCGCCCACGCCGCAGCAGGTGGCCCGCTGGGTGCAGGCCTGCATGCAGGGTGCGACGAAGCAGGCCAGGGCAGCTTGAACCGGAGAAGCATATGGCGACGGATCGACAGCCACCGAACGTCCCCCTGATCGAGCTCTACGAGCGCTGGCTGGCCGAGGAACGCGGCCTGCGCTTCGCGGATTTCAGCGCATTGCGGCGGTGGTCCGTCACCGAGCCCGAGGCCTTCTGGCAGAGCCTGTGGGCGCACGACCGCTTCGACTCGCCGGTGCCACCCGGTGTCGCGCTGGCCGATGCCCGCATGCCGGGCGCGCGCTGGTTCCCCGATGCCCGCGTCAACTATGCGCAGCGCGTGCTGCGCCACGTGGAAGCCGCCGAGGCCGCCGGCATGCCCGCCATCGTCAGCGACGACGAAACGGGCCGTGCACGCGAGCTGGGCTGGCGCGAGCTGCGCCGTCAGGTGGCCTCATTGGCGCTGAGCCTGCGCGAGCGCGGCGTGCAGCCTGGCGACCGCGTGGCGGCCTACCTGCCCAACGTGCCGGAGACCATCGTCGCCTTCCTCGCCTGCGCCAGCATCGGCGCGGTGTGGACCGTCTGCGCGCCGGACATGGGCCTGCAGGCGGTGGCCGACCGCTTCCGCCAGGTCGAGCCCAAGGTGCTGATCGCGGTCGACGGCGTGCACTACGCCGGCAAGGCGCTGGACCGCAGCGAGGCCGTGCGCGCGCTGACGGACAACCTGCCCAGCCTGCAGCTGCTGGTGGCCGTGCGCAGCCCGCACGCGGCCTCGCGGGTGGATGCGGGGCTGGAGTTCAGCGACGCAGTGGCCCGCGACGACCAGGCCGTGCAGCGCTTCCAGCCCGACTGGCTGCCCTTCGACCATCCGCTGTGGATCGTCTATTCCAGCGGCACCACCGGCCTGCCGAAGGCCCTCGTGCACGGCCACGGCGGCGTGATGCTGATGGCCGCGGCCTGCCGCAAGCACAACGACACCGGCTGCAGCTACGAGGCCAACAACCTGGGCGAACGCTTCCATTGGTACAGCTCCACCGGCTGGATCATGTGGAACGCGCAGATCGCCGCGCTGCTGGACGGCACCACCGTCTGCCTCTTCGACGGCAGCCCCGGCGGCAGCAAGGAGCAGCCCGACTGGGGCGTGCTGTGGCGCTTCGCCGCGCGCCATCGCGTGACCTGGTTCGGCGCCGGCGCGGCCTTCTATGCCAACTGCATGAAGGCCGGCGTGGACCTGCAGGCAGCAGGCGACCTGCGCCGCGTGCGCGCCCTGGGCTCCACCGGCTCGCCGCTGGCCGAGGACGTGCAGCGCTGGGTCTCCGCGCAGTTCGAGGCCATCGGCACGCCGGACATCTGGTGGAACAACATCTCCGGCGGCACCGACTTCGCCGGCGCCTTCCTGGCCGGCCACCGCGGCCTGCCGCCGCAGCCCGGGCGCATGCAGTGCCGCCAACTGGGCTGTGCGGTCGAGGCCTGGGACGAGCAGGGCCGGCCCGTCACCGGCGAGGTGGGCGAGTTGGTGTGCACGCTGCCGCTGCCCTCGATGCCGCTGTACCTGTGGGGCGACGCGGATGGCTCGCGTTACCTGTCGAGCTACTTCGACGTCTACCCCGGCACCTGGCGCCACGGCGACTGGCTGAAGGTGATGGACGACGAGAGCTGCATCATCTACGGCCGCAGCGACGCCACCATCAACCGGCACGGCCTGCGCATGGGCACCAGCGAGCTGTATGCCGCGGTGGAGGCCCTGCCCGAGGTGCTCGACAGCCTGGTGGTGGACCTTGAATACCTGGGCCGCGAGAGCCGGCTGCTGATGTTCGTCGTGCTGCAGCCGGGCGTGGAGCTGCCCGCCGTGCTGCCGGCCATCCGCGACGCGATCCGGCAGGCCGTCTCGCCGCGCTTCGTGCCCGACGCCGTCTTCCACGCGCCGGCCGTGCCGCGCACCTTGTCGGGCAAGAAGCAGGAGGTGCCGGTGCGCAAGCTCTTCCTCGGCATGCCGGTGGAGCGTGCGGTCAACCGTGACGCGATGGCCAATCCGGAGTGCCTGGAGTGGTACCTGGAGTTGGCCGGGCAGGAGCGCCCGGGCTGAACGCAGGCTGGCCGCGGCGCTGCGTATAGTCCGCCCGGGCTCCGGTGGCGGGGCCCGCAGACTCATACGGACTTCGACATGCAACTGGACTTCAAGGGCCGCGTGGCCATCGTGACGGGCGCCGGCGGCGGGCTGGGCCGGCAACATGCATTGCAGCTGGCGGCGCGCGGTGCCCAGGTGGTGGTCAACGACATGGGTGCGGGTGCGCAGGCCGTCGTCGACGAGATCACCGCTGCCGGCGGCCAGGCCCGGGCCTTCGTCGGCTCCGTGACCGACTTCGCCGCCGTGCAGGCCATGGTGCAGGAGACGCAGGCGGCCTGGGGCCGCGTCGACATCCTGGTGAACAACGCCGGCATCCTGCGCGACAAGTCCTTCGCCAAGATGGAGCTGGACGACTTCCGCCTCGTCGTGGAGGTCCACCTGATGGGCGCCGTCAACTGCACCAAGGCCGTCTGGCCGCTGATGAACGAGCAGAAGTACGGCCGCATCGTGATGACGACCTCGTCCTCGGGCCTGTTCGGCAACTTCGGCCAGTCCAACTACGGCGCGGCCAAGATGGCCCTGGTGGGCCTGATGCAGACGCTGTCGCTGGAAGGCGCGAAGAACGACATCCGCGTCAACTGCCTGGCCCCGACCGCGGCCACGCAGATGACCGAGGGCCTGCTGCTGCCGCCGATGCTGGAGCTGCTCAAGCCCGAGGCCGTCACGCCGGCACTGCTGGTGCTCGTCCACGAGTCCGCACCCAACCGCACCATCCTGTGCGCCGGTGCAGGCACCTTCGCCGCCGCCCACGTGGGACTCACCGGCGGTCTGCACCTGGGCCTGGGCCCCGACGTGCCCGAGCGCCTGGCGCAGCAGCTGGACGCCGTGCGCAGCCTGGACGGCGCCACGGTGCCCGGCAGCGGCGCGGACCAGGGCCGCAACGAGGTGACGCAGGCGATGGCGGCCCTGCAGAAGGCCGGCGGCTGAGGCGCCTGCCACTCAGCCGGGCACGTCGAAGTCCAGCAGCACGCCCGGATCGCCGCCGTCCAGCAGGCGCAGCGCAGCCGCGTGCCGCTGCAGGATGCTGCGCGCACCCGCATCCCCGGTGAGCGCCAGCAGCTCTTCACGATAGGCCCGGCCGAAGCCGACCGGATGCCCGCGCCGGCCCTGCCACGCCGGCGCCGCCAACGACCCGGGCTGCACCACGGCGGCCGCCACCGCCGCCACGGTGGCCGGCAGCACCTGCGGCATGTCGCCCGGCATCACCAGCCAGCCTGCGGCATCGGCCGATGCCCGCACGCCCGCCGCCAGGCTGTGCCCCATGCCTTGCACGCTGTCCGGCGCGACCACCACGCGGGCGCCGGCCTGCTCCAGCGTTGCGGCAAGTTCGTCGCTGCCCGGCCGCGTGACCGCCACCACCCGGGGCAGCACCGACCGCAGCAGGCGGGCCACCGCCACGGCCATCGGCGTGCCATCGGGCAAGGGCTGCAGCAGCTTGTCTGCATCGGGGCGGCCGCTGGCCGCACGCCAGCGTGTGCCGGCGCCGGCAGCCAGCAGCAGGGCGACGGGAGGATCGGGCAAGGACATCGGTAGGGCCTCGGTTCGCCCGCAGTATCGGCGCACGCCGCGGCACCGGACTTGCCCCGGGCTCAGGCCATTCCAGCCCCCAGGAGGCCCGCATGAACGACCCCCGCGACGTGGACGGCGCAGACGAGTTCGCGATCTCGCGCAGAGACCTGCTGATCGTCGGCGCCACGTCCACCGTACTGGCCGTGCCCGTCGACGCTGCGGCCGCGACGCCGGCCGCAGCCGGCGCCCCGGCGCCCGAGACCGTCCACACGATGACGGTCAACCTGCAGGTCAATGGCCGGCCGCGCCGGCTGCAGCTGGACACCCGCACCACCTTGCTCGACGCGCTGCGCGAGCACCTGCGCCTGACCGGAACCAAGAAGGGTTGCGATCACGGCCAATGCGGCGCCTGCACGGTGCTGGTGGATGGCCGGCGCATCAATGCCTGCCTGACGCTGGCGGTGATGCACGAAGGCTCGGCCGTCACCACCATCGAGGGCCTGGGCACGCCGGACAAGCTGCATCCGCTGCAGGCCGCCTTCGTCAAGCACGACGGCTACCAGTGCGGCTACTGCACGCCGGGGCAGATCTGCTCGGCCGTGGGCGCGCTGGCGGAGATCCGCCAGGGCGTCCCCAGCCATGTCAGCCCCAGCCTGGTCGAGCAGCCGCTGCTGTCGGCCGAGGAACTGCGCGAGCGCATGAGCGGCAACATCTGCCGCTGCGGCGCCTACTCCAACATCGTCGAGGCGATCACCGAAGTCGCGGGGAGCGCGGCATGAAGGCCTTCAGCTACGAACGCGCGGCCACGCCCGCGCAGGCCGCAGAAGCCGCGGCGGCGCGGCCCGGCTCGCGCTTCATCGCCGGCGGCACCAACCTGCTGGACCTGATGAAGCTGCAGATCGAGACGCCGCCGCATCTCATCGACGTCAACGGCCTGAAGCTCGACGAGATCGAGCCCGCCGAGGACGGCGGCCTGCGCATCGGCGCCCTGGTGCGCAACACGGACCTGGCGGCCGATGCCCGCGTGCGGCGCGACTACGCGGTGCTGTCGCGTGCGCTGCTGGCCGGCGCCTCGGGCCAGCTGCGCAACAAGGCGACCACCGCGGGCAACCTGCTGCAGCGCACGCGCTGCCCGTACTTCTACGACCCCAACCTGCCGTGCAACAAGCGCCAGCCCGGCAGCGGCTGCTCGGCAGCGGGCGGCTTCAGCCGGCAGCATGCCGTGGTGGGCGGCAGCGCGGCCTGCATCGCCACGCATCCCAGCGACATGGCGGTGGCCATGCGGGTGCTGGACGCCACGGTCGAGACCGTGCAGCCCGGAGGTTCCCGGCGTCGCATCCCCATCGCCGACTTCCATCGCCTGCCCGGCGACACGCCGCAGGTGGAGACCGCGCTGGCGCCCGGCGAGTTGATCACGGCGGTGACGCTGCCCAGGCCGATCGGCGGCACGCAGGTCTATCGCAAGGTGCGCGACCGCGCGTCCTATGCCTTCGCGCTGGTGTCGGTCGCCGCGGTCGTTCAGGCCGACGGCAGCGGTCGCGTCGCCCTGGGTGGCGTCGCGCACAAGCCCTGGCGCACCGAGGCGGCGGAAGCCGAGCTGCCACGCGGGGCCAAGGCCCTGGCCGCCGCGCTGCTGGCCGACGCGAAACCCACGCCCGCCAACCGCTTCAAGCTGGATCTGGCCGAACGCACGCTGGCCGCCGCGCTGGCGCAGGGAAGGAAGCAGGCATGAAGTTCGACACCCCCGCCACCACGAATCCGGTCGACCAGCTCAAGGTCGTCGGCAAACCCACCAGCCGCATCGACGGCCCGCTGAAGACCAGCGGCACCGCGCGTTATGCCTACGAGCAGCACGAGCAGGCGCCGGATGCGGCCTATGGATGGATCGTCGGCGCCGGCATCGCCAAGGGGCGCATCGTGTCCATCGACACCCGCGCGGCCCAGGCCACCCCGGGCGTGCTGGCCGTGATCACGGCACGCAATGCGGGCAAGCTGGGCAAGGGGAAGTTCAACACCGCGAAGCTGCTGGCCGGGCCCGAGGTGCAGCACTACCACCAGGCCGTCGCCTTGGTGGTGGCCCTGACCTTCGAGCAGGCGCGCGCCGCGGCCGCCCTGGTGAAGGTGCACTACGACGAACGGCCCGGCGCCTATGACCTGGAGCGCGCGCGCCACAAGGCCGGCAAGCCCAAGGCCACGGAGTTCACCGGACCGCCCGACACGTCCGTGGGCAAGTTCGCCAAGGCCTACGCGGCGGCACCGGTGCAGCTCGACGCGACCTACCGCACGCCCGACCATTCGCACGCGATGATGGAGCCGCACGCCACCATCGCGTCCTGGAGCGGCGACCGGCTGACCGTGTGGACCTCCAACCAGATGATCGACTGGAGCCGCGCCGATCTCGCCGCGACGCTGGGCATCCCGCCGCAGAAGGTGCGACTGGTCTCGCCCTATGTCGGCGGCGGCTTCGGCGGCAAGCTGTGGGTGCGCGCCGATGCCTTGCTGGCCGCGCTGGGCGCACGCGCGGCGGGCCGGCCGGTGAAGGTTGCCTTGCAGCGCCCGCTGATGATCAACAACACGACGCACCGACCGGCGACCATCCAGCGCGTGCGCATCGGCGCGACGCCGGACGGCAGGATCACCGCGATCGGCCATGAGAGCTGGTCCGGCGACCTGCCCGGCGGCGGGCCGGAGACGGCCGTCAACCAGACGCGCCTGCTCTACGCCGGCGCCCACCGCATGACGGCCATGCGCCTGGCCGTGCTGGACCTGCCCGAGGGCAACGCGATGCGCGCGCCCGGCGAGGCGCCCGGGATGATGGCCCTGGAGATCGCCATGGACGAGATGGCCGCCAGGCTGGGCATGGACCCGGTGGAGTTCCGCGTGCTCAACGACACGCAGGAAGACCCGGAGCATCCCGGGCGCCCGTTCTCGCAGCGGCGCCTGGTCGAGTGCCTGCGCACCGGCGCCGCCCGCTTCGGCTGGGACAGGCGCAGTCCGCGGCCCGGCCAGCGGCGCGAGGGCGACTGGCTGGTCGGCTACGGCGTGGCCGCCGCCTTCCGCAACAACCTGACGATGAAGTCCGCCGCGCGCGTGCGCGTGGACGGGCAGGGCATCGTCACGGTGGAGACCGACATGACCGACATCGGCACCGGCTCCTACACCGTCATCGCGCAGACGGCGGCCGAGGTGATGGGCGTGCCGCTGGAGCAGGTGCGGGTGAAGCTGGGCGACTCGGACTTCCCGGTGTCGTCGGGCTCGGGCGGGCAGTGGGGCGGCAACAGCTCGACGGCCGGCGTCTACGCCGCCTGCATGAAGCTGCGCGAGACGCTGGCGCGCAAGCAGGGCTTCGAGCCGCACGAAGCCGTGTTCACCGACGGCACCATCAGCGCCGGCGCGCGCCGCGTGCCCCTGGGCGAGGCCGCCGGTGAATCGGGCGCCATGGCCGAG
>SCTQ01000215.1 GCA_004322345.1 Aquabacterium sp. | reverse complement strand
TGGCATGCCTCCTTCAAAACAGCGGGGTTGAGCGCGAGGGGCCGAGCGCCGGGCCGCCCCAAGCCGGCCCCACCCCTCGGGGGTCGCGAACGAAGTGAGCGGGGGTCGTCATCAAAGCGTCCAGGTGTCGAGGATGAAGGCGTTGGACTTGCGGTGCAGCAGCACCAGGTCCAGCACGTCCAGCGGGTTGATCGGCTTGATGCCTTCGATCAGCGAGGGCTCGCCGTGGCCGTACAGCGCCTGCAGCGCGAAGCGGCAGGCGTAGACCTTGCCGCCCTCTTCCATGAACTTGGTGATCTGCTTGTTGAAGTTCATGTGGCCGGGGAAGGCCTCGTCGCCCAGCGTGGGGAAGCCGCGCTGCACGCCCAGCGTGACGCCGGGGCCGTAGAGCAGCACCGAGGTCTCGAAGCCCTTGCGCTGCAGCCGCGTGGCCTGCAGCAGGTTGACGAAGCCGATGGAGCCTTCGAAGGCCACGGTGTGGAAGGTGACCAGGGCCTTCTCGCCCGGATCGGCCTTTACGTCCTCGAAGACCTTCTCTTCGTAGTCGACGAGGAAATCGCCCTTGGCGTGTTTGGCTTTGGTGACTGCAGGCATGGGGTGCTCCGTTCGTGGATGGAGATGGGTTGCGAGGAGGTGGTGGGGTGTTGCGCGCCCTCCTTCTTTTGCGAAAGCTGTGCCATTGATGGCAGGCGCCGATGCAATCAATTTGCGATCAATGAGGCCCACGCTTCGGCATCGCCGCGCGATGCGGCCATGCCGGCCGATCAACCGCGGCCGCATCCCGGTTTATTGCGGTGCATTCACTGGGTGGAGGCCGGCCGATCGTCGTGGCACGCATCGCGATCTGGTGCATCGCCGCGGCCTTGAATGCACGAATGAATGGCATCCGGCCGGCTCTTGATGGCACGCGTCGTGCAATCAATCGATGCGATCAATTCACCGGATGCACCACGCCATGTCCAAGCCCACCGACCACTGGCTCAGGCGCCTGCACGAGGCCCAGCCCGGCAATACGCGCAAGCCTGCCTACCTGCTGATCGCCGACCTGATCGCCGAGGACATCCGCAGCGGCCGCCTGGCCGCACGCGACCGGCTGCCGCCGCTGCGCAGCCTGTGCGAGGACCTCAAGCTCAACTACACGACGGTGGCGCGCGCCTATGCCGAGGCGCAGAAGCGCGGCCTGATCGACTCCGCCGCCGGACGCGGCAGCTTCGTGCGGCCGGTGAGCCCGGCGCAGCCGCTGCGCATCGCCAGCGCCGGCGCGGAGATGACGATGAACATGCCGCCCGAGCCCCAGGACCCGGCCCTGCTGGGCCGCCTGCGCGACGGCTATGCCGCGCTGTTCCAGCACGCGGGCGAGACCGACGACGCCTATGCCCTGCTGCGCTACCAGGAGTTCGGCGGCAGCAGCGCCGACCGGCAGGCCGCGCTGGACTGGCTGCAGCCGCACCTGGAAGTCAGCGCGCTGGAGCGCGTTCTGGTCGGCCCCGGCATCCAGAGCACGCTGACCACGCTGATGGGCCTGCTGGCCCGCCCGGGCGAGACCATCTGCGTCGAGTCCCTCACCTACCCCGGCGTCAAGGCCATCGCGGCCCACCTGGGCATCCGCCTGCAGCCGCTGGCGCTGGACGACGAGGGGCCGGACGCCGACGCCTTCGAGCACCACTGCCGCACTCAGCAGATCAAGGCGCTGTACTGCAACCCGACCCTGCTGAATCCGACGACGGGCACCATTTCCGCTGCGCGGCGCGAGTTGCTGGCCGACATCTGCCTGCGCTACAGCGTGCCCATCATCGAGGACGACGCCTACGGCCTGCTGCCCAGCGACGCGCCGCCGCCGCTGGCCAGCTACGCACCGGACCTGACGTACTACGTCACCGGCCTGTCCAAGCACCTGGGCGCCGGGCTGCGCGTGGCCTATGTGATCGCGCCGGATGCACGCAAGACGCAGCGGCTGGCAGCCACGCTGCGCGCGACCTCGGTGATGGCCTCGCCGATCACGACGGCCCTGGCCACGCGCTGGGTGCAGGACGGCACCGCGCTGGCAATGCTGCAGGCCACGCGGCGCGAGTCCGCCGCGCGGCAGGAGCTGGCCGCGCAGCGCCTGTCACGCGCGAGCTGGAAGGCGCACTCCGAAGGCTTTCACGTCTGGCTGGAACTGCCCGAGCCGTGGAGCGGGGTCGAGTTCGCGTCGCACCTGCGGGCGATGGGAGTGGGGGTGGTGGCCAGCCCGGCGTTCTGCACGGACGGCGCGCCGCCGGAAGCGGTGCGCATCTGCCTGGGCGGCCCGGGCACGCTGGACGACTGCGCCCACGCGCTGGACCTCATCGCGGACACGCTGGAACATCCGCCCAGCCTGCACGCGAAGGTGATGTGACCTTACTGGGGGAAGAAGGCGCTGAATTCGAGCTCGCGCACGGCCAGACCCTTGATCGGGCTGTCGTGCAGGTCCTCTTCGAGCGTCTCCTCGACGCTCAGGCCGGCCAGGCCCGCGAGATCGGCTTCGTCGTCGGCGAGGGCGAGCGCCTCGGCCGGATGAGCCTTGGTACGTGCATGGCGAGTGCTGTGAGCTTTCATGTTCTTTTCCCCATGAAGTGGATGAGCGCATCCTGCCGCGCACGATCCGCATGCCCCAGCAGCAGAAGCCGCCACGGCACGTCAGACCATGCTGACAGGGCGCCATCCCTGCCGATCCGCCGAATTAAGCCCAAGGCCACGGCGGATTCCGTTACGGCAGGTGTATTGAAAGGGGAAAGCCGCCTATTTCGCCGGCGGCACGGCGTCGGGCTCAGGCGCCCGCCGTCTGCCCGAGGTAATGCAGCGCCAGCTTGTCGTTCGGGCTGGCGTTCTTGAACAGCAGGCCGATGTTCATGCCGTCGTCGCCACGGTTGGTGTGGCAGATGGAAGCCAGCAGCACCAGCGACATCGGGTTGCCGTCCACGTCCACCGAGAAGCTCAGGTTGACCTCGTCGTTGACCGCGCCGACCGAGGTGGGCGCCTTGATCATCGCGCCGGCGGGGCTGACGTCGATCATGGTCGCGGCGATGCTGGAGCTGCCGCCCGGCAGCGAGACCTTGGCCGGCACCGAGGTCTTCATGCGCAGCGAACGCCGCACCATGCGCACCTCCACCTGCGGCGGATAGGCGAGCAGCGCATATGGGAAGGGCTCCTCGAAGATCTGCAGCACGCGCGAAGGGAAGTTGAAGTCGTACTGGCCGGTGAAGCCGCTGACCACGTACTCGTCACCCGGCCGCAGCGAGGCCAGCGGCGGGCTGCCGGCATGCGCGCCGGCCATCACGCCCTTGCCGTCGATGGCGGCGAGGAACTGCATCTCTTCCTTGGCCGCACCGGCGACCGGGCGCTGGATCTGGAGGGACATGCCGGGGCGCAGCTTCAACGCCCTCAGGTTCATGGTCGAGACTGCTGCGCTGGCGAGGTCGGTGGACATGGGTCGCAGGATCTCCGGAGATGGTCTTCCCGGGCAAGCCGGATGCGGGGCCCGAGGGTAAGCGAGCCGGTGCGAAACCGCACGGCCCGGGACAGGAAAGTCGGCAAGATTTTGTCGACTCTGCATCCGGTTTTGCCGCAGGTGGATGCGGCGCCACACCCTCTTCCGTACAGGCCCGAAAGCGGTAACAGGCGGTACGGCGACGACTTATGCTTACGGCCCCGTGCAGCAAGCTCCAAAGAAGGTCGCGCATGTCCCCAGTCAAGCGTTTCCAGCTCTCCGCCCTGGCTGCGGCCGCCCTGCTGCTGGCGCCCGGCCTGCCCTGGGCCCAGGCGGCCGATGCCCCGCTGCCGCGTGAACTCGGCAAGCCCGAGGACGACGTCAAGCTCGACGTGCGCGCCTACCAGGTCGACGGCCTGCCCAACGCCACGCCCGAGACCCGCGCCGCACTGGCCGCCGCCACGGCGCCCTACACGGGTCAGGGCCGCAACTACGAGGACCTGATGAACGCCGTGGCCGCCGTCACCCGCGTGATGCAGCGCGACCTGGGCTACTACGTCGGCTTCGCCTACCTGCCCGAGCAGGCCATCGCGAGGCAGGACGGCGTGATCCGCATCCAGGCGCTGGAAGGCCGGCTGGAGGCCGTGAAGCTGAACTGGCCCGAGGGCATGCCGGTCCGGCGCGAGGTGGTCGACGGCTACCTGGCGCGGCTGAAGCCCGGCGAGGTGCTGCGCGAGCGCGAGGTCGAGCGCGTGGTCTTCCTGGTCAACGACCTGCAGGGCATCAAGGCCCGCTTCGAAATCGAGCCCGGCGAAGCCGCCGGCACCGCCACGCTGGTGGTGACCGCCCAGCCCGAGTCGCGTTTGCGCGCACGAGTGGACGTGGACACCCTGGGCTCCCACTACACCGGCACCGGACGGCTTTCCGGCCAGGCCACGCTGGCCAGCCCGCTGGGCCTGGGCGACGCGCTTGGTGTCAACGCGATGCGCACCTTCACCGGCGGCCTGAGCCTGGGCGGCATCAACTACGTGCTGCCGCTGGGCAGCGACGGCTGGAAGATCGGCACCGCCGTCTCCAAGATCAGTTACGACGTCGACGACGACGTGCTGCCCAATGACCTGCACGGCTCGGCGCTGGCCACCAACGCCTTCGTGCTCTACCCGGTGGTGCGCTCGCGCAACCTCAACCTCTTCGGCGTGCTGACCTACGAGCACAAGCGCTTCGACGACCGCCAGACCGGACTCAGCCTGCTGAAGGCCAGCGACGACGTGACGCTCAGCGCCATCGGCGACTTCCGCGACGACTGGCTGTCCGGCGGCATCAACACCTACGAGGCCGCCTGGCTGCAGGGCCGCATGGACTACAAGCAGGGCGACAAGCCCGATGGCCTGAAGACCAGCTACGGCAAGCTGAGCCTGGGTTATTCACGCCTGCAGAACCTCGTCAGCGGCCGGCTGCTGCTGTATGCGCGCTACCGCGGGCAGGTCTCCGGCAGCAACCTGGACGCCACCGAGCGCATGGCGGTGGGCGGGCCCACCGGCGTGCGCGCCTTCTCGCCCGGCGAGGCCACGGCCGACGATGCCCACATCGTCACCGCCGAGCTGCGCTTCCTGCCGCCGCAGAACTGGTTCGGCGACCTCTCGCGCGAGCTGGTCTTCCGCGGCTTCTTCGACTGGGGCCGCGCGAAGTTCTCGCACGACTCGGCCAACCAGGCGGCGGGCGTGCCCAACACCGCGACGCTCAGCGGCTGGGGCTTCGGTGCCACCTGGGAACGCGCCGGCAACTTCAGCCTGCGCCTGGACCTGGCCTGGCGCGGCGCGGGCGATGCCCTGGCCGAAGCCAGCCGCCACGAGCCGCGCGCCAACGCAGTGCTCAGCAAGAGCTTCTGATTCCCGGAGGTCGCACCATGAAACCACGTCCGCTCGTCGCCCGCCTGCTCTCCGCCCTCGCCTTCACCGCGCTGTTCGCCGCCCATGGCAGCGTCCACGCCCAGGCCAGCCAGCCCACGGGTGACCCGCCGGTCACCGCGATCCCGGCACCCGGCGCCGACACCACGCCCGCGGCCAACTCGGCGCGCAACACGTCGACCTCGACGCTGACCGACGTGCAGAGCTCGTCCGTGCGCCGGCTGACCGGCACGCGCGACCCCGTCGTCGGCGATGTCGGCACCGGGCGCGCCATCGGCGACGGCAGCCGCGTGCTGCGCGTGCCCGGCAAGTGCGACCCCAAGACCAACAGCCTGGACTGCGTCACCGACTCGAACGCCGCGCAGTCCGGCGGCGCCAACGTCTCCAACCGCGTGCGCAACAGCGTGATCGGCGAGGTCGGATCCGGCCGCTCGGCCACCGAAGGCAGCGGCAAGACCAAGGGCCAGGCGACCTGCACGCCGGCGCCCGGACAGCTGAGCTGCGAGCCGGGCAAGTAAGCCCGCCGTGCGGGCTCGGCTACACTCGCCGGGCCAGGAGAGAGCCCGCCCGCGCACCCCGCGAGGCAGGCCGCCGAAGGCGCAGGGCTGCGGCCCGAACGCTCAGGCAAAAGGACTGGCAACGTCCGCCAAACGGACGATCCTCACTGGAGAGAGGCCGCACCCGATGCGGCCCACCGAAGGGGCAAGCCCGGCCGCGAGGCCGGGTCAATCTCTCAGGTAAAGCGGACAGCGAGGGCAGGCACCACCGGCAACGGTGGTCCGTCCACCGCCCCTGCCCACGAGCCTTGCCCATGTCCGCTGCCGCATCCCCCACCGCCCCGCTGCTGCGCACGCCGCTGCACACCCTGCATGTCGAGCTCGGCGCGCGCATGGTGCCCTTCGCCGGCTACGACATGCCGGTGCAGTACCCCGCCGGCATCCTGGCCGAGCACCGCCACACCCGCAGCGCCGCCGGCCTGTTCGACGTCTCCCACATGGGCCAGGTGCGCCTGGTGGGTGCCGATGCCGCCACCGCACTGGAGACCCTGGTGCCGATGGACATCGTCGACCTGCCGCTGAACAAGCAGCGCTACGCCCTGTTCACCAACGACGCCGGCGGCATCCTCGACGACCTGATGGTCACGCGGCGCGAGGACGACCTCTTCCTGATCGTCAACGCGGCCTGCAAGGAGCAGGACATCGCCCACCTGCAGGCCGGCATCGGCCAGCGCTGCACCGTGGAGCCGCTGCCGCAGCGCGCGCTGCTGGCGCTGCAAGGCCCGCTGGCCGTCGTCGCCCTGGGCCGGCTGAACCCGGACGTGGCGAAGCTCACCTTCATGACCGGCGGCTTCTTCAAGCTGGAGGAGGCCGAGTGCTACGTCACCCGCTCCGGCTACACGGGCGAGGACGGCTTCGAGATCTCGGTGGCCAACGAGCATGCCGAGGCCCTGGCCCGCGCGCTGCTGGCCCAGCCCGAGGTCAAGCCCATCGGCCTGGGCGCACGCGACACGCTGCGCCTGGAAGCCGGCCTGTGCCTGTACGGCCACGACATCGACACCACCACCACGCCGGTGGAGGCCGCGCTGACCTGGTCCATCCAGAAGGTGCGCCGCGCCGGTGGCGCGCGAGCCGGTGGTTATCCCGGCGCAGCCGTCATCGACGCGCAACTGGCCCGGGGCGCGCCGCGCAAGCGCAGCGGACTGATCGGCTCCGAGCGCACCCCCGTGCGCGAAGGCGCGCTGATCGTCGACGCCGACGGCCGCGAGCTGGGTCGCGTCACCAGCGGCTCGCTCGGCCCCACGATCAACCAGCCGGTGGCCCTGGCCTACCTGCCGGCGGACCTGCCCGCGGGCACCGCCTTCTTCGCCGTGGTGCGCGACAAGCGCGTGCCGCTGCAGGCCACGGCCCTTCCATTCGTGCCGCAGCGCTACGTGCGCTGAGCCCCTTCCTCTTCCTCCATCCTGCCTGCCGCCTTCAGAAAAGGAACGACCCATGAGCGACATCAAGTACACCGCCGACCACGAATGGCTGAACCTGCACGGCGACGGCACCGCCACCGTCGGCATCACCCTCCATGCCCAGGACGCGCTGGGCGACGTGGTCTTCGTCGAGCTGCCGGACGTGGGCAAGGTCTTCGCGCAGAAGGACGTGGCCGGCGTCGTCGAGTCGGTGAAGGCCGCGGCCGACGTCTACGCGCCGGTCAGCGGCGAGATCGTCGCCGTCAACGACAAGCTGCGCGACGACCCCTCGCTGGCCAACAGCGACCCGCTGGGCGATGGCTGGTTCTTCAAGATCAAGCTGTCCGCGCCGGCCGAGACCGCCGCCCTGCTGGACGAGACCGCCTACGACGAGGTCGTCAAGAACAGCTGATCCGCCAGGCACCCGCCTGCGCTCCGAGGGCGCGCCGCACGCGCCCCGCCCATCCCCCGCTTTCGATTCCCGTCCTGCCCATCGAGCCTGTCATGCCGAAGCCCGACCTGCCCACCCTCGCCGCCCTGGAGAACCCCGCCGAGTTCCAGACCCGCCACATCGGCCCCGACGCGCCCGAGCAGGCGCTGATGCTGAAGGCGGTGGGCGTGGCCTCGCGCCAGGCCCTGATCGAGGCGATCGTTCCGGCCTCCATCAAGCGCCGCGCGCCGATGGACCTGCCGGGCGCGGTGACCGAGGCCCAGGCGCTGGCCGAGTTGCGCAACATCGCCGGCAAGAACAGGCTGATGCGCAACTTCATCGGCCAGGGCTACCACGGCACGCTGACCCCGGGCGTCATCCTGCGCAACGTGCTGGAGAACCCCGCCTGGTACACCGCCTACACGCCCTACCAGGCCGAGATCTCCCAGGGGCGGCTGGAGGCGCTGGTCAACTTCCAGACCATGGTCTGCGACCTCACCGGCCTGGCGATCGCCAACGGCTCGATGCTGGACGAAGCCACCGCCGCGGCCGAAGCCATGACCCTGGCCGCCCGCGCCGGCAAGAGCAAGAGCACGCGCTTCGTCGTCTGCCATGACGTGCTGCCGCAGACGCTGGAGGTCATCCAGACGCGTGCCAGGCCGCTGGGCATCACGGTGGACCAGGTGCATGCGACCAAGCTCGCAGCCCACCTGGAGAGCCACGACTGCTTCGCCGCGCTGATGCAGTACCCCGGCCTCAACGGCCAGGTGCGCGACCTGCGCCCGCTGGTGGAGGCGCTGCACGCCAAGGGGGCGCTGGCCATCGTCGCCGCCGACCTGCTGGCGCTGACCCTGCTGGCCTCGCCGGGCGAGCTGGGGGCCGACATCGCCCTGGGCAACACCCAGCGCTTCGGCATGCCCATGGGCTGCGGCGGCCCGCACGCGGCCTACCTGGCGACCAGGGACGAGTTCAAGCGCTCGCTGCCCGGCCGCCTGGTGGGCGTCAGCGTGGACAGCCACGGCAACCCGGCCTATCGCCTGGCGCTGCAGACGCGCGAGCAGCACATCCGCCGCGAGAAGGCCACGTCCAACATCTGCACGGCCCAGGTGCTGCCCGCGGTGGTGGCCAGCATGTACGCGGTCTACCACGGGCCCGAAGGGCTCACGCGCATCGCGCTGCGCGTGGCCAGCTACGCCGCCATCCTGGCCCAGGGCCTGAAGGCGCTGGGCCGCACGCTGCTGCACACGCAGTACTTCGACACCCTGCAGGTGCTCGCGCCCGACCGCGAGGCCGTACTGGCAGCCGCCACCGCACGCGGCATCAACCTGCGCGCGGCCAGCGCCGACACGGTGGGCATCGCGCTGGACGAAACCGTCACGCGTGCCGACATCGCGGCGCTGTGGGAGGTCTTCGGCGGGGGCAAGGCCCTGCCCTCCTTCGCCGACTTCGAGAACGGCGTCGCGCTCGCCATCCCCGATGGCCTGCGCCGCAGCAGCGCCTTCCTCACGCACCCGGTCTTCAACACCCACCACTCCGAGACCGAGATGCTGCGCTACCTGCGCGGCCTGTCCGACAAGGACCTGGCGCTGGACCGCAGCATGATCCCGCTGGGCTCGTGCACGATGAAGCTCAACGCGACGGCCGAGATGATCCCGATCACCTGGCCCGAGTTCGCCCAGGTCCATCCCTTCGCGCCGGCCGAGCAACTGGCCGGCTACGCCAAGCTGAACGAGCAGCTCTGCGCCTGGCTCAGCCAGGCCACGGGCTACGCCGGCATCAGCCTGCAGCCCAACGCGGGCTCGCAGGGCGAGTACGCCGGCCTGCTGGTCATCAAGGCGTATCACGAAGCCAAGGGCCAGGGCCATCGCGACGTCTGCCTGATCCCCGAGTCCGCCCACGGCACCAACCCCGCCAGCGCGCAGATGGTGGGCATGCGCGTGGTCGTCACCAAGTGCGACGCCGACGGCAACGTGGACCTGGTGGACCTGCAGGCCAAGTGCGAGCAGCACGCCGACAAGCTGGCCGCGGTGATGATCACCTACCCGTCCACCTACGGCGTGTTCGAGACCCGCGTGACCGAGCTGTGCGCGCTGGTCCACAAGTACGGCGGCCGCGTCTACGTGGACGGCGCCAACATGAACGCCCTGGTCGGCCTGGCCGCGCCGGGCCAGTTCGGCGGCGACGTCAGCCACCTGAACCTGCACAAGACCTTCTGCATCCCGCACGGCGGCGGTGGCCCGGGCGTGGGCCCCGTGTGCGTCGTCGAGGACCTCGTTCCCTACCTGCCCGCGCACCGCACCGCGGGCCCCGCCGGCGAGCAGCAGGTGGGTGCCGTCAGCGCGGCGCCCTTGGGCAACGCGGCCGTGCTGCCGATCAGCTGGATGTACGTGCGCATGATGGGCGCCGCCGGCCTGCAGGCCGCCACCGAGACCG
The DNA here is from genome assembly GCA_004322345.1 of Aquabacterium sp. Lineage (GTDB taxonomy): Bacteria > Pseudomonadota > Gammaproteobacteria > Burkholderiales > Burkholderiaceae_C > Aquabacterium. The sequence goes on along the minus strand of SCTQ01000215.1, from coordinate 28,767 downwards.
CCATCCTCAACGCCAACTACGTGGCTGCCCGCCTGGCCGACCACTACGACATCCACTTCAGCGGCGGCAGCCAGCTGGTGAAGGGCGGCGGCGTGGCCCACGAGTGCATCCTCGACCTGCGCCCGTTGAAGGACAGCAGCGGCGTCAGCGCCGAGGACGTGGCCAAGCGCCTGATCGACTACGGCTTCCACGCCCCCACGCTGAGCTTCCCGGTCGCCGGCACGCTGATGGTGGAGCCCACCGAGAGCGAATCGAAGGTCGAGCTGGACCGCTTCTGCGACGCGATGGTCGCCATCCGCGAGGAGATCTGCAAGGTCGAGCAGGGCGTGTGGCCGCAGGAGGACAACCCGCTGCGCAACGCGCCGCATACGGCGGCCTCGCTGCTCAAGGCCGAGTGGACCCATGCCTACGGGCGCGAGGAAGCGGCCTATCCGGTGGCGAGCCTGCGCAGGCAGAAGTACTGGTCGCCGGTGGGGCGCGTGGACAACGTGTACGGGGACCGGAACCTGTTCTGTTCGTGCGTGCCGTTGTCGGAGTACGAGGACTGAACGTAAAACGCCGGCGATCGCCGGCGTTCTTCTTTGCGGCGGCGGCCTGCCTTCAGAGCTTCGCCTCGGTGTACTTGCTCAGGTCGAAGCCCCACTTCACCGGATCCTCGTAGCCCGCGATCGTGTCCCCGCCCTGGGCCAGGTTGAGGTCCATCGCGGTGATCGGCATCTGGCTCTTGGTCGAATAGAACACCCGCACCTGCGGCGCCAGCGGCTTCTCGGGCGTCTGCTCGATCACCACGGCCAGGCGGCCGGACTGCAGCTTGACCAGCGAGCCGTTCGGGTAGATGCCCACCGTGGCCAGGAAGGCGCGCACGATGGGCTCGTCGAAGTGGGCGTTGGCCGAGGCCAGCAGCATCTTCAGCGCGGCCGTGGGCGGGATCGCGCGGTGGTAGGCGCGGTCGGAGGTCACTGCGTCGTAGACGTCGACCACCGCGCCCATGCGCGCCAGCGTCGTCACGTCGGCGCCGGACAGGCCGTGCGGGTAGCCCTTGCCGTCCAGGCGCTCGTGGTGGTGCAGCACCACCTCAAGCGCGGCGGAGTCCTCGTAGCCGGCCTCGCGCAGCATGTCGTAGCCCACCTGCGGGTGCGAGCGCATGACCTTGAACTCGTCGTCGGTCAGCTTGCCGGGCTTGTTCAGGATGGAGTCGGGGATGCGGCTCTTGCCCACGTCGTGCAGCAGGCCCGCGGTGCCGGCGTCGCGCAGCTGGTCCTCGTTGAGGCCGAGCTGCTTGCCCAGCGCGATCATGAAGGTGCCCACCGCCACGCAGTGCATGAAGGTGTAGTCGTCCTTGGTCTTCAGGCCGGCCAGCGTGATCAGCGCACCGGGGTTGCGCCCGGCGGACTCCACCATGCCCTCGGCCAGGCCCTGGATGGCGGGCACCGAAGAAATGCGGCCGGTGCGCGCATCGGCCATCGCCGACTGCACGGCCGTGCGCGCCTCGCGCACGAGCTTGCGCGCGACCTGCAGCTCCTGCTGCAGCGAGACCTTGGCCGGCGCCGCCGGCTTGGCGGCACGCTCGACGGCGACCGGGATCTTGGGGCCGGGCGCTGCCGCCGCGGGCTGCATTGCCTGCGCGGAGAACCCGGCCTGGCTGGGCGGCGAGGGACGTGCGTCCACGTCGGCCACGTCCAGGCCCTCCGTGGTGTCGATCACCACCGTCTTGGCCTTGGTCGCCAGGATGCGCTGCAGGGTCTCGGGAGAGTCGACCGGGAAACGCGGACGCAGGAAGCTGTGCTCCCACCAGGACAGGCCCAGGTCGTGGATGAACATGCCTGTGCGCAGCTGCGCGGTGGGGATGGTCTTGAGCATGGCGAGGCAGGGTCCCGGGAATTCTTGTTGCCCGGGATCTTCGGCCGCGCCGCCGATTTCCTGCGCACCATCCTGCGACGCCCGCTGTGCAGCGGCCTTGTGCACGCCAACTAGTTCACGCCTGGCTGGCGGATTGCCCCCAGCTTGCAATGTTCGGTAAAGCTTTCGGGGAAACCGCGCGTCTCAATAGATCAGCCGGTCCGGGCGCAGGTCGCGCAGGATGGTCGTGGCGATCTCCTCGATCGACTTGTGCGTCGAGGACAGCCAGGCGATGCCCTCGCGGCGCATCATCGACTCGGCCTCGGCCACCTCGTAGCGGCAGTTCTCCAGGCTGGCGTACTTGCTGTTGGGGCGACGCTCGTTGCGGATCTCGGCCAGGCGGTCGGGGGCGATGGTCAGGCCGAAGCATTTGCTCTTGTGCGGCTGGAGCATCGACGGCATGCGGCCGCGCTCGAAGTCCTCCGGGATCAGCGGCACGTTGGCCGCCTTGATGCCGTGCTGCATGGCCAGGTAGAGCGAGGTCGGCGTCTTGCCGCAGCGGCTGACGCCGATCAGCACCACGTCGGCGATCTCCAGGTTGCGCGCGGACTGGCCGTCGTCGTGCTCCAGCGAGAAGTTGATGGCCTCGATGCGCTCGTCGTAGTTGCGATCCTTGGAGACGTCCGAGAAGCGGCCCACGCGGTGGTTGGACTTCATGCCGAACTCCAGCTCCAGAGGCGCGATGAAGGTCTCGAACATGTCCAGCACCAGGCCCAGCGAGCCCTCGACCACGGCCAGCACCTCCGGGTTGATCACGGTGGTGAAGACGATGGCGCGCCGGCCCTCGGCCTGGGTGGTGGCGTTGATCTCCTGCACCACCTGCACCGCCTTCTCGACGCTGTCGACGAAGGGCCGGCGGATGTGGCGCGGCTTGATGGAGAACTGGTTGAGGATGGAATTGCCGAAGGTCTCGGCGGTGATCCCCGTGCTGTCGGAGACGAAGAAGACGGTGCGGTCGGACATGGTGTCCCCAAGGTATGGGCGGGCAAGGCGGGGATCATAGGCCGCGTCACAAGCCCGCCACCTGCGACCGATCTCACGCCCGGCGTGCCCGCCTCCCCCGCAAGCGACGGCCCCACGCAGGACACGGCGCGGCCGCGACTCCATAGAATGGCCCCAACAGACCGTTGCATGCCGCATGGGCTGCCGCCCCACAAAACGAACAACACGGGCGGCCGGAGACTCCGGCATGGGTCGCCAGTTTTTTTTCATCAGGAGCTTCCCATGTCCCAACTGTTCAGCGGCGACGCCTTGGTCGTACCGCTCGAGAAACTGCGCATGACCGACGTCGAGTCGGTCGGAGGCAAGAACGCCAGCCTGGGCGAGCTGATCTCCCAGCTGGCCGCCGCCGGCGTGCGGGTGCCCGGCGGCTTCGCCACCACGGCGCACGGCTTCCGTGAATTCCTCAACCACGGCGGGCTCACCGACAAGATCAACCGCCGCCTGGCGGACCTGAACACCGACGACGTGCGCTCGCTGGCCGCCGCCGGCGCCGAGATCCGCCGCTGGGTCGAGGAAGCGCCTTTCCCGCCCGCGCTGGAAAAGGCCATCCGCGACGCCTTCGCCGCGCTGACCGCCGGTACACCGGACGCTTCCTTCGCGGTGCGCTCGTCGGCCACGGCGGAAGACCTGCCCGACGCCTCCTTCGCGGGCCAACAGGAGACCTTCCTCAACGTCGTCGGAATCGACGATGTGCTGCACAAGATGAAGGAGGTATTCGCGTCGCTCTACAACGACCGCGCGATCTCCTACCGCGTGCACAAGGGCTTCGCGCATGCCGACGTGGCGCTGTCCGCCGGCGTGCAGCGCATGGTGCGCTCCGACCTCGCGGCCTCCGGCGTGATGTTCACCATCGACACCGAGTCCGGCTTCCAGGACGTGGTCTTCATCACCTCCAGCTACGGCCTGGGGGAGACGGTGGTGCAAGGCGCCGTGAACCCCGACGAGTTCTATGTGCACAAGCCGGCGCTGGCCCAGGGCAAGTTCCCGGTCATCCGCCGCTCGCTGGGCTCCAAGCTGATCAAGATGGAGTTCGCCACGCCTGCCGAGAAGGCCGCCAGCGGCAAGCTGGTGAAGACCGTGGATACCGCGCCCGAGCTGCGCAACCGCTATTCGCTGACCGACGAGGACGTGGTCGAGCTCGCCGGCTACGCGATGACCATCGAGAAGCACTACGGTCGCCCGATGGACATCGAGTGGGGCAAGGACGGCGTCGACGGCAAGCTCTACATCCTCCAGGCCCGGCCCGAGACGGTGAAGAGCCAGTCCGCCGGCAAGACCGAGTACCGCTACAAGCTCAAGGGCAGCAGCACCGTGCTGGCCGAGGGCCGTGCCATCGGCCAGAAGATCGGCACCGGCCCCGTGCGCCTGGTGCAGTCGATCAGCGAGATGGACAAGGTCCAGCCCGGCGACGTGCTGGTCACCGACATGACCGACCCGAACTGGGAGCCGGTGATGAAGCGCGCCAGCGCCATCGTCACCAACCGCGGCGGGCGCACCTGCCATGCGGCCATCATCGCGCGTGAACTCGGCATCCCCGCCGTCGTCGGCTGCGGCAACGCGACCGAGGTGCTGAAGGACGGCGCCCTGGTGACGGTCGCCTGCTCCGAGGGCGACACCGGCTACATCTACGACGGCCTGCTGGAGACCGAGGTCAGCGAGGTCCGGCGCGGCGAGATGCCCCACATCGGCATCAAGATCATGATGAACGTCGGCAACCCGCAGCTGGCCTTCGACTTCGCCCAGATCCCCAACGGCGGCGTCGGCCTGGCGCGGCTGGAATTCATCATCAACAACAACATCGGCGTCCACCCGAAGGCCATCCTCGACTATCCGAACATCGACGACGACCTGAAGAAGGCGGTGGAGTCCATCGCCCGCGGGCACGCCTCGCCGCGCGCCTTCTACGTGGACAAGCTGGCCGAGGGCATCGCCACCATCGCAGCGGCCTTCTATCCGAAGCCGGTGATCGTGCGGCTGTCGGACTTCAAGTCCAACGAGTACCGCAAGCTCATCGGCGGCTCGCGCTACGAGCCGGACGAGGAGAACCCGATGCTGGGCTTCCGCGGCGCCTCGCGCTACATCAGCGACGGCTTCCGCGACGCCTTCTCGATGGAGTGCCAGGCGCTCAAGCGCGTGCGCAACGACATGGGCCTGACCAACGTCGAGATCATGGTGCCCTTCGTACGCACGCTGAAGCAGGCCGAGCGCGTCTCGCAGATGCTGGGCGAGCACGGCCTCAAGCGCGGCCAGGACGGCCTGCGCCTGATCATGATGTGCGAAGTACCCAGCAACGCCATCCTGGCCGAGCAGTTCCTCGAGCACTTCGACGGCATGTCCATCGGCTCCAACGACCTGACCCAGCTGACCCTGGGCCTGGACCGCGACTCCGGCCTGGACCTGCTGGCCCAGGACTTCGACGAGCGGGATCCGGCCGTCAAGGCCATGATCTCCCGCGCGATCGCCGCCTGCCGGGCCACCGGCAAGTACATCGGCATCTGCGGCCAGGGCCCCAGCGACCACCCGGACTTCGCCGAGTGGCTGGCCGCCGAGGGCATCGTGTCCATCTCCCTGAACCCGGACTCGGTCGTCGACACCTGGCAGCGCCTCGCAAAGCGCTGAGCAGCGCCCTTTCGACGGCTGCGGTGGACCGTCCACCAGCCGTCGAGGCCGCAGGGGCCGAGCGCCGGGCCGCCCCAAGCCGGCCCCGTCCCCCAGGGGACCGGCCGATGTACCCATCGGCCGAGGGGTGGTATATACTCGCGGGCTTTTCTCCCTGCCGCACCTCTTCCAGACGCTTGAGGGCGGCTTCCACGCCGGGGCTCATCCCGGCGGAATCCACAAGGAGTTGCCATGCGTCACTATGAAATCGTGCTCCTGATCCACCCGGATCAAAGCGAGCAGGTTCCGGCCATGCTGGAACGCTACAAGACCCTGATCACCGGCGCCGGCGGCAAGGTCCACCGTGTCGAGGACTGGGGCCGCCGCCAACTGGCGTACCTGATCCAGAAGCTGGCCAAGGCGCATTACCTGTGCCTGAACATCGAGTGCAGCAAGGAAACGCTGACCGAGCTCGAGACCGGCTTCCGCTTCAACGACGCCGTCCTGCGCCACCTGACGGTGAAGAAGGACAAGGCCGAGACCACTCCGTCGATCATGATGAAGTCGGTCGAGAAGGAAGAGGCCCGCAAGTCGGCCGCCCAGCAGGAAGCCGCAGCCTCCTGACCTGACGGACAGCCCTCAGCCTGCAAGCCACCCAGCCAGCCGACCGACCGCCGCACTCGATGAACCGCCTGGTTCTCGATGCACAAGTGGTCGAACGCCGAGCCACCCGCTACACCCCGGCCGGACTTCCTGCCGTCGACCTGAGCCTGCTGCACGAGTCGCAGCTCATGGAAAACGGACAGAACCGCAAGGTGACGCTGGAACTCCGTGCAGTCGGGATAGGCGAAGTGGCCAAGCGCCTGGACAAGCTCGCGGTCGGCACCCACGCCACCTTCAGCGGATTCCTCAGCGCAGCACGCAACGGCAAGGGCAGCATCCTTCACGTCACGGACTTCGACATCCAGACCGAACAGAACTGATCGCTCGGCCGCAGTCAAGGCTCGGCCGGGCACGATTCACAGACATACCCAACCGGAGCTCACCATGCCCCCTCCCCGCGGTAAAGGCAAATTCTCTAAAGATCGCAAGACCAAGCGCAACACCCAGTCGCTGCTGTTCCGCCGCAAGCGCTTCTGCCGCTTCACGGTGGCCGGCGTCGAGTCGATCGACTACAAGGACATCGACACGCTGCGCGACTTCATCGGCGAGAACGGCAAGATCACGCCCGCCCGCCTGACCGGCACGCGCGCCATCTACCAGCGCCAGCTGTCGAACTCGATCCGCCGCGCCCGCTTCCTGGCCCTGCTGCCGTACTCGGACCAGCACAAGGTCTAAGGAGACGCGATCATGCAAATCATCCTGCTCGAAAAAGTCGCCAACCTCGGCAACCTGGGCGACGTCGTCAAGGTCAAGGACGGCTATGCCCGCAACTTCCTGATCCCCGGCGGCCGTGCCAAGCGCGCCACCGATTCGGCGATCAAGGAGTTCGAAGCCCGCCGCGCCGAACTGGAGAAGGCCCAGGCCGCCAAGCTGGCTGCTGCGCAAGCGCAAGGCGAGAAGCTGGCCGGCAAGACCGTGTCCATCACGCAGAAGGCCGGCGTCGACGGCCGCCTGTTCGGCTCGGTCACCAATTTCGACATCGCCGAAGGCCTGACCAAGGCTGGCTACGAAGTCGCCAAGCACCAGGTCCGCCTGCCCAACGGCCCGCTGAAGACGACCGGCGAACACGCCGTCTCGGTGGCGCTGCACCACGACGTCGTCGTCGATGTGACGGTGTCCGTGGTCGGCGAGACCGACTGATCGACATCGGTCGAACCGCGGTCCTCCGCAACGAAGAGGCCGGCTGCGAAGCCGGCCTCTTTCTTTTTGTGCCGCGCGACTTGTCCCGCGCTGTGCCCAGAATCTGCACAAGTCATACACAGCTCTATCCACAGCCGTGACGACGGTTCCTGCCTATCATTCCCCGATGGCCTCCTCCTCCCTCGCCTCGTTGAATTTCCCCAAGTCCGAGCCCTCCGAGGAGATCGCGCACCTGCGTGTGCCGCCCCACTCCATCGAAGCCGAGCAGAGCGTGCTGGGCGGACTGCTGCTGGACAACAGTGCCTGGGACCGTGCCGCCGACCTGCTGACCGAATCCGACTTCTACCGGCATGAGCACAAGCTGATCTACGTCGCCGTGCACGCGCTGGTCAACGCCAGCAAGCCGGCCGACGTGATCACCGTCTTCGAGCACCTTCAGTCGCTGGGCAAGTCCGAGGAGGCCGGCGGACTGGCCTACCTCAATGCGCTGGCGCAGAGCGTGCCCAGCGCCGCCAACATGCGGCGCTACGCTGAGATCGTCCGCGAGCGCGCCATCCTGCGCAAGCTGGTCTCGGCCAGCGACGAGATCGCCACCGCTGCCTTCAACCCGCAGGGCCGCCCGGTCACCACCATCCTCGACGAGGCCGAGGGCCGCATCTTCAAGATCGGCGAGGAAGGCTCGCGCAACAAGCAGGGCTTCCATTCGATGGACAACCTCGTGGTCGACCTGCTCGACCGCGTGCAGGAGCTGGCCGACAACGGAGCCGGCGACGTCACCGGCGTGCCCACCGGCTTCTTCGAGATGGACCGCATGACCGCCGGCCTGCAGGGCGGCGACCTGATCATCCTGGCGGCCCGCCCCTCCATGGGCAAGACGGCCTTCGCGCTGAACATCGGCGAGCACGTGGCGGTCAAGGAAGGCCTGCCCGTGCTCGTGTTCTCGATGGAAATGGGCGCCTCGCAGCTGGCGCTGCGTATGGTCGGCTCGCTGGGCCGCATCGACCAGCAGAACCTGCGCACCGGCCGCCTGGCCGACGACGAATGGGGCCGCCTGAGCGAGGCGGTGGAGAAGCTGCGCGGCGTCAGCGTCTTCATCGACGAGACCCCTGCTCTGTCCCCCAGCGAGCTGCGGGCCCGCGCACGCCGTCAGGCGCGCATCTGCGGCAAGCTCGGACTGATCATCGTCGACTACCTGCAGCTGATGAGCGGCTCGTCTTCCAACGAGGAGAACCGCGCCACCGTGATCGGCGAGATCTCGCGTGGCCTCAAGGCGCTGGCCAAAGAACTGCAGTGCCCGGTGATCGCGCTGTCGCAGCTCAACCGAAGCGTCGAAACCCGCACCGACAAGCGCCCGATGATGAGCGACCTGCGCGAATCCGGCGCCATCGAGCAGGACGCCGACGTGATCATGTTCATCTACCGCGACGAGTACTACAACAAGGAATCGAAGGAGCCGGGCGTGGCCGAGATCATCATCGGCAAGCAGCGTAACGGCCCGGTGGGCACGGTGAAGCTGGCTTTCCTGAAGCCGCTGACCAAGTTCGAGAACCTGGCGCCGGGCTACGCCTCGGCCGGCAGCGAGTACTGAGCTCCGGCCGCGATCAGGCCGGCACGCCGGGCGGGGCCCGCAAGTGATGCGCAGATTGGCGCTTGCCGTTGCCCTCCGGCTCCGGCAGCCGCCCGCCGCGGATGTTCACCTGAATGGATGGCAGCACGGGCGCTGGGGCCTGGCGGGCATCTGCCCGGGGCCGGGGCTGATCCTGGCAGGCATGGGTCCGCAGGCGGGGCTTGCCTTCGTCGCTGCCATGCTGGTCGGCATGGGGCTGTTCGAGCTGGCCGAACGCCTGAGGCAGCCGCGCCCGGTAGCGGCCCGGCCCTGACGCCCGCCACTAGTTCGAAGGAGCCTCGCAGCAGGTCTGCGGACGTGGGGGCGCGTACAGGTCCACGTCGCGCAGCGGCAGGCTGATGCGCGTCTGGCTCAGACGCAGGTCCATCGGCGGCACCGGCGCCAGCAGGCGAAAGTCGGCACGGCTGGTGACCTCGCCCTCCACCGCGGCACTGATGGGAATGCGCATGTCCAGCTTCGTGCGCACCGGCACCGTGATCGGCCCGACCAGCCGGCCGCGGGCCCGCAGGTCCAGCGCCAGCGGCAGCTGCAGGCGGACGGGCACGGTGAGATCCACCGGCACCTCCACGTGTACCGGAAGCTTCACGCTCATCGCCGGCAGCCAGGACACTACGGGAACCTCGGCCGAGACCTCGGTGGACACGGGGATGACCTGGCGGAACCGGAAGTCGGTCTCCACGGGCACGACGACGCGAACGGTGGCACGCGCCGCCAGCTCCTGGCCCAGGTCCACCTTTACCGATTGATCGATGGGCAGCACCAGGCGCGGCGCGGCCTGCACGCGCGAATGCAGGCGCGACGAGATCTCGGCGCTGGCCGTCAGCCCCTCGGGCAGCAGCAGGCGGATGGGCTGGTCGTGCACGGCCATGCTGCTGCCCCATTCCCGCCACAGCACCAGTGCGCCGGCAGCGGCCAGCGCGGCCCACAGCGCAACGGCGAGCAGGTAGACCAGTGCGACATGGCTGCGGCGCACGCCGCGCGCGCGGGGTGGCTCAGCGTGCACCGCTCGCGGCCCTTGAAGCGGGCGATGCCGCAGACCCGGCCACCGGCGTCGTCACGGCCCCGGGCGCCGAGGCATCGCGCCGGCGCAGTTCCACCTCATGCAGCGGCAGGTCCACCTGCATCGCCGCCAGTCCCGCCTGCACCTGTTGGCGCGGGAAGCGCAGGCGCGCGTCCACCGGCGCCGTGACGGGCAGGCTCAGCGTCTCGCGCACGGGGATGCGGGCCTCGATCACGGTGTCGATGCGCGGGTTCAGAGGCTCGGCCAGCCGCACGCTGGCCCGTGTCGTCAACGAGACCGGCAACTCGCGCTTGACCGGGATCACGAGACTGATGGGCACGTCGGCCTTCAGCGGCACCCTGCCCTGGATGGGCACCGTCACCGGGATCCCCAGGACACGCGTCTTCACCTTGGCGTCGACGTCGATGCTCTGGTCGATGTGCACCACGTGCTCGACCGGCACCTGGATGTCGATGGGCACCGTGGTGTCCACGCTGACCTGCAGCGGGATGGGGTCGGTGATGGGAATGCTCAACGTCTGCCGGATGGGCACGCGCACCGGCAGCTCCTGGTCGATCTTCACGCGCACGGCGTTGTCGACGGCAGCCCGCACGTCCAGCTCCTGCGGAAGTTCGATCGTCGCCCGCTGCGGCCCGAGTTGCACGCGGGCCGACAGGTGCTGCCAGCCCCACCACAGCACCCCGGCCGTCGCCGCGCACAGCAGCAGGAAGAGCAGCAGGGCCGACAGCAGCAGGTCGCGCCAGGTGACCGGGGTGGGACTGCTGCTTGAGGACGGCACGAGGGGAGGCTGCTGCGGGCTGTCGGGTTGGGGTCATTGTGCCCTGCCCCGCCCAGCGCCTGCCCTGCGTCAACCCTTGAAGGGATTCGCCGTCGCGAACCACAGGCCGATGCCGGTGGCGATGATGAAGGCGCCATCGGTGACGCCGGCCACCAGGAAGAACTTGCTCTGCAGCGTGTCCACCATCTCGGGCTGGCGTGCCGAGGATTCGAGGAACTTCATCCCCGACATCGCCACGCCGATGCACGAGCCTATCGCGCCCATGCCGATCAGCAGGGCCACTGCCAGGGGAAGGATGTCGGAGCCGGTCATCTTGCTTTCCTTTCGTTCGCGTTGGTATGGCCGCATCGTTGCGCAAGCACCGGCACGCGTCGATTACCCCTCAGGTCATGCCACCAAGCCTGCGGCTGCCGGCGGCTCCAAAAGCAAAGGGCCGCTGAGCGGCCCTTTGCTTGCCGAGGAAGCCCCGATCAGTCGCGCTCGCCGCCGAAGATGCTCAGCAGGCTCAGCAGCGCCTGGAACACGTTGTAGATGTCCAGGTAGATCGCCAGCGTCGCGGTGACGTAGTTGGTCTCGCCGCCGTCGATCACGCGCTTCACGTCGTAGAGGATGAAGGCCGAGAACACGGCCAGCATCAGCACCAGCACGGTCAGCATCAGCGCGGGCATCTGCAGGAAGATGTTGGCCAGGCCGGCGACCAGCACCAGCAGCGCGCCGGCAAACAGCCAGCGGCCCAGGCCGGAGAGGTCCCGCTTGATGGTGGTGGCCAGGGTGGCCATGCCGGCGAAGATCACCGCGGTGCCGCCGAAGGCGATGGTGATCAACTGCGCACCGTTGCTGAAGTTGCCCAGCACCGCGCCCAGCAGGCGCGACAGCATCAGGCCCATGAAGCCGGTGAAGGCCAACAGCAGCACGACACCCAGGCCGCTTTCCTTGTTCTTCTCGATCGCATAGAAGAAGCCGAAGGAGACGGCCAGGAAGATCACGGCGTCGATGCCCGGGCGGCCGGTAAAGCCGGAGAAGCCCATCGCCACGCCGGCCCAGGCCGCGAGCACGGTCGGCAGCATGGACAGCGCCAGCAGCGCGTAGGTGTTGCGCAGCACGCGGTTGCGCGACTGCACGCTGCCCTGGGTGAGGACGGACTGGAGGGATTGGTTCATCTGGAGGCTCCCGAGGATCTGGACTGCATGAAGCGGCAAGTCTAGGGCAAGGCCCGTCCCCTTGGCGACCCGCTGCACTCCGCGGCCGCCGGCTCAAACCCCGCGGCGCAGGCTTTCGTACAGGCAGATCGCCGCTGCCGCTGCCACGTTCAGGGATTCCTCGCCACCCGGCTGGGGAATGCGCACCTTCAGCGCGCATTGCGCCAGCAGGTCGGCGTCCACGCCCTGCCCCTCGTGGCCGAAGACCCAGGCGCAGGGCCGCGGCAGCGCAGCGGCCGGCAGGTCCTCGCCGCCGTGGGAGCTGGTGGCCACCAGCGGCAGGCCCAGGGCCTGCAGTTCGGCCGGCTCGCGCGACTCGGCCAGGTGCAGCGCGAAATGCGCACCCATCGCCGCGCGCAGCACCTTGGGCGACCATAGCGCCGCGCTGCCCTTGAGCGCGACGACCTGACGCACCCCCAGTGCCGCCGCGCTGCGCAGGATGGCGCCGACATTGCCGGCATCCTGCAGCCGGTCCAGCACGACGGTGGGCACGCCGGGCAGCAGGTCGGGTGCAGCCGGCAGGTCCAGCACGAAGCCGATGGCCGCGGGCGACTCCAGTGCGCTGAAGCTCTTGAATGCCTCGTCGGGCACGATGGCGATGCGCTCGCAGCCTTGCGCCAGCGCATGCAGCCGGGCATCCAGCCAGCCGCTGTCGCTGATCACGGCCTGAGACGGGCGCAGGCCGCGCGACAGGCAGGCCGCCGCGAGGTGATCCCCCTCCAGCCACACCGACCCCAGCTTGCGGTACGCGCCGGGGTCGCGCGCGAGCTTGCGCAGGCGATGCAGCAGCGGGTTGTCGCGCGAGCTGACGCGCAGCGGCTGGGTCACGCCTGCACCTGCAGGACCTCGTCCCCGGCCTCGCGCCAGGCGGCGGCCACCGGCGCGAAGCTGCGGCGGTGCGCCGGGCACGGGCCCAGGCGCTGCAGCGCGTCCAGGTGCTCGGCCGTGCCGTAGCCCTTGTGCGACTGGAAGCCGTAGTCGGGCCATGAATCGTGCAGTTCCAGGCACAGGCGGTCGCGGTGCACCTTGGCCAGGATGGAGGCGGCGGAGATGGCCGCCACCTTGGCGTCGCCCTTGACGATGGCTTCGGCGGCGATCGAGATGCGCGGCAGCTGGTTGCCGTCGACCAGCACGCGGTGCGGCCGCAGGCGCAGCCCCTCGACCGCGCGGCGCATTGCCAGCAGCGTGGCCTGCAGGATGTTCAGGCGGTCGATCTCGTCCACCGTCGCGTGCGCGATCACGCTGCACAGCGCATGGGCGCGGATCTCGTCGAAGAGCGCTTCGCGACGCTTGGCCGTCAATGCCTTGGAGTCGGCCAGGCCGCGGATGGGACGGGCGTCGTCCAGGATCACGGCAGCCGCCACCACCGGTCCGGCCAGGGGGCCGCGGCCGGCCTCGTCCACGCCGGCGATCAGGCCGGCGATGCCGTCGTTCCAGTCCAGCGGCAGCTGGTCAGGCTTGGAGGACTTTCGCGATCGCATCGGTAGCTCTTGTGGCGGTGTCGCAGCGCAGTTGCTCGTGCAGCTGCAGGAATCGTGCGGACAGCGTGGCGCTGCGCGCCGGGTCGTCCAGCCAGGCCAGCGTGGCCAGGGCCAGCGCCCGCGGCGTGGCATCGTGCTGCAGCAGCTCGGGCACGACGAAATCCTCGCACAGGATGTTGGGCAGGCCCACCCAGGCTTGCAGCCGCTTGCGCTTCATCAGCTGCCATGACAGCGCGCTCATCGCGTAGGTGATCACCATCGGCCGCTTGAACAGCGCGGCCTCCAGCGTCGCAGTGCCGCTGGCGATCAGCGTGACGTCGCAGGCGGCCAGGGCCTCGTGCGAGCGGCCGTCGAAGACGCGGATGCCGGCGTCCGGCGCCTCGCGCGCCAGGATGGCGTCGATGCGCGTGCGCAGGCCGGGCACCGCCGGCAGGATGAACGCCAGGCCTGGACGCTCGCGCCGCAGCAGCGCGGCGGCGCGAGCCAGCGCCGGCGCGATGTACTCGACCTCCGCCTTGCGGCTTCCCGGCAGCAGGGCCACCACCTGGGCATCCGGCGGCAGGCCCAGCGCGGCGCGGGCGGCGGCCCGTGGCGGCTGCAGCGGGATGGCGTCGGCCAGCGGATGGCCGACGTAGGTGGCGGGGATGCCCTGCCGGGCGTAGATCGCCGGCTCGAAGGGGAAGAGACAGAGCATGTGGTCCACGCTCTGCGCGATCTTGAAGATGCGCTCGGCGCGCCAGGCCCAGATCGACGGGCTGACGAAGTGCACCGTGCGCACGCCAGCCGCCTTCAGCCGTGCCTCCAGCCCGAGGTTGAAGTCCGGCGCGTCGACCCCGATGAAGACCCGGGGCGGATCGCTGAGCAGGCGCTTGGCGAGCTGGTTGCGGATGCCGAGGATCTCGCGGATGTGCTTGAGCGCCTCGATGTAGCCGTGCACCGACAGCTTGCTGTGCGGCCACCAGGCCTCGAAGCCCTGTTCGGCCATGCGCGGGCCGCCGATGCCGGCGGCGTGCAGGTCGGGCCAGCGCCGCTTCAGGCCACGCATCAACAGGCCGGCGAGCAAATCGCCCGACGCCTCGCCGGCGACCATGGCCAGCCGCAGAGAGTCCGTCATGGGAACACGTTCAGCGGACGATGCCGCGGGTGATGCCTGCCAGGAAATCGGACATCAGCGCGATGTCGTCGGCCGAGCCCGGATGATCGGCCGCCAGCGCGGCGATGCCGGCCTTGGCCTCTTCCAGCGTCAGGCCCTGGCGATAGAGCAGGCGATGCATCTGCTTGACCACCGCGATGCGCTCGGCCCCGAAGCTGCGGCGACGCAGGCCCTCGGCGTTGAAGCCGTGCACGGACAGCGGGTTGCCGGAGACCATCATGAAGGGCGGCACGTCCTGCGAGATGTGGCTCTGGAAGCCGGTCATCGCGTGTGCACCGACCTTGCAGAACTGGTGGATGCCGGTGAGGCCGCCGACGATGGCCCAGTCGCCGATGTAGACGTGGCCGGCCAGCGTCGCGTTGTTCGCGAGGATGGCCTGGTTGCCGACGTGCGAATCGTGGGCGATGTGCACGTAGGCCATGATCCAGTTGTCGTCGCCTACCGAGGTGAGCCCGCCGTCCTGGACCGTGCCGCGGTTGAAGGTGCAGAACTCGCGGATGGTGTTGCGGTCGCCGATGCGCAGTTCGGTCGGCTCGCCGGCGTATTTCTTGTCCTGCGGCGCGGCGCCCAGCGAGGCGAACTGCCAGACGCGGTTGTCACGGCCGATGGTGGTGCGGCCCTCGATCACGCAGTGCGGGCCGATCTCGGTGCCGGCGCCGATGCGTACCTCGGGGCCGATGATCGTGTAGGGGCCGACGACGACGTCATCGGCCAGCTCGGCCTTCGGATCGACGATCGCGGTGGAATGGATCTGCGGCATGGCGCGGGGGCAGCGATCAGGCGATTGCGCGCATCGTGCAGGTCAGGTCGGCCTCGACGGCGAGTTCCTCGCCCACCAGCGCGCGTGCCTTGAACTTGAAGACACCGGCCTTGTGGCGTTCCAGGATCACGTCCAGGAAGAGCTGGTCGCCCGGCTCCACCGGACGCTTGAAGCGCGCGCCGTCGATGCCGGCAAAGTAGTAGATCGTGTTGTCGTCCAGGTCCTGGTCCAGCACGTCGAAGGCCAGCAGCGCGGCGGCCTGGGCCAGAGCTTCGAGCATCAGCACGCCGGGCATCACCGGGCGCTTGGGGAAGTGGCCCTGGAAGAAGGGCTCGTTGATCGTCACGTTCTTGATCGCACGCAGGGTCTTCGTGCCCTTGTCGATGCTCAGCACGCGGTCCACCAGCAGGAAGGGGTAGCGGTGCGGGAGCTTGTTGAGGATGCGGTGGATATCGATCATGGCGATCATGGCTTGACTTGCTTTTCCAATGCGCGCAGGCGGTCGCGCAGGGAGTGCAGCTGACGCAGCGTGGCGGCGTTTTTCTCCCACGACGCATTGTCGTCTATGGGGAAGATGCCGCTGTATTGGCCGGGCTGGAGGATGGAGCGCATCACGACCGAGGCGGCCGAGATGTGCACGCCGTCGGCGAGCGTGAGATGGCCCAGGATGACGGCCGCCCCCCCCACCGTGCAGTGGGCGCCGATGCGGGCGCTGCCGGCGACACCGACGCAGCCCGCCATCGCGGTATGCGCGCCGACACGCACGTTGTGTCCGATCTGGATCAGGTTGTCGAGCTTGACGCCGTCTTCCAGCACGGTGTCGTCCAGCGCACCGCGGTCGATGCAGGTGTTGGCCCCGATCTCGACGTCGTCGCCGATGCGTACGCCGCCGAGTTGCTCGATCTTCTCGTAGCGGCCCTGGTGCGGCGCGAAGCCGAAGCCGTCAGCGCCGATGACCACGCCACTGTGCACGACGGCCCGCCTGCCGATGCGGCAGTCGTGGCCCAGCGTGACATGGGGCGCCAGGCGGCTGCCCTCGCCGACGTGGGCATCGCGGCCGATGAAGCAGTGCGCGCCGATTCGCGCGCCGTCTTCGATGACGGCCCCCGCCTCGATCACGGCGAAGGGGCCGACGAATACGTCGTCGCCCAGGCGCGCGCCGGGGTAGACCGCCGCCTGGGGCATGACCCCGACGATCTCCTTGCCCCGACGCCGCCTGGCCCACAGCTGGGTCAGGCGGGCGAAGTAGTAGTAGGGGTCGTCCGTCAGGATCGCGGCTGTGCGCCCGGCGACTTCGTCGCGCAGTGACGAGGCGACGATGACGCAGCCGGCCTGGCTGGCGACCAGCTGCTGGCGGTACTTGGGATTGGACAGGAAGGCGATGGTGCCGGCGTCCGCAGTCTCCAGCGGCCCGATGCGCTCGATCGACAGCTCCGGTGAGCCGATCAGCTCACCACCCAGCTCCGCGACGATGTCGCCGAGCTTGACCGCGCTGGCGGTCATGTTGGCAGGGGAGGCAACCACCTCATTTGCCCGCGGCAGCGGGCGCAGGCGTGTTGTTCAGGGCGCCGATCACCTTGTCGGTGATGTCCACGCGCGGGCTGAAGAAGACGGCGTCCTGCACGATCAGGTCGTACTTCTCGGAATCAAAGATCTGCTTGATCGCGCGGTTGGCGCGCTCGACCACGGAAGCCAGCTCCTCGTTGCGGCGCTGGTTGACGTCCTCCTGGAACTCGCGGCGCCGGCGCTGGTAGTCGCGGTCCTGCTCGACCAGTTCGCGCTGGCGGCGGTTGCGCTCGGGCTCGGACAGCGTGGGCTCGTCCCTCTTGAGCTTGTCCGAGGCAGCCTTCAGGCGGGCATCCATCTCGGCGAGATCGCGCTCGCGCTTGGAGAACTCGGCCTTCAGCCGCGCCTGCGCGGCCTTGGCCGGCGCGGAGTCGCTCATCAGCCGGTCGCTGTTGACGTAGCCGATCTTCAACTCCTGGGCGCCCGCGGCCGTGGTGGCGAAGGCGACGGCACAGACAGCGAGCAGCGGCGCGATGAACGGTCTCATGGTCGTCAGAACGCAGTTCCGATCTGGAATTGGAAGCGCTCGATTCTATCTTGCGGGAACTTGCGGATCGGCGTGCCGTAGCTCAGCTTCAGCGGGCCCACGGGCGAGATCCAGCTCAGGCCGATGCCGGCCGAGGCACGCAGGCTGTCGAGCTTGAGCTCGTCGTTCTCGCCCCAGACATTGCCCGCGTCGATGTAGCCGAACAGGCGCAGGGTGCGGTCGTTGCCGGCACCCGGGAAGGGCACGTACAACTCGGCGTTCAGGTTGATGCGGCGGTTGCCGCCGATGTAGGCACCGGTCACGTCGACGGGGCCCAGCGAGCCCTGCTCGAAGCCACGCACCGTGCCCAGGCCGCCGCCGTAGAAGTTCTTGAAGATCGGGAAGGCCCGGCCGCTGAGGCCCGTGCCCCAGCCGATCTCGCCGTTCAGCGCCAGTGTGTAGCGCTGCGACAGCGGCCAGTACTGCTGGATCTGGTAGTCGGTGCGCAGGTAGCGCGAATCCAGCGCGATGCCCATCTCCGCGCTCAGGCGCTGGTAGCGACCGGAGTTCGGCACCAGGGTGCTGTCGCGGCCGTCGCGCGACCAGCCCAAGGTCAGCGGCAGCGAGTGCGAGACCTTGCCGAAGCGCTCGCGGTAGAGGAAGTAGTTGTTCGGCAGGTAGGCGCTGGAGCCCTGGATCTCGGTGCGCTCGATGCCCACGCCCAGGAAGACCGTGTCGAATTCGGTGAAGGGGATGCCGAAGCGGATGGCCGCGCCCGGGGTCACCAGGCGGTAGTCCTCGCCCTGGCTGTTCAGCGGGCGGCTGGTGCGGTAGTACAGGTCCACCGCTCGCGAGATGCCGTCGTCGGTGAAGTACGGGTCCACCGTGCTCAGCACGTAGGTCTTGTTGTACTTGCTGGTGTTGAGCTCGATGCCCAGGTAGTTGCCGGAGCCGAAGATGTTGTCCTGCTTGATCGAGGCCGACAGCGTCAGCTTCTCGGCGCTGGAGTAGCCGGCCCCCAGCATCAGGTTGCCGGTGGGGCGTTCCTCGACGCTGACGGTCAGGTCGACCTGGTCGGCCGTGCCCGGCACCTGCTCGGTGTCGACGCCGACCTGCTTGAAATAGCCCAGGCGATCGACGCGGTCGCGCGAGAGCTTGATCTTCTGGCTGTCGTACCAGGACGATTCGAACTGGCGGAATTCCCGGCGCACGACCTCGTCACGCGTGCGGGTGTTGCCCGCCACGTTGATGCGGCGCACGTAGACGCGCTTGGCGGGCTGGGCATTGAACACCGCGACGACGCGGCCGTTGGCGCGGTCGATCTCGGGGCGGAAGTCGATGCGGGCGAAGGCATAGCCGAAGGCGCCGAAGCGGTCGGTGAAGGCCTTGGTGGTGGAGGCCACGTCCTCGGCCTTGTAGGCCTCGCCGGGCTTGACGGTGACCAGGGACTTGAACAGGTCGTCCTTGCCCAGATAGTCGCCTTCCAGGCGCACGCCCGTCACGACATAGGGCTGGCCCTCGTCGATGTTGATCGTGATGCGGATGTCCTGCTTGTCCGGCGAGATCGCGACCTGCGTGGAGACGACGTTGAACTCCAGGTAGCCGCGGTTCAGGTAGTAGGCGCGCAGGGTCTCGATGTCGGCGTTGAGCTTGGCGCGCGAGTAGCGGTCGGACTTGGTGTACCAGGTCAGCCAGCCGCCGGTGGTCAGCTCGAAGTTCGACAGCAGGTCGCCCTCCGAGTAGGCCTTGCTGCCGACGACGCGGATTTCCTTGATCTTGGCGATCTCGCCTTCGCGGATGGCGAAGGTCACGTTGACGCGGTTGCGCTCGATCGGGGTGATCGTGGTGACGACTTCGGCGCCGTAGTAGCTGCGGTTGAGGTACTGGCGCTTGAGCTCCTGCTCGGCGCGGTCGGCCAGCGCGCGGTCGAAGGGCTGGCCTTCGCCGATGCCGATGTCCTTCAGGGCCTTGAGCAGCGCGTCCTTGTCGAATTCCTTGGCGCCAGCGAACTCCACGCTGGAGATGACCGGACGCTCCTCGACGATGACCACGACGACGTTGCCGTCGATCTCCAGGCGCACATCCTTGAACAGGCCGGTGGCGAACAGCGAACGCAGGCCCGCGGCGCCCTTTTCGTCGGTATAGGTGTCGCCGACGCGGAAAGGCAGCGACGCGAACACGGTACCGGCCTCGGTACGCTGCAGCCCCTCGAC
The DNA here is from genome assembly GCA_004322345.1 of Aquabacterium sp. Taxonomy (GTDB): domain Bacteria; phylum Pseudomonadota; class Gammaproteobacteria; order Burkholderiales; family Burkholderiaceae_C; genus Aquabacterium. Next base: position 9,201 of record SCTQ01000215.1, on the reverse strand, counting down.
CCGAATATCCTTCAGCTGGAAGGATTCGACGGCCATCGCGGGTTGATGCAGAAACGCCGCGGCAATGGCGGCGGCGATCAGGGGCCGAAGGCGGAAAGGCGCGGCCTTCGTAGAGCTCTTGTGATGAAGCATGCGATCAGGTTTGTGGGCCCAGGAACCGGACCACGTCGTTGTAGAGGGCGAGGGACATCACCAGCAGCATGATGGCCAACCCGCCGCGTAGCAGCCGATCGCGCCATTCGACAGGTATCGGCCGCCCCGTCACGCCTTCGAAAAGATGATACATGAGGCGTCCGCCATCGAGGATCGGCAACGGCAGCAGGTTCAATACGCCGAGGCTCACGCTGACCACGGCGAGGAAGGACAGGAACTGGGACAGGCCCAGCTCGGCCGAGCGGCCGGCATAGGCCGCGATGGTCAGCGGCCCGCTGATGTTGTCCGGCGATGCCTGCAAGGTGACGATCCGCCCCAGCATCGTCAGCGTCACCGCCGACATCTCCCAGGTCTGGCGCGCGGCGGCCGCGAGGCCCTCGATGAAGCCGTAGCGGATGGTCACCATCTGCGGCCGGCCCGAGAAGGCGGCCTCGATCATCGGCACGGGCTTGTCGCCCCTGGACAGCCGCGGCTGCACCGTCAGCTCCACCACGCTGCCGTTGCGTTCGGCGCGGATCCGCAGCGGGCGCGGCGCGCCCTGCACCCCGCTCGCCGCGCTGGCGCGTATCAGTTGGATGGCGTGCATCTTGTCGGCCACCGGGGTGCCGTCCACCGACAGCAGGCGGTCACCCGAGCGCAGCCCGGCCTGCTGCGCGGGACCACCCGGCATGGGCTCGCCGAGCACGGGCTCCATGTAGACGTCGGGCAGCCCGACCTTGTCCAGCAGCCTGGCATCGACCTCGACCCGCTCCTTGTCGAAGTCCAGCAGCAGGCGGTGGCGCTGTGCCGTGTCCGATTCCTGGAGCTCGAGATGCAGCGGCTGCGCATCCAGCGCCGCCTGCATCAGCTGCCAGCGCAGGTCGCTCATCGAGCGGATCTCGGTCCAGTCCTCCTCGTCGCGCGAGACGGCCCTCACGCGTTCGCCCGCCTGCAAGCCTGCGCGTTCGGCCATGCTGCCGGGCGTCGGCGCCCCCAGGATGGGCTGGATCTCCTGCACGCCGTTCCAGTTGACGCAGGCGTAGAGCAGCACGGCCAGCAACAGGTTGGCCACCGGCCCGGCCAGCACGATCGCGCAGCGCTGCCAGACGGGCTTGCTTTCATAGGTGCGATGGCGCTCGGATGCCGGCACATCGACGGCGCCGTCCTCGCCCAGCATCATCACGTAGCCGCCCAGCGGCAGCAGCGAGAGGGCGAACTCGGTCTCGCCCCGCTGGCGGCGCCAGATCACCGGGCCGAAGCCGATCGAGAAGCGCAGCACCTTCACGCCAAAGGCGAGCGCGGTGCGGTAGTGGCCGTACTCGTGGACGAAGACGAGCACGCATATCGTCACCAGGAAGGCCGGCAACATGTTGGAACTCAACAGGCTCATGGGACCAGCTCCTCGACCAGCTCGGCCGCCACGCGGCGCGCGGCGGCATCCAGCTCCAGCAGCCCCTCGAGGCTGTCGGCCGCGCCCGCCGGCGGGGACAGGCGCTCCAGCGTGGTCTCGTTGACGGCGTGGATGCGGTCGAAGCGTATCGCGCCTTCGAGGAAAGCCGCGACGGCGACCTCGTTGGCGGCATTGAGCACCGCGGTGCTGCCGGGCGCAGCCTCCAGCGTGGCCCAGGCCAGCTGCAGGCCGGGATAGCGGCGGGCGTCGGCCGGCTCGAAGCTCAGCTGGGACAGCGACAGGAAGTCCAGCTGTTCGGCGCCCGAGGCGATGCGCTCGGGCCAGGCCAGGCCGTAGGCGATGGGCACGCGCATGTCGGGCGTGCCCATCTGGGCCAGCACGGAATGGTCGCGGCACACGACCATCGAATGGATGATGCTCTGCGGATGGATGACCACGCGCACCTGACGCGGATGCAGGTCGAAGAGCCAGCGGGCCTCGATGACCTCCAGCGCCTTGTTCATCATGGTCGCGGAGTCGACCGAGATCTTGCGGCCCATCACCCAGTTGGGATGGGCGCAGGCCTGCTGCGGCGTCACGTCCGCCAGCGTGGCCGGGTCGCGCGTGCGGAAGGGGCCGCCGGACGCCGTCAGCACGATGTGGTCGATGCGGCTGGCCCAGGTGGAGCGGTCCTCGGGCAGGCACTGGAAGATGGCCGAGTGCTCGCTGTCGATGGGCAACAGCTGCGCCCCGCCCTCCTCCACCGCACGCATGAAGAGCGCCCCGCCGACGACCAGGGCTTCCTTGTTGGCCAGCAGCAGCCGCTTGCCGGCACGCGCGGCGGCCAGGCAGGGCTGCAGCCCGGCGGCACCGACGATGGCGCCCATCACGGCGTCCACGTCTTCGTGCGCCGCAACCTCGGCCAGGGCCTGGGCGCCGACGAGGATCTGCGGCAGCCCGCCACCGGCTAGGTGGTCGCGCAGGGCCTGGGCCCGTGCGGCATCGGGCACGACGGCATAGCGCGGGCGATGGGCCGCGCATTGCCGGGCCAGCTCGGCCATGCGGCTGTGGCCGCTGAGGGCGAAGATCTCGTAGCGCTCGGGATGGCGGGCCGCGACGTCCAGCGTGCTGACGCCGATCGAGCCGGTGGAGCCCAGCACGCAGAGCTTCTGGCGCGGCACGTCAGGCATGGGCGATCACCACGCAGGTCCAGGCCAGCGGGAACAGCGGCAGCAAGGCATCGATGCGGTCGAGCACGCCGCCGTGGCCGGGCAGCAGGTTGCTGCTGTCCTTGGCGCCGGCCACGCGCTTGACGGCGGACTCGAAGAGATCGCCGACCACCGTCATCGCCGTCAGCGCGGGCACGACGACCAGCCCGGCCCAGCCCCAGCGGCCCACCAGCAGCGTGTAGAAGCTGGGCAGTTCGGGATTCAGCGCGCGGTCGGCCAGCACCCAGCCCACGGCCAGCACCAGGGTGCCCAGCATGCCGGCATAGACGCCCTCCCAACTCTTGCCCGGGCTGATGGACGGCGCCAGCTTGCGGCGGCCGAAGGCGCGGCCGCCGAAGTAGGCTGCGATGTCGGCCGCCCAGGCCAGGCAGAAGACCGAGAGCAGGAAGTTCAGCCCCATCAGCTTGGACTGCATGATCGCCAGCCAGGCCAGCCAGAGCATGGCCACGCCCAGCAGCAGCCGCAGCGTGCGCGACAGCTCGCGCCAATGCGCGATGCCGCGTGCCAGCACCCAGCAGCCGCCGGCCACCCAGGCCAGCGTGGCGGCGGGCCACAGCCAGCCGGCAACGGCGACCTGGACCTGGGACCAGCCCAGCGCGGTCGCGATGCCGGCCGCCAGCACCGCGGCGCCGAGTGCCCATGCGGGTGCGCCAGCCGAGCCGTTGAGCTTCGCCCATTCCCAGCCGGCGGCCGCGACGAAGACGAGGCTGACTGCGGCGAACGGCCAAGCCACCGGTGCCCAGATGGCCGGCAGCAGGATGGCCAGCAGGACCAGGGCCGTCAGCACGCGTTGCCGCAGCATCGGATCAGTCTCCGAAGATCGAGGAGGAGGAATCGGGCGGAATGGGCACCGCCTCCTGCGACGTGCCGAAGCGGCGGTCGCGCGCGGAGTAGGCGGCCAGCGCGGCATCGAGCTGGGCCGCGTCGAAGTCCGGCCACAGGCAGTCGGTGAAGTAGAGCTCGCTGTAGGCGATCTGCCACAGCAGGAAGTTGGAGACGCGGACCTCGCCGCCGGTGCGCACGAAGAGGTCCGGGTCGGGCGTGTCGGCCATCGACATGAAGCCGGACAGGCGCGCCTCGTCGAGTTCCTCGGCCGGCACGCCGGCGGCGATCGCGCGCCGGCAGGCCTGCACGATGTCCCAGCGGCCGCCGTAGTTGAAGGCGACGGTCAGGATGAGGCGGGTGTTGTGACGGGTGCGCTGCTCGCACTCCTCGCAGGCCTGGCGCACGCGCTGCGAGATGCCGGCGCGGTCGCCGACGATGCGCACGCGTACGCCTTCGCGCTCCAGGCTGCCCAGGTACTTGGCCACGGCCGAGAGCATCAGGCTCATCAGGCCGGAAACCTCGTCCTGCGGGCGCTTCCAGTTCTCGGACGAGAAGGCGAAGACGGTCAGGTACTGGATGCCGCGCGCCGCGCAGGCGCGCACGGTGTTCATCAGCGCATCGACCCCCTGCTTGTGCCCGGCCACCCGGGGCATCAGGCGACGGTTGGCCCACCGGCCGTTGCCATCCATGACGATGGCCAGGTGACGCGGGACGCTCGAGGGATGGCTCATGCGCGAGAGGACGATGGACGCGGGACGGACACGGGGATGGGCGGCCTCAGACGGCCATGATCTCCGCTTCCTTGCCCTGCACCAGCTTGTCGACCTCGTTGATCGTACGGTCGGTGAGCTTCTGCACCTCATCCTGGCTGCGGCGCTCGTCGTCCTCGGTGATCAGCTTGTCCTTGAGCAGCTTCTTGGCCTGCTCGTTGGCGTCGCGGCGCAGGTTGCGAACGGCCACTTTGGCGTCCTCGCCGGCGTGCTTGACCACCTTGGTCAGCTCGCGGCGGCGCTCCTCGGTCAGGGGCGGCATCGGCACGCGGATCAGGTCGCCCTGCAGCGAGGGGTTCAGGCCCAGGTCCGACTCGCGGATGGCCTTGTCGATCTTCTGGCCCAGGCCCTTTTCCCAGGGTTGGACGCTGATGGTGCGTGCATCGATCAGCGTCACGTTGGCGACCTGGCTGATGGGCACCATGGAGCCGTAGTACTCCACCTGCACCTGGTCCAGCAGGCCCGCGTGGGCGCGGCCGGTGCGGATCTTGCCGAGTTCGGTCTTGAAGGACTCGATGGACCGCGCCATCTTCTGCTCGGCGGTCTTCTTGATGTCTGCAATGCTCATGTCTGTTCCTCGAAACCAGGAAAGGAGGGCGCCGCCGCCGGCTCAGACGTGGACCAGCGTGCCCTCGTCCTCACCCATCACCACGGCCTTCAGCGCGCCGGGCTTGAAGATGCTGAACACCTTGATCGGAAGCTTCTGGTCGCGGCACAGCGCGAAGGCGGTGGCGTCCAGCACTTCCAGGTTCTTGATCAGCGCCTCGTCGAAGGTGATCTTGCTGTAGCGGGTGGCGGTGGGATCCTTCTTGGGATCCGCAGTGTAGACACCGTCGACCTTGGTGGCCTTGAGCACCACTTCGGCGCCGATCTCGGCGCCGCGCAGCGCGGCGGCGGTGTCGGTGGTGAAGAAGGGGTTGCCGGTACCGGCCGCGAAGATCACGACCTTGCCTTCTTCCAGGTACTGCAGCGCCTTGGGGCGCACGTAGGGCTCGACGATCTGCTCGATGCTGATGGCCGACATCACGCGAGCCGTCATGCCTTCCTGGCGCATCGTGTCGGCCAGGGCCAGCGCGTTCATCACGGTGGCCAGCATGCCCATGTAGTCGGCCGTCGCGCGGTCCATGCCGACCGAGCCGCCGGCCACGCCGCGGAAGATGTTGCCGCCGCCGATGACCACCGCCACCTGGCAACCCAGGCGGGTGATCTCCTGCACTTCACGCACCATGCGCACGATGGTCGCGCGGTTGATGCCGTAGGCATCTTCCCCCATCAGGGCTTCACCGGACAGTTTGAGGAGGATGCGCTGATAGGCGGGCATGCGTGGGGCTCCGGGCGTTTGAAAAGCGGCCGCCGATGGCGACCGCGGAATGAGAGCGTAAATCGGGCCTGCAGGTTCCCGGCCGGACGGACCGGCCAGGCTCCCCCGGGCCCCGGGCCTTACTGGCCCTTCGCAGCGGCGACCTGCGCAGCCACCTCGGCGGCGAAGTCGTCCTGCTTCTTCTCGATGCCCTGGCCGACGACGAAGAGCGTGAAGCCCTTGATCGTCGAGTTGGAGGCCTTGAGCACCTGCTCGATCGTCTGCTTGTCGTTCTTCACGAAGGCCTGGTTCAGCAGGGACACTTCCTTCAGGTACTTCTGCACCGAGCCTTCGATGCGCTTGGCGACGATCTCGTCGGACTGCACGGGCTTGCCGTCGGCCTTGGCCTTCTCGGCGTCCTCGGCAGCCTTGGCGGCAGCAACGCTGCGCTCGGCGGCGATCAGCTCGGCGGGCACCTGGTCCGACGACAGGGACACGGGCTTCATCGCGGCGATGTGCATGGCGATGTCCTTGGCGACGGTGTCGTCACCCTCGTACTCGACCAGCACGCCGATGCGCGTGTCGTGCAGGTACACGGCCACCTTGCCGCCGCCCGCATAGCGCTTGAAGCGGCGGATCGACAGGTTCTCGCCAATCTTGCCCACCAGGTCGGTACGCACCTTGTCGACGGTCTGGCCGCCGATCTCCAGCGCGGACAGCGCGGCCACGTCGGCCGGGTTCTGCTTGGCGACGAGTTCGGCCAGGGTCTTGCCGAAGGCCAGGAAGTCGACGTTCTTGGCGACGAAGTCGGTCTCGCAGTTCAGCTCGATCACGACGCCGGTGGTGCCGTCGACGAAGGACGACACGATGCCCTCGGCGGTGACGCGCGAGGCGGCCTTGCTGGCCTTGGTGCCCAGCTTGACGCGCAGGATCTCTTCGGCCTTGACCGCGTCGCCGTCGGCTTCGGTCAGGGCCTTTTTGCATTCCATCATCGGGGCGTCGGTCTTGGCACGCAGCTCGGCGACCATGCTGGCGGTGATTGCAGGCATCTTGCTCTCCGTTGGGTAGGGGCTGCGTCGGTCAGCGCCGGGCAGCCGGAATCTCGAAACTTGTGAAAAAGGGGCTGTAGCAGCCCCTTTGGGAAGCGGGCAACAGCCGGTCAGGCGGCTTCGCTGACCTCGACGAACTCATCGCCACCGGAGGCGGCCTGCACGGTCTCGTTGACGGCGTTGGCCTTGCCTTCCAGCACGGCATCAGCCACGGCACGGCAGTACAGCGTGACGGCCTTGGAGGAGTCGTCGTTGCCGGGAATCACGTAGTCGATGCCTTCGGGCGAGTGGTTGGTGTCGACCACGCCGATGACGGGAATGCCCAGCTTCTTGGCCTCGGCCACGGCGATCTTGTGATAGCCGACGTCGATCACGAACAGGGCGTCAGGCAGGGCGTTCATGTCCTGGATGCCGCCGATGTCCTTCTCCAGCTTGGCCAGCTCGCGCTGGAAGAGCAGGCCTTCCTTCTTGCTCAGCTGCTCGAGGCCGGCTTCGACCTGGGCCTGCATGTCCTTCAGCTTCTTCAGCGAGCCCTTGACCGTCTTGAAGTTGGTCAGCATGCCGCCCAGCCAGCGCTGGTCGACGTAGGGCACGCCTGCGCGGGCGGCTTCCTGGGCGATCTGCTCGCGGGCCTGGCGCTTGGTGCCGACCATCAGGATCGTGCCGCGGCGAGCCGACAGCTGGCGGATGAACTTCATCGCCTCCTCGAAGAGCGGCTGCGTCTTCTCGAGGTTGATGATGTGGATCTTGTTGCGATGGCCGAAGATGTACGGGGCCATCTGGGGGTTCCAGAAGCGGGTCTGGTGACCAAAGTGGACACCGGCTTCCAGCATGTCGCGCATCGAATAGGACATTTGAAACTCCAAAGGTTGGGACTGAAATCCGGTCAGAATCGCTGCGCCTTCGGCGGTGGCTGGAATCTCGTTCCTGGGGCCTTCGCCGCAACGCATCGACACCTTTTGTGCGACCGGGTTTGCGATTGGTCTTTCCACTGCGGCAATCGGGGTTCCGGTGCCGGGCTCTGCGTCAGCAAGTGAGCAGTGCCGGGAAAAACCCGCGGAGTTTAGCATGCCGGCGCGCCTCGAAGCCAACTTGCAGCGTGATGCCTACCTTTCCCTCCTCTGCCGAACCGGACATCCATCGCGTTTTCGCCGCGCCGCGCAGCAGTTGGCCGCTGCATGGCGCGGCCGCCAGCCGGGCCATCGAGCGGCTGGCCGCGGCCGCCCTGCCCCCGCACACGCTGATGCAGCGCGCCGGCTGGGCGGCAGCACGGCTGGCCCAGGCCCTGGCACCGCATGCGGGCCAGGTCCAGGTGCTGGCGGCCACGGGCAACAACGGCGGCGACGGGCTGGAAGCTGCTTTCCACCTGCACCACCTGGGCCGGGCGGTTTGCGTCGCGCTGATCGGCGATCCGGCCCGCCTGCCGGCCGATGCCGCGGCCTCACTGCTGCGCGCGCAGCAGATCGGCGTGACGGTGACCAGCGGCCTGCCGGCGCGACCAGCCCGGACCAGCGACCTGGCCATCGACGCACTGCTGGGGCTGGGCATCCGCCAGGGTCCGCATGGCGAGGTGGCCGAGGCCGTGGCCTGGCTGAACCGCGGCGATGCACCCGTCCTCTCGCTGGACCTGCCCTCGGGCCTGGACGCCGACACCGGCTGGCTGGACGACACGGTGGCTGCCACGCGCTGCGTCAGGGCAGACCACACGCTCAGCCTGCTGACCCTGAAGCCCTCGCTCTTCACGGCCCACGGGCGCGACCAGGTCGGTGAAGCCTGGTTCTGCGACCTCGGCGTCGAGCCCGCGCAGGCGGCGGACGCCCTGCTCTGCGGCGAATCCGCCGGCATGGGGCCGCAACCGCGCCGGCATGCCCAGCACAAGGGCAGCTTCGGCAGCGTGCACGTGGTCGGCGGCACACGCGGCATGCGCGGCGCCGCCGTGCTGGCCGCGCGTGCCGCGCTATGGGCGGGCGCGGGTCGCGTCTACCTGCGACTGCTGGAGGCCGATGCCCCCGCAGACTCGGTGGCGCTTGACCCGCTGACGCCCGAGCTGATGTTCCGCACCAGGCTCGACGACACGGCCTGGGAGCCGGGCCATGTCGTGGCCTGCGGCTGCGGCGGTGGGGACGCCGTGCGCCCGGCGCTGCCCGAAGTGCTCGGCCGCGCCCGCGCACTGGTGCTGGATGCCGACGCCCTCAACGCCATCGCCCAGGATGCCCAGTTGCGCAGCCTGCTGGCTGCCCGCGCGCCGCGTGGCTGGGGCACCGTGCTGACACCGCACCCGCTGGAGGCTGCGCGCCTGCTCGAGTGCGGGGTCGACGAGGTCCAGGCCGATCGCCTCGGCGCGGCGAAGAAGCTCGCCGCCGCGTGCGGTGCGGTCGTCGTGTTGAAGGGATCGGGCAGCGTGATCACGGCGCCCGGCGATGCGCCACCCGCGATCAACCCGACCGGTAACGCCCTGTTGGGCACGGCCGGTACCGGCGACGTGCTCGCCGGCTGGATCGCCGCC
>SCTQ01000214.1 GCA_004322345.1 Aquabacterium sp. | reverse complement strand
ATGCGAACGCCGAACTCGGTCTCGAACAGCGCGTACATCGGGCCGCGGTACTCGCCCAGGCGCTCGGCGGTCAGGCCCTTGAACAACGAGCCGGGCAGCCAGATCTCGTCGAGCACGACCGGCGTGCCGGCGAAGAACATCAGGCGCAGCACCTCGACCACCGTCTCGCCGGCCTTGAGGTCCAGCGCGCGGGCCACGTCGGCCGGCGCACGCAGGCGCTTGCAATCCAGGAACTGGCGCTCGACCGGGCCGGCCTCCTCGGGCGAATCGGCGGTCAGGCGCAGGAAGCGGTACTGGATCTGCTGCTCGGCGTGCGTGGCGACGAAGGTGCCCTTGCCCTGGCGGCGCACCAGCAGGTTCTCGGTGGCGAGTTCGTCGATGGCCTTGCGCACCGTGCCCTGGCTCACCTTGTAGCGGGCAGCCAGCTCGGTCTCGCTGGGGATGATGGCGCCGGGCGCCCACTCCGCCGTCTGCAGGCTGCGCATCAGGAGCGCCTTGATCTGCTGGTAGAGCGGGCTGAACGAGGGACCGCCGCCTCCTGCCGGAGACTCGGCAGCCTGCTTGGGAGCATGGGGGGAGGTGGCCATGGAAGCGCATTGCAACACAAGAGCGCCCACGCTGCCAGCAATCCAATGAAATATGTCTTATATAAGACATAAGATCATTGACGCTAGGCGACTCGGGAACTACAGTTGCGCCGCACCGACTCGCCTACACTCACGCGGTTTTTCGCGTCCGTGCGGCTCATGGCACGGCAGGCAACGCAGCCTGCGATCGCCCCCGCACCCACGCGCAGCAGCGCCGTCAGGCACCCGGCTTTTCGCAGCCCCGGCGCATCCCGATCCGGCTTTCTTCTCTCTTCCACACTCCTGGAGTCGCAACATGAGCAAATCTCCCGTCCGCGTGGCCGTCACCGGTGCTGCCGGCCAGATCGGTTACGCCCTGCTGTTCCGCATCGCCTCCGGCGAAATGCTGGGCAAGGACCAGCCCGTCATCCTGCAACTGCTGGAGATCCCCGACGAGAAGGCCCAGAACGCGCTGAAGGGCGTGATCATGGAGCTGGAAGACTGCGCCTTCCCGCTGCTGGCCGGCATCGAAGCCCACAGCGATCCGCTGCAGGCCTTCAAGGACACCGACTACGCCCTGCTGGTCGGCGCCCGCCCCCGTGGCCCCGGCATGGAGCGCGCCGACCTGCTGGCCGCCAACGCCCAGATCTTCACCGCCCAGGGCAAGGCCCTGAACGCCGTCGCCTCGCGCGACGTCAAGGTCCTGGTCGTCGGCAACCCCGCCAACACCAACGCCTACATCGCGATGAAGTCTGCTCCGGACCTGCCGCGCGAGAACTTCACCGCCATGCTGCGCCTGGACCACAACCGTGCCGCTTCGCAGCTGGCCACCAAGGCCAACGTGAAGGTCGGCGACATCAAGAAGCTGACCGTGTGGGGCAACCACTCGCCCACCATGTACGCCGACTACCGCTTCGCCACCGCCGGCGGCAAGTCCATCAAGGACACCATCAACGACCAGGAGTGGAACGCCAACACCTTCCTGCCGACCGTGGGCAAGCGTGGCGCCGCCATCATCGCCGCCCGCGGCCTGTCGTCTGCCGCTTCCGCCGCCAACGCCGCCATCGACCACATCCGCGACTGGGCCCTGGGCTCCAACGGCGAATGGGTCACGATGGGCGTGCCCTCCAACGGCGAATACGGCATCCCCAAGGACGTGGTGTTCGGCTTCCCCGTGATCACCGAGAATGGCAAGTACAAGATCGTCGAAGGCCTGGCCATCGACGCCTTCTCGCAGGAAGCCATCAACAAGACCCTGGCCGAGCTGCAAGGCGAACAGGACGGCGTCAAGCACCTGCTGTGACCCACCCCCTGCGCGCTTCGCGCGCCCCCGCCGCGGGGCGTCACCAGCGGGCCGGCAAAGCCGGATCCGCGGTGCCCGCTGGGCAACACCGGCGGTGGCGCTGCCAAGCAGTGGCCTGAAAGAACGAGGCCGGCGCACGATGAGTGAGCCGGCCTTTTTCATCTCTGACGACCTACGAGACCCGTGAGCAATCCTCCCGCATCGCTCCACCCCCGCGACGTCCTGTTCGACGACGAGCCGGCGCCCAGCGCCCTGCCCGTCTGCGACCACTACGCGGGCGTGGAAGAGCGCATGCGCAAGAGCCTGCAACTGCAACGCGACTGGGGCGAGCCGGGCGGCGCCGCGCTGTTCGACGTGACGCTGGACTGCGAGGATGGCGCCACCGCCGGCGGCGAGGCCGAACACGCCGCCCTGGTGGCCTCGCTGCTGGACTCCGAACTCAACGTCTTCGACCGCGTCGGCGTGCGCCTGCCGCCGACGGAGCACCCCGCCTTCGACACCGTCGTGCAGGCCCTGCTGCCGGCCATCGCGCCGCGCACGGCCTACCTGATGCTGCCCAAGCTGCGCGCCGCATCCGATGTCGATGCCGCAGCCGCGCGCATCGACGCGCTGGCCGGCGGGCGCCGCATCCCGCTGCACGGACTGATCGAGACCCACGCCGGGCTGGCCGCCGTGGATGCGCTGGCCGCCCACGCCCGCATCGAGTCCCTGTCCTTCGGGCTGATGGACTTCGTCTCGGCCCACCGCGGCGCCATCCCGCGCTCGGCGATGACCGGCACCGGGCAGTTCGAGCACCCGCTGGTCGTGCGCGCCAAGCTGGAGATCGCCGCGGCCTGCCATCGCCACGGCAAGACGCCCTCGCACTGCGTCGTGACGGAATTCAAGGACCACCGCCTGCTGGAGCGCTGCGCCGTGAAGGCCGCACGCGAATTCGGCTACACGCGCATGTGGAGCATCCACCCGGACCAGATCCGCACCATCATCGAGGCCTTCGCGCCGGTGGCAGCGGAAGTGGACCTGGCCGTGGAGATCCTGCTGGCCGCGCGCGCGGCCGAGTGGGGCCCGGTGGCCCACCGCGGCCAGCTGCACGACCGGGCCAGCTACCGCTACTACTGGTGCGTGCTCGAACGCGCCTGGCGCACCGGCCAGCCGCTGCCCAACGAAGCGGTCGACGCCTTCTTCGAAGAGGCCACCGAATAACCGACCGCCCCCAAGCTGCCCGCTCGGCAGCCCTGCCCGCCTGAGGAGACCACCCCCGATGACCCCGACCACCCGGATCGCCTGCGCCCTCGCCGCCTGCCTGGCCCTCGGCCATGCCGCCCTGGCTGCCGACGCAGCCTCTCCCGCCGCCGATGCAGCCGCCCCGAAGAAGGCCAAGGCGCCCAAGAAGAAGGCGGCGAAGCCCTCCAAGGAAGTCCTCGACCAGGTCGTGGCCCAGAAGCTGGTCCAGCTGCCGCCGGCCTCCGACGAGCAATTCGAGGCAGCCAGGCGCGCCCACATCGGCCGCTACGTCTGCGAGTTCGGCCAGACCATCGTGCTGGACGGCAACGACACCAACCCCGGCTACCTCAACCTTCGCTACAAGAGCCAGGTCTGGATCCTCAAGCCCGTGCTCTCGTCCACCGGCGCACTGCGCCTGGAGGACGTCAAGGGGCAGGCCCTGCTCTTGCAAATCGCATTCAAGTCCATGCTGCTGAACACCAAGACGGGGCAGCGCATCGTCGACCAGTGCGTGCACGAGGTGCAAAAGGCCGCCGAAGAGGCCGCCAAGAACAGCCCGCCCCCGCCCGCGCTCATCAATTGAGCACGACGCCACCGCATCACCAACCCGCCAACCAAGAGCAAGCCATGCTTCAAACCTATCGCGAACACGTCGCCGAACGCGCCGCCCTCGGCATCCCCCCACTGCCGCTGGACGCCAAGCAGGTCGCCGAGCTGATCGAGCTGATCAAGAACCCGCCTGCCGGCGAAGAAGCCACGCTGCTGGACCTGCTGACCCATCGCGTGCCCCCGGGCGTGGACGATGCGGCCAAGGTCAAGGCCTCCTTCCTGTCGGCCGTCGCCCACGGTGACGTGGCCGTCGAGCTGATCTCGCGCGCCAAGGCCACCGAGCTGCTGGGCACGATGGTCGGCGGCTACAACGTCAAGCCCCTGATCGACCTGCTGACCGACGCCGAAGTCGGCGCCGTGGCGGCGGCGGGCCTGAAGAAGACGCTGCTGATGTTCGACTTCTTCCACGACGTGGCTGAACTCGCCAAGGCCGGCAACGCGAACGCCAAGGCCGTGATCCAGTCCTGGGCCGACGCCGAGTGGTTCACCAGCCGCCCGGCCGTGGCCAAGAAGATCACCGTCACCGTCTTCAAGGTGCCCGGCGAGACCAACACCGACGACCTGTCGCCCGCCCCCGACGCCTGGAGCCGCCCGGACATCCCGATGCATTACCTGGCGATGCTGAAGAACACGCGTCCCGACGCGGCCTTCAAGCCCGAGGAAGACGGCAAGCGCGGCCCGATGCAGTTCATCGAGGACCTGAAGAAGAAGGGCAACCTGGTGGCCTACGTCGGCGACGTGGTCGGCACCGGCTCCTCCCGCAAGTCCGCCACCAACAGCGTCATCTGGGCCACCGGCGAGGACATCCCCTTCGTGCCCAACAAGCGCTTCGGCGGCGTCACGCTCGGCGGCAAGATCGCCCCGATCTTCTTCAACACCCAGGAAGACTCCGGCTCGCTGCCCATCGAGGTGGACGTGTCCAAGTTCGAGATGGGCGACACCCTGGACATCTACCCCTACGAGGGCAAGATCGAGAAGAACGGTGCCGTGGCGGCCACCTTCGAGCTGAAGAGCCAGGTCCTGCTGGACGAGGTGCAGGCGGGCGGGCGCATCAACCTGATCATCGGCCGCAGCCTCACCGGCAAGGCCCGTGAGTTCCTCGGCCTGCCCGCCTCCACGGTCTTCCGCCTGCCCCAGGCGCCGAAGGACACCGGCCGCGGCTACACGCTGGCGCAGAAGATGGTCGGCCGCGCCTGCGGCCTGCCCGAAGGCCAGGGCATCCGCCCGGGCACCTACTGCGAGCCCAAGATGACCACCGTCGGCTCCCAGGACACCACCGGCCCGATGACCCGCGACGAGCTGAAGGACCTGGCCTGCCTGGGCTTCTCGGCCGACTTGGTGATGCAGTCCTTCTGCCACACGGCCGCCTATCCGAAGCCGGTGGACGTGAAGATGCACCGCGAGCTGCCCGCCTTCATCAGCAACCGCGGCGGCGTGGCCCTGCGCCCGGGCGACGGCGTGATCCACAGCTGGCTGAACCGCCTGCTGCTGCCCGACACCGTGGGCACCGGCGGCGACTCGCACACCCGCTTCCCGATCGGCATCTCCTTCCCGGCCGGTTCCGGCCTGGTCGCCTTCGGTGCCGCCACGGGCGTGATGCCGCTGGACATGCCTGAGTCGGTGCTGGTGCGCTTCAAGGGCAAGATGCAGCCCGGCGTCACGCTGCGTGACCTCGTGCATGCGATCCCGCTGTACGCCATCAAGGCCGGCCTGCTGACCGTCGCCAAGGCCGGCAAGAAGAACATCTTCTCGGGCCGCGTGCTGGAGATCGAGGGCCTGCCGGACCTGAAGGTCGAGCAAGCCTTCGAGCTGTCCGATGCGTCCGCGGAGCGCTCCGCCGCCGGCTGCACGATCAAGCTCAACAAGGAACCGATCATCGAGTACCTGCGCTCGAACATCGTCCTGATGAAGAACATGATCGCCGACGGCTACGCCGATGCCCGCACGCTGGAACGCCGCATCGCCGCCCAGGAAGCCTGGCTGGCCAAGCCCGACCTGCTGGAAGCCGACAAGGACGCCGAGTACGCCGCGGTCATCGAGATCGACCTGGCCGACATCAAGGAGCCCATCGTCTGCTGCCCGAACGACCCGGACGACGCCAAGTTCCTGTCCGAAGTCGCCGGCACCAAGATCGACGAGGCCTTCATCGGCTCGTGCATGACCAACATCGGCCACTTCCGCGCCGCCGGCAAGGTGCTGGAAGGCAAGAAGGACATCCCGGTGCGGCTGTGGGTGGCACCGCCGACCAAGATGGACGCCGCCGAGCTGACGAAGGAAGGCTTCTACAACACCTTCGGCACCGCCGGCGCGCGCACCGAAATGCCCGGCTGCTCGCTGTGCATGGGCAACCAGGCGCAGATCAAGGAGGGCGCGACCTGCATCTCCACCTCGACCCGCAACTTCCCCAACCGCCTGGGCAAGAACACCAACGTGTTCCTGGGTTCGGCGGAACTGGCAGCGGTGGCGTCGAAGCTGGGCCGCCTGCCGACGCCGGCCGAGTACCTGGCCGAGACCGGCGTGGTCACCGCCAACGCGGACAAGATCTACAAGTACATGAACTTCGACCAGATCGAGGAGTACGTGGAGACCGCGAAGGCTGCGACGGCCTGATGCCGCATGCTCGCCGGGCAACTGCCCGGCGATGCGAAACGGCCCGCTGCAGCGATGCAGCGGGCAGATCGGAAGAGC